>JBCKZH010000134.1:0-9126 GCA_038919385.1 Vicinamibacterales bacterium | reverse complement strand
CGACCAGGACCAGTGCGGCCAGACAGGTGAATCCCAGCAGCGCCTGCCACGGCGGCAGCATCGCAAACCGCACCACGCCCGCGGGCGTCACGGTTTGATCGAGCACGCCGCGCGTGACATACAGGGCCGCGCCGGTGATCGCGGCGGCGAGCGCGGGCCACAGAAAAGCGATGCTCGACATCTGTCAGTGATTCTACATAGGATTCAGCAGGGGGATGGGTATGAAACGGTCAGTTCTCATTGCGTGCGTAGCCGGAGTGCTCAGCGCGTGTCAGTCGACGCCAACGCCAGCACCGGCCGCCGCGCCTGCCGTGGCAGCCGACTTCGATGTGCTCATCACCGGCGGTCGCATTGTCGACGGCACCGGCGCGCCGTGGTACCTCGGCGACGTGGGGATTACCGGCGATCGCATCACCGCGATCGGTCAGCTCGCCGCACGCAACGCCAAGACGCGGATTGACGCGACGGGCCTGGTCGTGTCACCCGGTTTCATCGATATGCTCGGTCAGTCGGAGTTCAACGTGCTGGTGGATGGCCGCGCGGCCAGCAAGATCACGCAGGGCATTACCACCGAGATCACCGGCGAGGGGTCATCGATTGCGCCCGTGAACGATCGCCTGGCCGCCTCGGTGAAGCCGCAATACGACCGCTTCAAGATCGTGCTCGACTTCCGGACCCTGGACCAGTACTTCGCGCGGCTCGAGCAGCAGCGTCCCGCGATCAACGTGGGCACGTTTGTCGGCGCCGGCGGGCTGCGCGCCTACGTGGTGGGCGACAGCCAGCGCGCCGCCTCGCCATCCGAGATCGCTGAGATGCAGCAACTCGTTGAAGAGGCGATGACACAGGGCGCCCTTGGCCTGAGCACGTCACTGCAGTACGTGCCCGGGCGCTTCGCTTCGACCGACGAGCTGGTGGCGCTCGCGAAAGCCGCCCGCAAGCATGGCGGCATCTACATCTCGCATCAGCGATCCGAGTCAGGTCAGATCATCCCGTCACTGGATGAAGTGTTCGCGATTGCGGAACGCGCCAACATCCCCGCCGAGGTGTGGCACCTCAAGACCGCCTACCAGGCGAACTGGGGCCGCATGCCCGAAGTGCTCAAGCACTTCGAGGCCGCGCGGGCGCGTGGTCTCGACGTGACGGCCAACATGTATCCCTACGATCGCGCGTCGAACGGGCTCGACGCTTGCCTCCCGCTGTGGGTCCGCGAAGGCGGGCTCGACCAGATGCTGGCGCGCCTTCAGGATCCCTCGTTGCGCGATCGCATCAAGCGCGACATGGATGATGCGGCGGCCAGGGACTGGGAGAACCAGTGGTACGGCTCCGGCGGCGGCGCTGGTGTCATGGTGTCGACCGTGCTGGATCCGTCCCTGCGTCAATGGGAAGGCAAGAACCTCGTCGAGATCGGCAAGGCGATGGGGAAGGATCCCCGGGACGCCGCCATGGACCTGGTGATCGCCGACCGTGCCGAAACCTCGGTCATCATCTCGATCATGCGCGAAGACGATGTCCGGCTGGCGTTGGCGAGTCCGATGATTGCGATCGGTACCGACTCGGGTGCGCGGGCCGAGGACGGTCCGTTCTCGGAATCGAAGTCGCATCCGCGGGCGTGGGGGTCGTTTCCGCGCATCCTCGGCAAGTATGTTCGCGACGAGAAGTTGATCGCGCTGGAGGAGGCCGTGCGGCGCTTCACCTCGCGTCCGGCCGCGCGCGTGGGCATCACCGATCGCGGCCTGTTACGTCCTGGCATGAAGGCCGACGTCACCATCTTCGATCCCGCGACCATTCGAGACGTCTCGACGTTTGTCGATCCGACTCATTACTCCGTGGGTATTCCCCATGTCTTGGTGAACGGCCGTGCGGTGGTATCGAATGGCAAGATTACGAATGAACGTCCCGGCCAGCCCATCCGCGGGCCCGGCTACAGGGCGCCCTGAACCCCGTGAGCCGTAGCTGGCGTCTCAACCACGGTGCCCCTGGTGACCCCCTCGACGCTCCCCATTTCGGCGGTCTTGCCGGGCCTGTCGGCGGTGATCAAGCGAAGCCGCGCCACCCTTGTCTTTGTCGCGACCCCTTTCCTGACCGCCCCTGTCCTGCAGGCGCAGATGACGCATCGCTTGAAAGGCTCGCTTCGCACCGACTGCCCGCCGTGCTCGTGTTGCCGGTGAAGTTCTCGTCACGCCAGGGCATCTCGCGGGTTCAGTAGCGAAGCGCCGGCATGCGCATTGGGATCGATCTGGGCGGCACGAAGATCGAGGGCGTTGCCCTCGGCGCGGACGGCCGCGAACTGCAGCGGCGCCGGATCGCGGCGCCGCGCGGCGACTACGGGGATTCGGTGCGGGCGGTGGCCGGCCTGGTCGACGCCCTCGAGCGCGACACGGGGCAGCGCGGCACGGTCGGCGTCGGCATCCCGGGCACCGTCTCTCCAGCCACTGGCCTGATCAAAAACGCCAACTCGACGTGGCTCATTGGCCAGCCGTTGGCCGAGGATTTGTCGCGCGCGCTCGATCGTCCCGTGCGCCTCGCCAACGATGCGAATTGCTTCGCGCTGTCGGAGGCGACCGACGGCGCCGCTGCCGGAGCGGACGTCGTGTTCGGCGTGATCATCGGAACCGGTACGGGCGGCGGCGTGGTCGTGCATGGCCGCGTGCTGCCTGGGGCCAACGCCATCGCCGGCGAGTGGGGGCACAACCCGATGCCGGCCCCGACAGATGATGAGCGTCCGGGGCCGTCGTGTTACTGCGGCCGTTCCGGCTGCATTGAGACGTTCCTGTCAGGACCGGCGCTCAGGCGCGATTACGCGGCGAGCGGCGGTGAGGCGATGACGGCTGCCGAGGTGGCCGATCGCGCCGCGGCCGGTGAGCCGCGCGCGGAGGCGGCGCTGGCGCGTTACGAACGGCGCTTGGCACGGGCGATTGCCAGCGTCATCAACGTGCTCGATCCGGATGTGATCGTGTTGGGCGGGGGACTCTCGAATATCGAGCGCCTGTACGCCAACGTCCCGGCCCTGTGGTCTCCGTTTGTCTTTTCCGATCGCGTCGAGACCCGGCTGGTCAGGGCGAAGCACGGTGATGCCAGCGGCGTGCGCGGCGCGGCGTGGTTGTGGGAACCGTAGTAAAATGACGGCATGAAGCTTCGCATCGCATTCCTGGTTCTGGCGACGATCTGGACAGCAAGCGTCACGCAGTCATCCTTGCGCGCGCAGGCCGCGGCTGCGCCGGCCCCCCGCACCGTATGGGACGGTGTTTATACCGACGCCCAGGCTGAACGCGGCGCGGCCGTCTACAAGTCGGCGTGCTCCGAGTGTCATGGTAACGATCTCGCCGGCGACGGATTCGCCCCCGCCTTGACGGGTGCCGAGTTCGCCGGCAATTGGAACGAGTTGTCGGTCGGTGATCTCTTCGAGCGCATGCGCATCTCGATGCCGCCGACCGGGCCGTCGAGCGTCACGCCCGCTGAGAAGGCCGACATCGTCGCGCACGTGATGAAGTTCAACAAGTACCCCGCCGGCACGACTGAGCTCGAGGGCAAGACCGAAGTGCTCAAGCTCATCAAGATCGAAATGAAGAAATAAGGCTCAGGGGTTCTTTCGCCACCAGGGATTCCCCAGGTTGGTGAACGGACCTCCGTCCACCGAGATGCTGGTGGCCACGCGGTACGCCAGTGGCGACATCAGGCGCAACGTGTGCTTCAAGCGAATGGTCTTGCCGCCATGCACGAACGGCGCGCTCTCGTAGTGCAAGTTGTAGATCCCGCCCAGGTCCCCGCCCACCGGACCAAACTCGAGCCGTCCCAGTCCCCGCGAATCCGTAATCTGCCGCGTCACCGTCTTGTGTTCGCGGTGATAGGCGATCAACTCGCGCATGGTGAACGGGCCGGCCGGGCCCTGGCCCTCGGTGACCGCTTCGTAGAAGCGGCCATCGACTTTGGTGTAGACCGTCGTGCCGGTGTAGTCGCCCGCGGGAGCGAGCACGGTCTCGGGCATCGACCACTCGAAGGTCCACTTGCCGAGGAAGTAGGCGTCGAAATCGAGCAGCGGCACCTGGTCGTCGCTCTGGGTCTGGCGGCCCAGCGTCGGCATCTGGCCCTTGGGCACTTGTTGCCCGTCGAGCGCGGCCGAGGCGAGCGTGAGGGCGAGGATACAGAGACTCAAGATGAAGGCTTGCGGCTTGCGGCTTGCGGCTTGTTTTCCCATGTGGTGTATCCTCTCTCACCGAACGCCGGAAACGCAAAGTCGATAGGCTGACACCCATGCGCATGACTCGTACTGCTTCGATTCTCGCCGCCGCCCTCGTGTTCACCTCGGCTGCGGCCTTTGCCCAAGGTGATGGCGGTTACCAGCTGGTGCCGAACTGGCCGAAGCTGCCGCCCGGCGAGTTCTTCGGCTTGAAGGACGCGCCGCTGCCGCCGGCCGAGCGCGAGGCGCAAGCCGCCGCTCGCCGCGCGATGGGCCGCCCCGCGGGTGCGGCCGCGGCCAATCCTGCCGGGCCCACTAGTCAACCGGGCATCTCGGGTGTCGCGATCGACGCCCAGGATCGCATCTACGTGTTCAATCGCGGCGCCAAGCCGATCATGGTGTTCGACCCCGCTGGCAATCTCGTGATGGCGGGCGGCGACCAGGAGATCAACGGCAAGAAGCTCAATCCCAACTGGCAGCACTCGGGCGCGGTGGACTGGGACGGCAACGTCTACCTGATCGAGCGCGATGCCCATCGCGTGGTCAAGCTGAGCCCCAAGCTCGACAAGTTCCTGCTGCAGCTCGGCACCACCGGCGTGAAGGGCAACGACGACACGCACTTCGACCTGCCTTCGGGTGTGGCCGTGCTCAAGAGCGGCAACATCGTGATCACCGACGGGTACGGCAACAACCGCGTCGCGATGTTCGACAAGACCGGCAAGTTCATCACGCAGGTGGGCAAGGGCAAGGGTGGTCCCGAGGACAAGGGGAACGGTCCCGGCGAATGGGTGCTGCCGCACAAGCTCGCGCTCGACGCACAAGAGAACATGTACATCATCGACCGCGAGGGCCATCGCCTGCAGGTCTACGACAGGAATCTGAACTACCTGCGCGAGATCAAGGTCGAGGGCTGGAACCCGTGGGACATCGCCATCTCTCGCAAAGGGGATGACGGCTTCGCGTTCATCGCCGACCATGCGCTCGAGCGCGTGCATAAGCTGTCGCTGAAGGACGGCAAGGTCGTCGCCACCTGGGGCAAACAGGGTCTCGGCCCCGGCGAGTTCGACTGGGTCCACGGCATCGTCGTCGACTCGAAGGGCGCGGTCTACGCCGCCGACACTTACGGTCAGCGGATTCAGAAGTTCGAGAGAAAGTGAGAAAGTGAAGAAAGTGAAGCAGGTTCACTTTCCGAGTCGCACGATCGTCCAATAGAGCCCGATCGCGGCAATCACTAACGAGGCTGGTATCACCACGCGGTGGCGGTACCAGCCTCGTGTCACCAACGGCCACACCAGCAGCGACGCGACGGCAATCACCGTCAACTGTCCACCCTCCACGCCGAGGTTGAACGTCAGCAGCCCAGTGAGGAACTCGCCGCGCGGCAATCCCAACTCGCGCAGCACGCCGGCGAAACCCAGGCCGTGCAGCAGGCCGAACATGAACACCAGCGCGAGACGCCACGGCTTGAGCTCGCGCGTGACGAGATTCTCGATCGCCAGATACGCAATCGACAGCGCGATCAGCGGCTCGACGATGCGGGAGGGCAGCGAGATTAGGCCGTAGATCGACAGGCCCAGCGTGATCGAGTGGGCGAGCGTGAACGCCGTCACCTGCAGCAGCATCGTCTTGACGCGCGGGCTGAGCAGGAAGATGCCGAGTACGAACAGGATGTGATCCAGCCCCTTTGGCAGGATGTGCGTGTAGCCGAGCACGAGATACTGCCGCGCGATCTCCCAGCGCGTGGGTCTCGGAAAGCTGCGGGTCAGGTCGATGGTGCTGCTCCAGTTCGTGCCGTGAATCCACTCAATCGTGCTGGAACCGTCTACTTGTCGAATCTCGAGTGGATACGGATCGGCGACGATGCCGTAGAGCCAGCGAAGGCTGGATGCGTGTGGCGGCATCGTTCCGCTGAGACGGAACGTCGCCAGGGCCGCAGATGACGCAGAAGGGGGCCGGTACTCCACGGCATCAGTCCGGATCTCATGCCCGTCCACGAACAGGACGATGCGGTCGGCGAAGACCGAGCCGAGTTGCGCGAGGCGTGTGTCACGTTGCTCAGGTGTGGGGTTGGCCGGGACGGTGCCGCCGGCGAACGTCTCGAGGCGCATCAGCATCCACAGCGGGTCGTTGGCTACTTCGAGAGTGAACCGCGCATCGCCGGTGAAGGTGAGCACGACCCGCGTGCGCTCGGCCTCGTGTGCGAGTAGCGCTTGCGCAGCCGCAAGAATTGCAAATAAGGCAAGCGCTGCTCGTCTTGAGCGAGCGGGACTTCGCTGGCGAAGTCCCGCGAGTCGAAAGGCCACGTCGGTTATCATAGCGACCGCCATGACCCTGCACCTGATTCTTGGGCTGTCGCTCGTGCTCGCCGCACAAGCGCCGGCGACGAACAAAGTAGAAATCGTCAGCGTGACCGGCTGTCTTCGAGAGCAGGGCGCCGGCAACTGGGTGCTCACCGCGGCCACCGACCCGGTGCCGAGCAGTGCCAATCAGGCGCCGGCCGCCGAACTGCCCAAGACCCCCCCTGCTGGGAAGAACACCTTTCGATTGCTGGGTGTCGGCGAGTTCAACCTGTCGCAGCACCGCGACCACACCATGGTGATTCGCGGCCTGTTGATCAAGGCAACCCCGGTCAGCCGCATCAATATGACCTCGTCGGTGGAGGCCGTGGCGTCGTGCGTCGCCGGCGCGCCGAAATAGGGTAGTATTCGCCATTCGCGAAAAGCGAGGGAGCACTATGAAACGACTGGCACTTGTCGTGATTGGCGTGGCGGCACTAACTTCGTTCCGCGCCACCGCTCAGACTCCAGCCCCAGTATCCGCAGGTGCGCCGACGTTTGCCAAAGACGTGGCGCCGATCATGTACAAGAAATGCGCCAATTGCCATCGTCCTGGCGAGGTGGCGCCCATGACGCTGCTGTCGTACGACGATGCGCGGCCGTGGGCGAAGGCGATCAAGGCGAAGGTGGTCGCGCGCGAGATGCCGCCCTGGGGCGCTGACATGACTCAGAGCCTGCCGATGCGCAACGACATCAGCCTGTCGCAGAAAGAGATCGACACGATCGCGGCGTGGGTGGATGGCGGCGCGGCGCGCGGCAACACCGCCGACCTGCCGCCGACGCCGAAGTTCGTGACCGGCTGGTCGTTCGGGACGCGCGAGCCGGATGCGGTGCTCGAGATGCCCGTCGAGTTCGACATTCCGGCTGAAGGTGAAGTCGGCGTGCAGATGTTCTACTCGAAGGTGCCGTGGACCGAGGATCGATTTGCCGAGGTCGTGGAGCTGCACCCGAGCAATCGCGGTGTGCTGCATCACGCCGGCATCTACTTCGTGGACATCCCCGAGGACGCGCGCATCGTCGACGGACGCATCGTCGGAGCGGACGGCAAGCCGATCAACGATCGCGGATCGCGCGGCCTACCCTCGAGCGACTCCGGGTTGCCGGGATCCAGCAAGCTGCTGTCGTGGGTCCCCGGTCGCGGTCTCGACATTCATCGGCCGGAGATCGGCAAGCGCATCCCCGCCGGCAAGTATGTGAACTGGCAGATGCACTACAACCCGACCGGCAAGGCCGAGAAGGATCGGACCAAGCTGGGCATCTGGTTCAACAAGATGCCGGTGACGCACGAAGTGCTGATCCGCCAGGCTGGCGATCCGCTGGCGACGACGAAGGGCGGGTTGTCGATCTACCGCGCCGAGGGCCGCGAGACGGAATACGTCGCCGATCCCAGCAGCACGCGCCGCAGCCGCACGACGCCGAACATTCCGCCATACGCGGAGAACTGGAAGCTCACGGGTATCACGCCGGTGACCGAGGACATCACGCTCTATGCGATGTCGCCGCACATGCACCTGCGTGGCAAAAGCCTGAAGTGGGTGGTGACCTATCCCGACGGCCGCGAGCAGACGATCCTGAACGTGCCGAAGTTCGACTTCAACTGGCAGTTCAACTACGAGCTGGCCGAGCCGCTGAAGATTCCGGCGGGCAGCAAGATCAGCGGCATCGGCGTTTACGATAACTCGGTGCGCAACAAGTGGAACCCCGGCCCGCATCTCGACGTGTTCTGGTCGGAGCAGAGCTGGGACGAGATGTACCAGCCGTTCACCGAATACTCGGTGGACTCGCAGGATCTCACGATCCTCAAGCCCGTCACTCAGCAGCAGAAGTAGCATCCGCCTTTTAGGCGGATAAACAAAAGACCCCAAATTGATACATGATATCATCTTGCCAGTTGTCAGGCTCGGGCACGTGATCATTGAGCGGTGTGAAATTATGTCGACTCGACAAATCCTGATCAGACTCCCCGAGGACATCGCGGCCCGGCTCCAGGCGGTCGTGCCACCGCGCAAGCGCAACAGATTTGTCGCCGACCTGGTGACGACGGCGATCGTCCACCATGAGGAAACGCTCGGACGCATCGCGGCGGCTGTCACCAAGGAGGAGCGCAACAGTCCCACGCTGCGCCAGGAGACGCGCGAGTGGGAGGCAACCATCGCGGACGGCATGAAAGAACCACGTGGCGCGAATCAACCATCTAAGACGCGGTGATGTGGTCTGGGTCAATCTCGATCCGACCGTAGGCGCCGAGATCAAGAAACGCCGGCCGTGTGTGATTGTCTCGTTGAGTGTGCTCAACGACCGGCGACTGACGGTCGTCGTCGTGCCGCTGTCGGCGAGTAGCACGCCGAGGCCGCCCCTAGTTGTGGCCGTGCCTTCCGGAGGCGCGGATTCCAATGCCCGGATCGATCAAGTCCGTGCGGTTGATAAATCAAGGGTCGTAGGAGCGATCGGCACACTCGGCAGTGCCGACATGGAAGCGGTCGCGCAGGGCCTACGCACGGTCCTTGGGCTTTAGGCTGCTTTCCGGACCTTCGGTAATTACTGCCGCGCCATCATCATCGGTCAGCGAACCAGCGCCAGGGAGCGCGTGCCTATGGTCACCAGGGTTTGACC
>JBCKZH010000133.1:0-9409 GCA_038919385.1 Vicinamibacterales bacterium | reverse complement strand
TGCATCGCCCAGATGAGCACCAGGACGGCGGCGATGACGGCAACAGACCCGGCCGCGATGATCATCGGGCGGCGCATCTTAAGTGGCTCGACCTATTTCTTCACGATCGGGGTGTCGTCCCGGTTGCCCCATTCCTCCCAGGCGCCGTAGTAGTTCCGCAGCTTGGTGAGGTCGTGGCCAATCAGCGCCAGCGTGAAGATGTCGTGCGAGGCCCGCATCCCCACCTGGCAATACACCGTCACATCGTCCGAGGGCACGACACCTTTGTCGCGATACAGCCGGGTAATGTCCGCTGCGGACTTGAACGTCTTGGTGATGGGATCGAGCGTGTCTTCCCAATACACAGGCACAGACGACTCGATGTAGCCGCCGCGCTTGATGTTGCGCAGGTCCTTGCCGTCGATCTCGCCTTGGGTCCTCGCGTCGAGCAGCTTCACGCCCGGCTTGTTGATGGCCGCCTTGACTTCGTCTGCCGTCGCCACTTTCACCGTGCCTGGCTTCACCGTGAACTTCGCCGCGGCCGGCACCGGCGCCACGGTACTGGTTGCGCGCTGCTCGGCGGTCCACTTCACCCAGCCGCCGTCGAGCAGCGCCACGTTCGAGTGGCCGTAGTAGTTGAGAATCCACCAGAGCCGCGCCGCGAAGATGCCGCCGCGTTCGTCGTAGGCAATTACCTTCGTGGTGTTGGAGATGCCCAGGCGCGACATCAAGGCCTCGAACTCCTGCGGTGTGGGCAGGAACGTCGGCGGCGCCTTGGGATTGCGAATCCAGTTGCTGTCGACGAACACCGCCTCGGGAATGTGTCCGTCGCCGTAGCCGCGATTGCGGATGTCGATCACGCGGACGTTAGGGTCCGTGAGGTGCTGTGCCAGCCACGCCGTGTCGACCAGTAGTTCGGGGCGGGCGTAGGTGTTGGACGACTGTGCGCCAAGGAGCAGAGCGAAGAGAAAAGCCATGCCACGGATTGTAACCTCTGGGTCGTGTCAGAATGACGGAAACCCATGACTGCGGCCGTCCCCGTCACCTCGAAGCTTCCCGATATCGGCGTCAGCATCTTCGCGGTGATGACCCGCCTGGCCAACGAGCACAAGGCCATCAACCTGTCGCAGGGGTTCCCGGACTTCGATTGCGACCCGGCGCTGGTGGATGCGGTGGCCAAGGCCATGCGCGACGGTCACAACCAGTACGCGCCCATGCCGGGTGTCCTGGCGCTGCGCGAGGGCATTGCCGCCAAGGTGGAGCAGCTCTACGGGCCGCGCTTCGACCCGGTCACCGAGGTCCTCGTCACCGCGGGTGCCACGGCCGGCCTGTATGCCACGCTGACCACGTTCGTGCGGCCCGGTGACGAAGTTGTGCTGTTCGAGCCGTGCTACGACTCCTACGTGCCGGTGATCCGCCTGAGCGGCGGCGTGCCGGTGTTCGTAAGCCTGCGCTACCCCGACTACACGGTGAACTGGGACGAGGTGCGGCGCGCGATTACGCCAAAGACGCGCCTCATCCTGGTGAACACCCCACACAACCCGACCGGCATGATGTGGTCGGCCGACGATATGCGGCAGTTGCAGTCGATCGTCGATGGCACGGACATCCTGCTGGTCGGCGACGAAGTGTATGAGCACATCATCTTCGACGGCCGCCGCCACGAAAGCCTGCTGCGCTACGACGACCTGCGCGCCCGCTCCATCGTCATCAGCTCGTTCGGCAAGACGTTCCACACCACCGGATGGAAAGTGGGCTACTGCGTCGGGCCGCAGTCACTGATCGCCGAAGTGACGCGGGTACACCAGTTCGTGACCTTCACCGTGCACACGCCGTCGCAGATGGCCTTCGCGGAGTTCGTGCGCCGCGATCCTGGCGCAAAGGAGCTCGCGGGGTTCTATCAGCAGAAGCGGGACCTGTTCCTGCAACTCACCGCCGGCTCACGCTTCCGGCCACTGCCATGCGCCGGCACCTACTTTCAGTTGATGGACTATTCGGCGATCTCGAATGAGACCGACAAGGAGATCGCGCATCGTCTGATTGTCGAGCACGGTGTGGCGTCGATTCCGGTGTCCGCGTTCCTCTACCAAGACACGGGTGGGCCCGTCTTGCGATTCTGTTTCGCCAAGAAGGATGAAACGCTACGGGCCGCTGCCGAAAGACTGGTGAAAGTCTGATCCGAACATTGGCCACAGAGGACACTGAGAACACAGAGAATACTTTTCTCGGTGTCCTCTGAGTGCTCGGTGGCTAAAGTATCCGCCGCAGGTAGCGATCGAGTCCGCGTGACTGGTTCCACTGCTTCGGATAACCCAGCGATACCTCTTCGAACTTGACGCCGTCGATCTCGCGGGAGGATCGCAGGTGCAGATGGCCTGAGACGACCGTCTCGAAGTTGTATCGCCGATGCCATTCGTGAGTGCGCATCGTGCCGCACCAGATCGAGAAGCGTGGAATGCGCGGCAGCACGGCCAGGTCGCGTCGCAGCGGGAAGTGGTTGGCGACGATCAGCTTCGCATCCGCCGGTAGCGCATCAAGGCGAGCCTCAGTGACGGCCACCCGCTCTGCACACCATTCATCGCACGTCGGATACGGATCTGGTGCGAGCAGGTCCTCGTCAGCGGAGCGCACACCAGACTCGGCGGCCCAGTCAACGGCGTCCTCGCGCGTCACGTGGTCCGGACGGAACGAATAGTCGAACAGCGTGAACGTGGGGACGATGGCGCGCACGGGACCGTCGCCTGGCCACTTCGCGTAAGGGTCATCAGGTGTGAGCACGCCGTAGCGGCGGCAGAGCGCGACCAGGCGGTCGTAGTGCGCCGCGCCGCGCGGCGCTGAGGGCAGTGTCTTCGGCGTCCACAAGTCGTGATTACCCGGTGTCCAGATTAGTTGGGCGAACCGCGGCTCAAGTGTTCGCAGCACGAGGTCGAGGTGCGCCAGCGTCTCGCCAGTATCGCCGGCGATGATCAGCCAATCGTCCGGAAAGGCCGGAAGCGCCTCCACCACACGCCGGTTCTCTTCGTAGCCAACGTGAAGGTCGCTGATGGCCCAGAGCTTCACGGCACGACGTGCCGCATGCGCACGGGCAGGTCGTCGCCGGTGCGGCGGATGGCGAGACCGAGCCGATGGGCCGGCGACGGCCAGTCCTGCAGGAATTGCCAGGTGGCCGGGTCATCCGGCAGCGATGGCTCGAACGCAATTGACGGCGGGCCGTCGGCCGAGAAGTGGAACGCGAAGTCGCCGAGCGGCAGCGCGAGGCCGAAACCGCGGGCCTTGATGTAGGCCTCCTTCAGCGTCCAGTAGTCGAAGAACACCCGTTCCTGTGCATCATCGGGCAGTGACCGCAGGCGCGCCACTTCGGCGGGGGCGAAGAAACGCGCGGCGATGTCCTGCGTCAAGCGCCGGCCGACGTGTTCGACGTCAACGCCGACCTCGCGGCCAATCGTCACCGCGCAGGCGATCAACCCATCGGTGTGGGAGATGCTGAAGCGCAGATCGGGTACGCCCGCGGGACGATCGAGAATCTCGGGCCGGCCGTGCACATTGGCGATGAACTGCCAGTCGGCCGGCGCCACCTTGCCGTAGCGCGACAGCATGGTTCGCACCAGAGCGCGGGTCAGCAGAAAGCGATGGCGGTCGCGCTCGAACACCAGGCGCGCCATGCGCTCGTGTTCCTCCGGCGACAACAGCGGGAGATAGCGATCGCGCTTCGCGGCCGCCTCGGTGCTGTCGGTCAACACCAGATCCACATGCACCGACCGGAACGGCAGCACCTCGATCATGCGTCGGCCTGCCTTCGTCGGCGAAACATCACCAGGGCCACGCTCGACAGCAGCGCGACCGTCGCCAGGCCGACGCCAATCTCCGCGCCGTGGACCTTCATGAAGTCGAGCGCATGCTCGCCGTACAGCACCGCGAGATATCCCTGGCCGAAGTAGCGGATGCTGCGGCCGATGACCACCGCCACGCCAAAGCGCCAGAGTGGCACGTCGGCAGCGCCGGCCAGCACCACGAACACCTTGAACGGCACCGGCGCCGGCAGCAGGGCAGGGACGACGACCGCGAGCAGTCCGAATCGCCGATACAGCCGCAGCGCGCGATCGACGTGCGCGCCTTTGAGGCGCTTGCGCAGGAACACTTCGCCGCCGCGCCGGGCCACCGCAAACAGCATGAAGCACCCGATCAGCGAACCCACCGTCGTCATGCCGGCGTAATACGACATGCGTTCCGGATACTTCGCGCTGAGCACGATCACCAGCACGTCGTTCACCTGCGGGAACGACAGGAATGAGGAATCGAGCGCGGCGATGACGAACAGGCCGACGCCGCCGAGGCCGGTGGCCCACGCGGTGATGGCCGCGACGACCTTGGCCAGCATCAGCGCGCCTCCGGCGCCGGAGGCGCCGCGGCAACAGCGTCGCGGGGATACAGGGCGAGGCCCATCGTCGCGAAAATCAGACTGCGGACGCGTCGAAACAGCGCGAGCGTGCCGCCGCCCATGAGGCCGAGGGCCTTCACCACCACCACGTTCGACGCTTCGAGCGCCCCGAGGTTTGCGGGGATCGCTCCGCCCGCGACGCTGGCCGATCGCGTGAAGGTTTCGACGATGGTGCCAATCCAGAGGGAGATGGGCTGGCCGATGGCCCAGAACAGCAGGTAGACCTCGAGGGCCATCAACAGGTAGCAGGCCACGCTCAGCGCGACGAGCGTTTCAATGCGGCGGGGATCGGTCCGCGCGAGCTTCAGGAACAGGTCCTCCACGGCACTGATCGCGCGAACCGTGCGGCCGCCGGCCCAGCGCCAGCCCGTGCGGGTGTGGATGCGCTCGATCAACGGACCAAAGTAGCGGCCGGTCCGCATCAGGAACAGCAGCGAGAAGACGAGGACCACCAGCGCGGTGAGGGCAATGCCGCGGAACACACTCTGCCAGGCGCTCGGCAGCATGTCGGACGACACCGCAAACGCCGCGAACAAGCCGACGCCGACCACGCTCATGATGCCCATGGCGGTGCGCTCGAGCACCGATGCGGCGGCCGACACCACCGGTGGCACGCGGCCCATCAAGAGGACCACGCGAAGCGGCTCGCTGGCGACGCCGCGAATGGTGAAATATCCCACGCCGTCGGCCGCCAGCCGCACGCGGAACACCCGCCAGTACGACGGCCGCACATCGGGCGGGAAGCAGATCCACCACCCGGCCGCGCGCAGCAAGTGCCAGAGGACGCTGGGCAGCAGGACCAGCGGCAGCGCCAGGCCCAGTTCGCGTGTCTGGCGGATCGTTTCCTCGCGATCCAGTCCCATCAGCGTGAAAATAAACAGCGCGACGCCGGCGACGATGGCGACCAGCGAGATCAGTTGTGGGACCGTCCGTCTCATCAGCGAAGGTTCTCGGGAATGACGCGTTCGACGATCGCCACGTCGCGCCACACGCCGTCGAGCTGGCCGTGCTTCTCGTAGATGCCCACTTCGCGAAAGCCCACCCGCGCCATCAGCGTGCGACTGGCCGTGTTCTCGATGAAGATGCGCGACAACAATTTCCAGAAACCGGCGCTGGTTGCCGCGGCGATCAGTGCGTCCATAGCCACCCGGCCGGCCCCGCGTCCGCGTTCGACCCGGGAGACGTAGACGGAAAATTCAGCAATGCCCGCGTAACAGTCGCGAGTACGATAGGCCGAGGTCGACGCGAACGCGACAATGCGGCCGCCTTCGGCTTCGACGACGACGATCGGATGGACCCCGTCGAACCACGCCCGCACATCGTCCGCGGACCGGGGGCGGGTTTCGAAGGTGCCGACGCGGTCTGCGATGCCTTCGTTGTAGATGTGGGCCATTGCCGGGACGTCACCCGGGGTTGCCGTTCGTGCGGATAACGTCATGAGAATAGGGAAGCACTTCATGTTAACCCGGACCACCGCGCTCGTTCTCGCTCTCTCTGTCGGATTCGTGACGCTGGTCGAGGCGCAGCGCCGCCACCCGCTCAGCGGGCGCGTACTGGCGCCGGTGATGGGCGTGGGTGGCGCCGGCTGGCTGGAGCGGCCGGAGCGAGAGGCCGAAGAGGCGCCGTCAAAGGCGCTGGCGGCACTGGAACTGAAGCCCGGGATGGTGGTGGCCGATATTGGCGCCGGCTCGGGGTATTACACGTCGCGGATCTCGAAATTGGTGGGCGCCACCGGCAAGGTCTACGCCACCGACATCCAGCCGGGGATGATCGAGCTGCTGAATCGCCGCATCCAGTCTGAAGGGCTGGCTAACGTGACCCCGATCCTGGGCGGCATGGACGATCCCAAGTTGCCGCCCAATTCGATCGATCTGGCGATCATGGTGGACGTGTACCACGAGCTGCAGACGCCGCAGGTGTTCCTGCAGAAGCTGCGCGAGGTGTTCAAGCCCGGCGGGCGGCTGGTGCTCGTCGAGTTCCGCAAAGAAGACGCGCGCGTGCCGATTCTGGAAGTGCACAAGATGAGCGTGGCGGAAGTGAAGACGGAACTGGAGGCTGAGGGCTTCGTACTCGACAAAGTGATCGACGTGTTGCCGTGGCAGCACATCATCGTGTTGAAGGTGGCGCCGCCGAAATAGGGGCGGAGTGACTGTCCAGGCGGAGGATTCAGTGAAGAGTGGACGCACTCGGCCACGGCCGAAGGTGGCGAAGAAGGAAGCGCTCATTCTCGCACCCATGCTGAAGAAGCTGGCGGCGAGGATTGGAGCAACCGTGTTGGTCGAGCCCGAATGGCAGATCGCGGGTCAGATCACCTTCAAGGGCGGCCGCCGTTCGTACTTCAGGTACAACACGCTCGACCTTAATCCCATCGGGGCGTCGGATATCGCGAAGGATAAGGACTACGCGAGTTTCTTCCTGGCAGCCATGGGGTATCCCGTCGTTCCGGACTCCATGGCGTTCTATTCGAAGCAATGGGCTGAGGCCATCGGCAGGCCGAAGCGGAGTATCGATGCGGCGTACAGTCACGCTCGGAAGCTCGGATTCCCCGTCGTCGTCAAGCCGAACAGCGGCAGCCAGGGAACCGGGGTGGCAATCGCACAGAATCGGCGAGAGTTCTATCGGGCTATGCGTGCCATCTTTCGGAAGGATCGCATCGCGCTGGTGCAGCGGCCAGTGTCCGGCAAGGACTACCGTTTGGTGGTGCTCGACGACCAGATTGTGTCCGCCTACGAGCGCATACCGCTGAATGTGGTGGGAGACGGGCGTTCGACAGTCGGTCAGCTGCTGGCCGGGAAGCAACGCGGCTTTGTCGCCGCCAAACGGGATACACAGATACGCAAGGACGATCCGCGCCTGGTGGCCAAGCTGGTAAGGCAGCGGCTGACGTTGCGATCGGTGGTGGCGCGCGGCGCACGGGTGTTCCTGCTCGACAACGCCAATCTATCAACTGGCGGCGATTCCGTTGACGTGACGAGCGCGGTGCATCCCGCCTTCAAGCGTCTGGCCGTGAGGATCACGCGGGACATGGGTCTGCGCCTGTGCGGCGTCGACCTGATGGTCGCCGGTGAGATCGGCGAGCCACCGGGAAGATACTGGGTTCTGGAAATCAATGCCGCCCCAGGTCTCGATCACTACGTCAAAGCCGGCAAGGCACAGGAAAAGATCGTCGAAAACCTCTACTTCAAGGTGTTACGGCACCTGGAGCGCCGGCCCACAACAAGGTAGAATCCCGCTCATGCTCAAAGGCACAGCGCGGGAAGCGGCAGCGGAATTCTTCGGCACGTTCATCCTGATCGCGTTCGGCGTCGGCGTCGTCGCGCAGACGGTGCTCAGTAAAGAAGCCAACGGGTCATATCTCGCCATCAACATCGGCTGGGGCCTGGCCGTGATGCTGGGCATCTACACCTCGGCCGGCGTGTCGGGGGCGCATCTCAATCCCGCCGTGACCGTGGCCCTGGCAGTGCATCGCAACCTGCCGTGGAGCAAGGTCGCGCCGTACATCCTGGCGCAGACAGCCGGCGCGTTCGCCGCATCAGCCCTGGTGTTCTTGAACTATCGCGAAGCCTTCACGGCATTCGACGGCGGCACACGGATGATCGAGGGCGCCACCGCCACCGCCGGCATCTTCGCCACCTATCCGCAACCCTTCCTGTCGCTGTCGGGCGGCTTCGTCGACCAGGTGATCGGCACCATGCTGCTGATGGCCGGCGTGCTCGCGGTGACGGATCAGAAGAACGTCGCACCGCCGGCGTGGCTCACTGCGCCGCTGGTCGGCGCGCTGGTCGTTGCCATCGGCGTGGCGTTCGGGTTCAACGCCGGGTATGCGATCAACCCGGCGCGCGACCTCGGGCCGAGGCTGTTCACGGCGCTCGCCGGTTGGGGGCCGGGCGTGTTTACCGCCAGCGGCGGATGGTGGTGGGTGCCGGTAGTCGCGCCCTGCGTCGGCGCCATCCTGGGCGCGTGGCTCTACGACACATTCATCAACAAGCATCACGTCGCACCAGAGGCCGGCCGATGAACCCTTCGACTTCGCTCAGGGCAAGCTATGTTCTCGCTCTCGACCAGGGCACTACCTCCAGTCGCGCCATCGTCTTCGATCGATCGGGTAAGGCGGTGTCGACGGCGCAGCAGGAGTTTCCCCAGATCTTTCCGGGACCCGGCCATGTGGAGCACGACCCCGAGGCGATCTGGTCGACGCAGTTGCAGACCGCGAAGGACGCGCTCGCACGCGCGGGCATCACCGCCGCCGACATCGCCGCGATCGGCGTCACCAACCAGCGCGAGACGACGGTGTTGTGGGACAAGGCGACGGGCAAGCCGATCGCCAACGCCATCGTCTGGCAGAGCCGCGTCACCGCACCGATTTGCGATCGACTGAAGGCCGATGGCCACGAGGCCACGTTCCGCAAGAAGACAGGCTTGGTGGTCGATGCCTACTTTTCGGGCACCAAGATCAAGCACCTGCTCGATTCGCATGATGGCCTGCGCGCTCGCGCCGCTCGCGGCGAAGTGCTGTTCGGCACTATCGATTCGTTCCTGATCTGGCGCCTCACTGGCGGCAAGGTCCACGTGACGGATGTCAGCAATGCGAGTCGAACGCTGCTGTTCAATATCCACACCATGCAGTGGGACGACGAGTTGCTGAAACTGCTGGACGTGCCGCGCGCGATGTTGCCCGAGGTGAAGTCGTCCAGCGAGGTCTATGGACACACCGAGCCGTCACTGTTTGGGACGGCGATCCCGATCGCCGGCGACGCCGGCGATCAGCAGGCCGCGCTGTTTGGTCAGGCGTGCTTCGACGCAGGCTCGGCCAAGAATACCTACGGCACCGGCTGCTTCATGCTGCTGAACACCGGCGCCAAGGCCGTGCCCTCGGAGAAAGGCCTGCTGACGACGGTGGCCTGGAAGATTGGCGGCAAGACCACGTACGCCCTGGAGGGCTCGGTGTTCGTTGCCGGCGCGGCGGTGCAGTGGCTGCGGGATGGCCTCAAG
>JBCKZH010000132.1:0-9764 GCA_038919385.1 Vicinamibacterales bacterium | reverse complement strand
CTCGCGTGGATACGCGCGAGCCTGGCGCGTATCCACGCCGATCGGCCGTGTGGCGGGGGTTTTTACGATCGCCCTCGCGCGTATCCACGCGCGGCGGCGGCCTGGGGTTTCTGCTAGAATCCCCGTCTCGTCAGTGGCTTACGGTGATGCACGACAGTACGACGAGCCAGTGGTTCGTGTTACGCGCGGCTACGCAGGCTACTAATATAATCGTTAGCCAGACGCTCGGAATTGAGACGACCTCGAGCCTGTAGCGCTATAATTCTCCCACGTAGGAGCAATCATCAATGGCAAACACCGTTGCTGACATGACGGCGACCGAGCTTCGGCAATTGGTAAGCTCCGTGGTCGAAGAAAAGCTTGTGCAACTCCTAGGCGACCCAGACGAAGGTCTGGCTCTTCGCGAAAGTGTACGCAAGCGACTGTCTCGGCAGAAGCAAGCTGTCGCAAGAGGGGAACGCGGAGAACTGTTGGAAAACGTGGTGCGTCGACTCAAGCTGGCCTGAGCGTGTTCACGCCACAAATTCTCAAGAATGCGAGTCGTCAGCTTAAGAACCTCGACCCGCCGGTGGCCCGTCGAATCATCGATCAGATTCAGTGGCTAGCTGAGCACTTCGAAGAGATCACGCCTGAGCCCTTGAAAGGCGACCTTGCCGGGCTGTTCAAGTATCGCGAAGGAGATTACCGAATAATCTACGAGCCCCTTCACAAAGAGAAGCTGATCGTCGTACACGAGATTGGTCATCGAAGTGAGATCTACAAGAAAACCAAAGCCTAACAAGCTGGCTAACACCGCGCTGGAGCCGTCGCGCCCACGGTCCTGTGCGATCATGTCACTGCGGCGCGCGGCTCAGCGCGACCGTTGAGCGAACATCTGGGCCACGTCAGATTCATGTACCAAGGCGGTTGCGGTCCGGTGGCCCAAGTCGTAGGCCGGGCGTATACTCGAAACGAGTGGACTCCATGACGACCAAAGAAACCGTTCTGGCCGTGCTCGACCGTCTGCCGGACGACTGTACGCTCGAAGATGTGCAGTATCACTTTTGTACGCTCGGGTCGGGGAAGTGCTCGACCACACCCTCACGATTCCCGGGGTAGGCCAGACGCCGCTCGCACGCGGGCAGGTTGTACTGTGCCCGTGTGTTTAAACTCTACGGGAAAGGCCGGGCTACCGGATGGCTCAATTCATGAGGCAGAGGTTCATTGGTACACTGATGACTGAATCAGTTGTCACAATCGAGACGACTCGCACGCAATACAACCTGGATGTTTCAGACGTGAGTCGTCACGCACTCCAGGAGGCTCGGCGAATTCTGAAGAAAATGAATTTCGAGAATCACGGCGGCCCCGGTGGCAGGCGAGCCATCAGGTCCGCGAGCTCCGGCCGGTCCGGATGGACGTGCCGGGCATCGGTCAGCCACCGGCGGGCCTTCTCGTAGCGCCGGAGGCCGGCCAGCGCGCTGGCGCCCCCAATCCACGCCTCGGCGATCCGCGGGTCGAGCTTGACCACCTGCTCGTAGTGGGGCAACGAGGACTCCAGCTGTCCCGTTGCGCGCAGCGTCTCGGCGAGACGCAGCCGCGCTTCCGTGAACGTCGGGTCGGCGTTCACCGCCCCCGAGAACCGCTCGATGGCCCGCTCGTGCCGCCCGCCCATGGCGTGGATGGCACCGAGGCTGAAGTGCGCCTTCGCAAACCCGGGCGACCGCCGCACCACGGCTTCGAGCTCGCGCACGCCGCCTGTGCGGTCACCCGCCGCGTACAGCGCGGTGCCCAGCCAGTACCGCAGGGACGCGTCGGTGGCATCCAGTTCCAGGCCCCGACGGAAAGCGGCCGCGGCCCCCGTGAAATCGCCGCTCCTGAGCGCCTGCACCCCACGGTTTTCGTAGGCCACGACGCTTTCGAGCTGCGCGTCGAAGCGATCCATCAGTGGATCGGGCAGGGCCGGCCAGGCATTCCCCCGCTGGCGGAGGTGCTGCTCCGCCGATTCGTGCCGGCCCAGAGCGCGATACGCCATCGC
Organism: Vicinamibacterales bacterium; assembly: GCA_038919385.1. Taxonomy (GTDB): domain Bacteria; phylum Acidobacteriota; class Vicinamibacteria; order Vicinamibacterales; family UBA2999; genus 12-FULL-67-14b. The sequence goes on along the minus strand of JBCKZH010000132.1, from coordinate 7,747 downwards.
GAGCGAATAATGGACCGACGACGCCGTGGTGTCGATGGCGAGAGCGCGCTCCAGGTACTGCGCGGCGTCGGCAAAGGCCCGTCGAGCCAGGGCCGACCGCCCCGCGCCAAAAAGCGCGGCGGCCGACTGGGGGGCAAGCGACGCGGCCCGGAGAAAGATCGCTTCCGCCGCCTCGGGACGGCCGTCATCCAGGTGCGTTTCGGCCAGACGCACGAGCGCGGGCACATCGGTCGGCCGCAACGCCAGGACTCGCTCGTACGAGGCAACGGCGGCGGCCCGGTTGCCCTGGACCAGATAGGCGTGCGCCAGGTAATAGGGCCAGCGCACCTCGTCTGGCGCCAGGGCCTGCGCGTGCCGATAACACGCCACGGCTTCGTCGTTGAATTTCGCGGCGATCAGCACGCGTCCCAGCTCGCCGTACGCGTTGGCGCGGTCCGCCGGAGACGTCGCGCGGTCGTCCAGCGTCCGGGCAAACGATGCGTAGCGCTCGCCGATCTGACGATGCACGGGGGCAGCCAGACGCGACAGATCCGGCAACACGACCGGCTGGAGTTCGCGCTGGGCGGTGGCCGGCGGCGGCGTGGACTTCGTGGACGCGTCCCCTTCGGGTGCCGTGCACGCACTGGCCAGCACCGATGCGGCCATCACCAGAGCGGCCCGGACGACTCGCCGCAAAATCATCGATCTACCGGCTCCCGCTTGAGAGGCACCGGTTCGCCTCGGCCTTCCGTCAGCGTGGTGTATCGGTCAACCTTGACTGCGGGCCACTCCTCGACGCTGCCGCTCGGCCAGACAACGCGGACCCGCGGCGGCTCGGCCGAGGGGCCGAGGCCCACGACGACGCGCGGGTCGTTGGCAGACGCGTAGCTGCCATCTGCCCGCGCCCGCCGCCAGAGCACAGGTTCACCCTCGCGAACGACCGCCACTCGCGCGCCCACCATATCGCGCGGCGCGGCGCTACCGAGGAGCCTGAGCCCCAGCCAATGGTGGCGACGGCCGACGTTGTTGACCAACAAGCGGACGGGACCGGCGCCGTTGCCGATCAGGACATCGACATCGCCGTCGTTGTCGAGGTCGCCAAAGGCGGCGCCGCGACTGGCTTCCACGAGTTGCAACGCGTCGCCGGCCCGGTCGGTGACGTCTTCGAAGGTCCCACCCAGATTGCGGAACAACTGGTTGCGTTGCTTCACCGGAAACGGATCGTCGCGCTGAGCAGGATCCTGGACGTTCTGGTTGACGTCGCCGTTGGCGGCGAGGAGGTCGAGCCAGCCGTCGTTGTCAAAGTCAAACCAGGCCGTGCCGAAACCGGTGTACGGCAGGCTCGGCCGGCGGATACCGGCACGCATGCTCTGCTCCTCGAACATCGCGGCTCCATCGTTCACGTAGAGCGTGCTGCCCTGGCCGATCAGCTCGGTAACGAAGAGGTCCTCGTCGCCATCGTTGTCGAAATCCCCAGCGTCCACTCCCATATCGGCCTTGCGCTCGCCGGCCGGTCCGAGCGCGGCTCCGGCGAGTAGCGCCGTGTTGGTGAAGGTCCCGTTGCGCTGGTTGATCCACAGCTGGTTTTCCTGTTGGTCGTTGGCGACAAAGATGTCGATCCAGCCGTCGCCGTTGAAGTCGGCGGTGGAGACGCCCAGCGCCGGTCCGAATTCACGCGCCAGGCCCGCGGCAATCGTGACGTTGGCGAACCGTCCACCGCCCTGGTTCCGATACAGCCGGCTCGGCTGGGCACGATACGCTTCCGGCCGGCAGTAGTCGGGGCGCCCTGACGCACCGGGACACACGGTGTGGGTGGCGACGCTGAAGTCCAGGTAGTGGCCGACGAACAAGTCGAGCCATCCGTCGCGGTCGAAGTCAACAAACGCGGCGGACACACTCCAGGACACGGGGTCGTCCGTACCGCTCTGCTCCGACACCTCGGTAAAGCTGCCATCTCTGTTATTGCGGAACATCTGATTGCGACCAACGCCGGTGAGAAAGATGTCGACCCAGCCATCGTTGTCGATGTCCCCGGTCGCGACGCCCATCCCGTAGCCACGGGTCTTGATCCCGCTCTGCTCGGTCACGTCGACGAAGGACAGCGTCTGTGTCCCGTCCGGCTTGAGGTTCAGGTCGTTGCGGTAGAGCCGATCCCCAGGTCGCGAGTCACGAGGCGGTGGCATCAACGGCCGGCCGGCCCCGAGCAGTTGACCCTGAACGAGATAGATGTCGAGGTCGCCGTCGTTGTCGTAGTCGACCATCGCCACCCCGGGCCCCATGATCTCGGGCTGATAGAACTGGCCGGTCATCCCGTTGAAGTGCATGAAGTCCAGGCCGGTTTCGGCGGCCCGGTCCGTGAACCACGCATCCGCGGCGGCGGGGTCCGTTCCGCTGGGATCGGCCCGACAGCCCGCAAGCAGCAGAAGGGCACACAAGGTAGTCGCCAACGTGGAAATCATCGTGATCCTGGACAGCTCGCTCAGATTTGCGGCACTTTACCCCAACCGGCACCTGAATCTTGGACCTTTCTACGACATGTTGCGACATTCGAAGGAGTTTATTCGCTTGATTGCTTGTCTCGAGATGTGTACAAACATCCCTACCTCTAAGGGTGTGCTGCCGTCACCAAGAGGTCTTGCGCGGGGCTGTGTGTCGCGTGGCCCTTTGAAAGAACTGAAATTGTACGTCCGAACAGGGGGATACATTGGTGAGATATCTGAACATGAGGCGTCCAAGCGGTCGGTGGCGAGGGCCTGCGGCGTTCGTCCTGGCGGCCTTGGTCGGCGTCCTGGCGTCTACTGACACGGTGCTGGCGCAGCAGGCGAGCAGCATCGCGGGGGTTGTGCGCGACAGCGCGGGGCTGTCGATGCCGGGTGTGACGGTTGAGGCGGCGAGTCCAGCCTTGATTGAGAAGGTCCGGGTTGTCACGACCGACGGTGACGGTCGATACACCATCGTCAACCTCCCGCCTGGCCCCTACAGCGTGTCGTACTCGCTCAGCGGCTTCTCGACGACAAAGCGAGAAGGCATCGTCCTCGGAGCGGGCTTCACCGCGTCGGTGAACGCGACGCTGGCCGTTGGCGCGATCGAAGAGACGGTCACAGTGGTTGGCGGCGCCCCGCTGGTGGACACGCAGTCAGTCCGGCAGCAGTCGACCCTCAGTGCGCGGGATCTCGAGTCGCTGCCAAGTGGCAACATTGGCCTGCAGACGATCGCCTACATGACGCCCGGCTTTGCGACGACCCAGGCCGACGTCGGCGGCACCCGTGACACCTGGTCGGCGCAGGGCGCCTACACCAATTTCCATGGGAAGACCGGCACGCGCGCGTCATTCGACGGCTTCCGGAACCAGTACTTCATTGGTGCCGCCTCGGGCGTCGGGTACATCAGCGACAGCGGCAACATCGGCGAGATACAGCTGGAGACCAGCGGCATGGGGGCGGAGGGCGGCTCCGGCAGCACGTCGCTCAATGTGATTCCCAAGAGCGGCAGCAACCTATTCCGCGGCGGCCTTGATGGCTACTTCTCGAACGACACCATGCATAGCTCGAACATCGACGACGGCCTCAGGGCATTCGGGATCAACTCGAGCGGTAAGGTGCAGCGCATCTTCCGAATCGGCGCGCAGCTTGGGGGCCCGATCGTGCAGGACAAGATCTGGTTCTTTGCCGCGGTCGGGCGCTGGGGGTCGCGGGTCAACCAGCCGGGCGCATTCTTCAACAAGCTTCAGGGCAAGTCGGGCGTGCCCGGCACGCCCACCATTGCGTTCGAGCCGGACACGAGCCGACCGGCGGCCAGCTTCGACTGGTACCGGAACCACTCGCTCAGGACGACGTGGCAGGCGACGGCGAGGAACCAATTCGGCTTCTTTGGCGACATCCAGAAGTCGTGCCGATGCACGACGGGCCCATTCACGGGCGCCAACGCCATTGAGGCGGAGCGCGGCTGGGACTGGTCGCCCTCTGGTGTCGTGAATGGCACGTGGACGGCTCCCCTCACCAGCCGGTTACTGCTCGAAGCCGGCGCATCCTGGCAGGTGGCCAACTGGGTGAACTTCGGCGTGGCCGGCGTGACGCGGGATGACCGGTCGATTCTCGAGACCTCGACGAACTTCCGCTTCGGTGCGGCGCCGAACCTCACCGAGCCGAAAGCGCGCACGGGCCGCGGCGCCCAGCGGTTCACCCTGTCCTACGTCACGGGCAGCCACACCTTCAAGGCGGGCGTCACCAACGAGCAGGCCTTCAATGACGAGTCTCGGACTCGCAACAACACCGTCGACGGGCTGAACTACGACTTCCTCAACGGGCGGCCGCTCCGGCTCCAGTATCAGGCGCAACCGTTCCTGCAGCAGGAACGCCAGAACGCCGAGGTCGGCGTCTTCGTGCAGGATGCCTGGACGATGCGGCGTGTGACCCTGAATCTCGGTGTGAGATTCGACTACATCACGATGGGTTACCCGGCGGCCGACCTGCCTGCCGGACCGTTCGTCCCGGCCCGTCACGTGGACGAGTTGAAGGGCGTCCCGGTCTGGAAGGACATCAACCCGCGCCTCGGTGTCGCGATCGACGTCTTCGGCAACGGCGGCACCGCGCTCAAAGCCTCGATTGGCCGATTCAACCAGTTGTCGCGCAGTGACATGACCCGCCGCTTCCATCCGTTCAGCTCGTCCATCAACACGGCGTTCCGCAACTGGAACGACGCCAACGGCAACTTCATCCCCGATTGCGAACTCGCGAATTTCACCGCCAACGGTGAATGCGGGGCCATCTCCAACGTGAACTTCGGCAAGTTCATCCCTTCGGCGACGCTGTTCGACGCGTCGGTTATCAAGGACAACCGTGACTTCCTCTGGGACATCAACGTCGAGGTGAATCACGAGTTGACGAGGCGGCTGTCGGTGAACGCCGGCTACAACCATAACTGGGACGGCAGCTTCACGGTCACCGAGAACACGCTGCTCGGCCCCCAGAACTTCGACGAGTTCTGCATCACGGTGCCCAACGATCCGCGGCTGCCCAACGCCGGGCAGCAGCAGTGCGGGTACTACGACGTCCAGCCGCAGTTGTTCGGGCAGGGCACGCTGCGCGTTACTAACTCCAAGGAGTTCGGGAAGCAGCAGCGGTACTGGGACGGCGCCTGGGTGGGCGTGAACGGCCGTCTGCCGGGTAACATCCGGGTCGGTGGCGGTCTGGACATTGGGCGGGAAGTCGACGATCGCTGCTACACCGTGGACATTCCGAACCAGCCCGGCGACATCAATACCGCGAACGCCGGTGGACCCTTCTGCCGCATCGTCCAGTCGTGGGGGGACTTGATGGACTTCCGGTTCAATGGGACCATCCCGATCAAAGGCGGCTTCAGCGGGAGCTTCATCTACCGGAACACGCCCGGAGCGGAGCAGTCGGCGCTTCTCACGGTGACCTCCGCGCAGGTCACGTTCAAGAACCCGGCCCGTACGGCACTCACCACCGCGAAGGCGGTTAACCTCTACGCGCCCAAGTCGGTCTACGGCGCCCGCTTCTCGCAGCTCGACGTATCGGTGAACAGGTCGTTCAATATCGGTTGGGGCCGGCTGAGAACGGCGGTGGACGTCTACAACGTGCTGAACGGCAATTCGGTTCAAGGGGTGGTGACTGCCTACGGCGCGCGATGGCTCCGGCCGACCACGTTCCTCGATGCACGCCTGGTGCGATTGACCGCCGGCATCACCTTCTGAGATGGGTTTCCGGGGGACCGCGAATCGCGGTCCCCCGTGCGCTTTGCGACGGACACATGCTTGTTTGGAGAGGTATCGATGAAGCGTTTTTTGGTGTTTGCACTGATCGCCGCGCTCGGCCCGACGTCGCTGGCGTACGCGGAAGGATCCTTGCTCGGATCGGCCACGCGCATCGCACAGCGAGCCGCACGGGCTGACTCGACGAGGCCGGTGCCAGCCGCGGCCCGCATGGATCAGGGGTCGCAGTCAGGCCTCGCCAGCAGCGGCATGAGCCGGAAGAAGAAATTTTGGATCGTCTTGGCTGCTGGCATTGGATTCGGGGCGGCCGTCTATACCATCGACCATCGCGTCGAGGACAACACGACGTCGAGTCGGGGCCTCCGCAAAGACTGACGTCCCGGCCCACGACCACCAATCACAGTCGGGCATGACGACACGACTCCGCCTCGGCGTGACGCTCGCCGTCACGCTCGTAGCGAGCGTCCTGGTCTCATCTCCCGGCGCGGCACAGGTACCACCAGTCAGCTCTGGCTCCCCTGCTGCACAGGCGTCGCCGCGCGACGCGCAGGGTCGCCTGACGCTGCGCGCCACGCGACAGGCCACTCCGCTGCGGATCGATGGCAAGCTCGACGAGCCCGCGTACGCCAGCGTTCAGTCGGTGACCGATTTCATCCAGATGGAGCCGGCCGGCGGCCAGCCGGCGTCGGAGAAGACCGAGGTGTGGGTCTTCTTCGATGAGCGCAACGTGTACGTCGCCATGCGCGCGTGGGAGAGCCGGCCCGAACTCATGGTCGCCAACGAGATGCGGCGCGACAGCAACAACATTCGCATGGGCGACAGCGTCGGCTTTTCGCTGGACACGTTTCACGACGGCCGCAACGCGTTCCAGTTCGAAGTCAATCCCCTCGGGGCGCGAACCGACGGGCAGAGCACCAACGAGCGGCAGTACAGCGCCGACTGGAATCCGGTCTGGGACCTCGCCGTCGGGCGCTTCGACGGCGGCTGGACCGTCGAGGCGGCGATCCCGTTCAAGTCGCTGCGCTACCAGCCGGGCACCGCCCAGATCTGGGGGTTCAACGCCCGCCGCAATAACAAGTGGAAGAACGAGATTGCGTACCTCGCGCGCATTCCGCCGGCGTTTGGCATCGGCCGCGGCAGTTTTGCCGCGTCCCTGTTTCCGACGCTGGAGGGCATCGACGCGCCGGCAGGGTCGTTGAACCTCGAGGTCAAGCCCTATGGGATCGCCGATCTCACGACCGACCGCGTAGCCTCGCCGGCGATTAGCAACGATGCCGGCGGAGGGGTAGGGCTGGACGTGAAGTACGGCGTCAGCCAGAGCCTCACGGCCAACTTCACCTACAACACGGACTTCGCACAAGTGGAAGCTGACGAGCAGCAGGTGAACCTGACACGCTTCAGCCTGTTCTTCCCTGAAAAGCGTGAATTCTTCCTGGAGAATCAGGGCACCTTTGCCTTCGCCGCCTCGGCCACGAGTATCGGCGGCCAGCCGAGCGGTAACACGCCGCTCCTGTTCTACAGCCGGCGCATCGGCCTCAATCAAGGTCTGGAAGTGCCGATCCTGGCCGGCGGCCGGCTGACCGGGCGGGTCGGCCGCTTCAGCATCGGCGCGGTCGACATCGGCACGCGCGACGCTCCCAAGGCGCGCGCGGCCGCCACCAATTTCGCCGTGCTGCGGGTGAGGCGCGACCTCCTGCGTCGAAGCAGCGTTGGCCTCATGGCCACCGCGCGATCGATCGCGCAGAGCGGCACCGGATCGAACAACGCGTTTGGCATCGATGGCACATTTGCGTTCTTCGCCAACCTGGCGTTCAACACCTACTGGGCGACGACGCGGACCACGGGCGTCGAAGGAAAGGACACCAGTTACCGCACGCAGATGGAGTACGCCGGTGATCGCTATGGCGTGCAACTCGATCGGCTGGTCGTCGGCGACAACTTCAACCCGGAAATCGGCTTCGTACGCCGCGACAACATCCGCGAGAGCATCGGTCAGCTCCGCTTCAGCCCGCGGCCGAAATCGATCAAGTGGGT
>JBCKZH010000131.1:0-9792 GCA_038919385.1 Vicinamibacterales bacterium | reverse complement strand
CTTGGCTACCATGGCTCTCAGGATTTCGTCTTGCGACCGTTTGCGCTCGGTGATGTCGGTGTGCGTACCGATCAACCGCGATGGATTTCCGTCGCCATCACTTCCGATCAACTTTGCCCGGGCCAGTATCCATTTCCAGGAGCCATCCTTGCAGCCCATGCGAAACTCGACGACATAGGTTGGTAGGGCACCCGCTAAATATTCCTGGAGATTGGTTAGCGCGCGATCCTTGTCATCGGGATGGAGATTTTCTACCCACGCCGTTCCGGTACCCACAAATTCATTCTCGGCGTAACCCAGCATTTCTTTCCAGCGTTTTGAAAAAAAGCATTTGTCGGTTTGAGGGTTCCAGTCCCACACTCCGTCTCCGGCCCCATCCAAGGCGAATTTCCAGCGCTCTTCGCTGTCGCGAAGCTGGTCCGTCATCTCGCGGTTGCGTGAAATGGCGGCGAGGGCCAATGCGCCTAGCGCCAGAAAGGCAGTAGTCAGGGTGACGACGATGGCGAGGGTGTTGGTGGTGAAGACGGTGGAAGGCAATGCGGCCACGTCACCCCGCACGAAGTAGGCGGCGGACATGGCGGTGTAATGCATGCCCGATACCGCACCGCCCATGATGACAGCGACCAGCGCATCATGCGGCTTCTTCCAGCGGACCCCCCCGCTTTTTACACGCAATGCGAGATAGGACAGCGCGACGGCCACGAAGATCGATAATGCGAATATGGATGGGTCGTAACCTACGAAACCATCCAGTCGCATGGCGGCCATCCCCGTATAGTGCATGGTTCCGATGCCTGCGCCGAGCAGGACGCTGCGAACTCCTATTGATAAACGTTTTCCCCCATGCCAGGCGAGGTCCAAAGCCGCGCCGCTGGCCAGGACGGATGGAACCATTGAAATCAGCGTGATGAACGGGTCGTAATGGATCCCGTGGGGCAGGCTCAATGCCAGCATGCCGATGAAATGCATTGCCCAGATGCCGACGCCCAGCGTGAACGCACTGATCGATGCCCAGGTCAGCCTGGATGTGGTGTTATGGAGATGCCCGATCCGGGCAGAGGCTCTCAGTGCCGCATAGGATGCGAAGATGGCGAGAAGTACGGAGATGATGACCCATATTGGGCTGTAGGAGCCTTCGTAAATGAGGCTCGTATCAGGGGGGGCAGGCAGGAACTGGAGTACGTTAAACATGGGATGGTATTTTTGGCGTGGTTCAAAAAGTGCCGTTTTTGGGTAACACTGGCAATGTGACTTTTAGACGGTTTGCCGATGACTCAGGTGCGAATAGTCATAGGAACTTTTCAGGAGGCTACGACGGTCGATCAGTTTCAGTGCCAAACAGCCACCTTGTTCTGTTACGCAGCGCCACTTCGATTTTGTGCGCCAGCGCCTCCAGCGAGGGCGGTTTGACGATATACCCAGACACACCCAGCGGCAAGACTTCACTCACGGTGGCCTCGCTGGCGTCGGCGCTCAGAAAAATGACCGGAATATTGCTGATCTGGTTGTTCGACAGTGCGCGCAGTTGACTGACAAACTCAATGCCGCCCACGGGCTGCATGTGGATGTCGGTCAGTATCAGGTCGGGTTTGAGTATGGTTACTTCCCGCAAGGCAGCGGCACCATCTTCGTAGGCAAAGATATCGAGGATGCCAATGCGCCTCAGGGTACTCATGATGAAAGCGCTCATGACGCGCTCATCCTCAATCACCATGATTCGCGCACTTTTTATATCCATGTTGTCTCTTCCGAAATCAGCCGGCATCAGGATGGCATACGCCTGCCCAACCTCAGGACCATCGCCTGACCTGCTCAATAACTCCACCCGCTCCAGATTTTCACACAATGCCGGGGAGCAAAAAATCGGCATGCAGCCTTTGAACACGTGCAGCAAAGGACTAGCCCCCGAACATCATTGATACCCAATCGGTACGCAATTTGCGTGCCGCCTTCGGCTCACCGAAGACACCGCGCACCGCGTGTAGCGGACGCAAACCAGGGAACGCGGATGCGTCCCACAGCCGCCGCTGTCGCTTCGCTGAATGGGCCATCGGGAAATCATCTCCGTTTCGAGCAGCCCCGGAAACACCAATGCTCCACTCGGCGCAAGCTCGATTTACCCCCTCAATTTACCCACACGATTTCCAGAAGACCCACTAAACTAAGGGCCTGCAGCCTACGCGGCTACGGAGCGTCGTGGGCTCTCTACGTGTTGGAGATCGGCTTTCGCGCCAGCAGCGCAATACTGACGGGAAGGTGCGATCGGGGTTCCCATCGATCGATCGTCATGGCGAGGACGTTCGTGAGGGCCTGCCAAAAAAATAACAGTGGCCAGAAGCCGGACACCGTTCGCAGCAGCAACGAGGGTGATGAGCACCACTGGTATTTGACGGTCAGGTGCAGGTTCAGGGTGATGGCAGTCGTACTGGCACCGAGCCGGTCGATTCGTTCAGGCTCGAACCCGCAGGCCGTGACTTCCGCGGCCAGACCTTCGGAGGTCCACCTCCGGTAGTCGTTGGGTTCGCCGTGAAACGGGAAGCAGAATGGGGTGACCAGCAGGAGGTACCCGCCGGGTCGCACCACCCGATAGGCTTCGCGCAGTATTGCGTCTGGGTGGGCCACATGCTCAAGCACGGATACGGCCATCGCGCCGTCGAGCGACGAGGATGAAAAGGGGAGCGCGTCGCCCGAGCACTGCACGACCGGCCGGCTCCCCCGCGTAGTGATGGAGCGATCCGTGCCACAGCGGCCGTTTGGCAGGTCCGTTGGCAGGTAGGTCGCGTTTGGGCCAAGAGCCCTTCCGGCGTAGCCGGTGCCAGAGCCGACATCGAGTATCAAACCCTTGAGCGGTGTTGCGATCTCTGCCAGGGCGCGCTCCACGACCCACGCGCTGAGGAAGTGGCTGTGCCAGATCGGGGGATCCAGTTCCGGCCCTTCCCAGCGGACTCGGAGCTGTTGCCACGCGGCGGCGGCCGCGCGGCCGTACGCCCGCGGACCTGCGGTCAGCCGCCTCCACCACGTCCGGAGTAGCTGATGCCAGGTAATCTCGATCAGGCGACCGTCGGGCGTCATGGCAGCGTGGCGGCGCGCGGTTAGCAACAAGGCTGTCAGCGTGACGTTTTCTTGGCCGGATCCGTCCGGATAGTTCCACAGCACGACGACCTGCTGGAACGCCCGCTCACGCAGGCGGGCGACGAGTCCGGTGGCGATCGCGCGCCATGGCGAGAAGCGTGAATCAGGGAAAGGGATGCGGTCGTCCGCGGCGACGTCGGCGCCGGCCAGCGGTCGATTGCCTTCCGGCGGACTGAGAACCGAGATGTGGCAGGACGGCAACGTTCGGCGCAGCACAGTGATCGCGGCGCCGAGGTGCCGGCCCGACCGGAGCAGGAGGACGGTGTTACCCATGTGCCTCTTGGCGCGGCATCGTGTCACGGCCACCTCGATAGAGCGTGAACCAGCGCTCGGCCATGCGAGGTGCCGAGTAGAGGACTTCCGCGCGTTGTCGAAGGTGCGCCGTGCGTGCCCGAGTGGCGAGGGGCTGGGTCAGTTTTATCTCGACCAATTGGGCCCCGCACCCGATGTCCCCGGCCGGGAACACATCGTCGCCGTCCAGCACGTCCGCCGCTCCGCCCACATCGCTGGCCACCGCCGGGGTGCCGAGCAGGGCTGCCTCCAGCAGGACGTTGGGAAAGCCCTCACACAGGGAAGTGAGGACGAAGGTGTCGAGGCCGGCAATGATTCGACGAGAATCGGGACGGGTGCCGAGGAAATGAACCCGGTCCGCAATGCCCAGTTGCGCCACCAGGCTGACCAGATGGGATCGACACGTGCCGTCGCCGACCACGATGGCGTGGATGTCGCCCGCGCCGCTCATGACGCGCGCCGCAATCCGGATGAACGTCTCTTGGTCTTTCTCGGGCGCGAGCCGGCCGACGGTCCCCAGCAGTCGTATTGCTGGCGGGAGCCCAAGCTCGTCGCGCAGCCACTGGCGGGCTCCCGACGTGCCGTGGCGGACGGTCGCAGCGTCGAGGCCATTGGGCACCACGTCGATCCAGCGGCGCGGCACCAGCGCCCAGTCAGCGTGGTCGCGGGCCACGGCGTCCGCATTCGCTGTCAGTCGGTCGGGGAGCCGCGACCCCAGTGCGTCGGCCAGACGGTACCACCAGCGAGTGTCCCAGGCGCGCTTCCAGAGACTGAGATTGCGGACGCCGCTGATGACCAACGGCACGCCCGCGAGCCGGGCGCCAGCGGCTCCCAGGAAATTCGCATAAAAGAGCCACGTATGCACGATGTCGAAACGCTCGCGCCGGCACAGGCTGGCGATCTCCAGAATGGCAGGTGCCAGCGCTGGAAACCAGTCGAGGTAAGTGAACCGGATGTCATCGCGGCGCAGGCGGCAGTGCGAGAACTCGCCGTCACTCTCGCCCAAGACAACGACCTGAACCTCGTATTGATCGCTCGGCGTCTGGTTCAGCAACTCGGCCAACTGCGCCTGGGCTCCGCCAACGCCCCAGGAACTCACGATGTGTAAGACCTTGACCCGCTGGCTGCGATCCCCGCTGGGCCGGCCCCGCCTGGGAGCCCAGCGCGCGATGCCGAGCAGCGCCAGCATCAGCGGCACGTCAAGTCGCCGGACGAGGCCAGCCGCCGACGTGACGGTCGCGTGAACCCAACGGTCCCGGCCGGTCAATTCCCGAAGCGGACCACCGGGGCCGAACAGGACGACGGAGGGCGCGCCGGTCGTGGCCGCCAGGCGATAGAGGTTCGCGTGTCGCGCCCTGGACTCGTCCATCTGGGGAATCACGACGCGGTCGAACCGCTCGCGGCGCAGGCGCCGGATTCCGCGTACGCCGACGCGCGTCACGCTGAATCGCCCTCCTCTGACTTCAATCGTGCCGGCGACACCGGCGCTACGCAGCGCGTCCTCGAATCCTGGGTGCGACAGGGCCACGATGTCGGCGTCAGCGTTGCTACGCCGGACCCAGCGCACCGCGGCCTCGAAGAATGGCATGCGGCACGAACGTACGACGAGGATGCGGGGCCGGCGCCTGGCCAGCGCGCCCTCCGTCGTCCTGTTCGGCCCCGGTGGTCCGCTTCGGGAATTGACCGGCCGGGACCGTTGGGTTCACGCGACCGTCACGTCGGCGGCTGGCCTCGTCCGGCGACTTGACGTGCCGCTGATGCTGGCGCTGCTCGGCATCGCGCGCTGGGCTCCCAGGCGGGGCCGGCCCAGCGGGGATCGCAGCCAGCGGGTCAAGGTCTTACACATCGTGAGTTCCTGGGGCGTTGGCGGAGCCCAGGCGCAGTTGGCCGAGTTGCTGAACCAGACGCCGAGCGATCAATACGAGGTTCAGGTCGTTGTCTTGGGCGAGAGTGACGGCGAGTTCTCGCACTGCCGCCTGCGCCGCGATGACATCCGGTTCACTTACCTCGACTGGTTTCCAGCGCTGGCACCTGCCATTCTGGAGATCGCCAGCCTGTGCCGGCGCGAGCGTTTCGACATCGTGCATACGTGGCTCTTTTATGCGAATTTCCTGGGAGCCGCTGGCGCCCGGCTCGCGGGCGTGCCGTTGGTCATCAGCGGCGTCCGCAATCTCAGTCTCTGGAAGCGCGCCTGGGACACTCGCTGGTGGTACCGTCTGGCCGACGCACTGGGGTCGCGGCTCCCCGACCGACTGACAGCGAATGCGGACGCCGTGGCCCGCGACCACGCTGACTGGGCGCTGGTGCCGCGCCGCTGGATCGACGTGGTGCCCAATGGCCTCGACGCTGCGACCGTCCGCCACGGCACGTCGGGAGCCCGCCAGTGGCTGCGCGACGAGCTTGGGCTCCCGCCAGCAATACGACTGCTGGGGACCGTCGGCCGGCTCGCGCCCGAGAAAGACCAAGAGACGTTCATCCGGATTGCGGCGCGCGTCATGAGCGGCGCGGGCGACATCCACGCCATCGTGGTCGGCGACGGCACGTGTCGATCCCATCTGGTCAGCCTGGTGGCGCAACTGGGCATTGCGGACCGGGTTCATTTCCTCGGCACCCGTCCCGATTCTCGTCGAATCATTGCCGGCCTCGACACCTTCGTCCTCACTTCCCTGTGTGAGGGCTTTCCCAACGTCCTGCTGGAGGCAGCCCTGCTCGGCACCCCGGCGGTGGCCAGCGATGTGGGCGGAGCGGCGGACGTGCTGGACGGCGACGATGTGTTCCCGGCCGGGGACATCGGGTGCGGGGCCCAATTGGTCGAGATAAAACTGACCCAGCCCCTCGCCACTCGGGCACGCACGGCGCACCTTCGACAACGCGCGGAAGTCCTCTACTCGGCACCTCGCATGGCCGAGCGCTGGTTCACGCTCTATCGAGGTGGCCGTGACACGATGCCGCGCCAAGAGGCACATGGGTAACACCGTCCTCCTGCTCCGGTCGGGCCGGCACCTCGGCGCCGCGATCACTGTGCTGCGCCGAACGTTGCCGTCCTGCCACATCTCGGTTCTCAGTCCGCCGGAAGGCAATCGACCGCTGGCCGGCGCCGACGTCGCCGCGGACGACCGCATCCCTTTCCCTGATTCACGCTTCTCGCCATGGCGCGCGATCGCCACCGGACTCGTCGCCCGCCTGCGTGAGCGGGCGTTCCAGCAGGTCGTCGTGCTGTGGAACTATCCGGACGGATCCGGCCAAGAAAACGTCACGCTGACAGCCTTGTTGCTAACCGCGCGCCGCCACGCTGCCATGACGCCCGACGGTCGCCTGATCGAGATTACCTGGCATCAGCTACTCCGGACGTGGTGGAGGCGGCTGACCGCAGGTCCGCGGGCGTACGGCCGCGCGGCCGCCGCCGCGTGGCAACAGCTCCGAGTCCGCTGGGAAGGGCCGGAACTGGATCCCCCGATCTGGCACAGCCACTTCCTCAGCGCGTGGGTCGTGGAGCGCGCCCTGGCAGAGATCGCAACACCGCTCAAGGGTTTGATACTCGATGTCGGCTCTGGCACCGGCTACGCCGGAAGGGCTCTTGGCCCAAACGCGACCTACCTGCCAACGGACCTGCCAAACGGCCGCTGTGGCACGGATCGCTCCATCACTACGCGGGGGAGCCGGCCGGTCGTGCAGTGCTCGGGCGACGCGCTCCCCTTTTCATCCTCGTCGCTCGACGGCGCGATGGCCGTATCCGTGCTTGAGCATGTGGCCCACCCAGACGCAATACTGCGCGAAGCCTATCGGGTGGTGCGACCCGGCGGGTACCTCCTGCTGGTCACCCCATTCTGCTTCCCGTTTCACGGCGAACCCAACGACTACCGGAGGTGGACCTCCGAAGGTCTGGCCGCGGAAGTCACGGCCTGCGGGTTCGAGCCTGAACGAATCGACCGGCTCGGTGCCAGTACGACTGCCATCACCCTGAACCTGCACCTGACCGTCAAATACCAGTGGTGCTCATCACCCTCGTTGCTGCTGCGAACGGTGTCCGGCTTCTGGCCACTGTTATTTTTTTGGCAGGCCCTCACGAACGTCCTCGCCATGACGATCGATCGATGGGAACCCCGATCGCACCTTCCCGTCAGTATTGCGCTGCTGGCGCGAAAGCCGATCTCCAACACGTAGAGAGCCCACGACGCTCCGTAGCCGCGTAGGCTGCAGGCCCTTAGTTTAGTGGGTCTTCTGGAAATCGTGTGGGTAAATTGAGGGGGTAAATCGAGCTTGCGCCGAGTGGAGCATTGGTGTTTCCGGGGCTGCTCGAAACGGAGATGATTTCCCGATGGCCCATTCAGCGAAGCGACAGCGGCGGCTGTGGGACGCATCCGCGTTCCCTGGTTTGCGTCCGCTACACGCGGTGCGCGGTGTCTTCGGTGAGCCGAAGGCGGCACGCAAATTGCGTACCGATTGGGTATCAATGATGTTCGGGGGCTAGTCCTTTGCTGCACGTGTTCAAAGGCTGCATGCCGATTTTTTGCTCCCCGGCATTGTGTGAAAATCTGGAGCGGGTGGAGTTATTGAGCAGGTCAGGCGATGGTCCTGAGGTTGGGCAGGCGTATGCCATCCTGATGCCGGCTGATTTCGGAAGAGACAACATGGATATAAAAAGTGCGCGAATCATGGTGATTGAGGATGAGCGCGTCATGAGCGCTTTCATCATGAGTACCCTGAGGCGCATTGGCATCCTCGATATCTTTGCCTACGAAGATGGTGCCGCTGCCTTGCGGGAAGTAACCATACTCAAACCCGACCTGATACTGACCGACATCCACATGCAGCCCGTGGGCGGCATTGAGTTTGTCAGTCAACTGCGCGCACTGTCGAACAACCAGATCAGCAATATTCCGGTCATTTTTCTGAGCGCCGACGCCAGCGAGGCCACCGTGAGTGAAGTCTTGCCGCTGGGTGTGTCTGGGTATATCGTCAAACCGCCCTCGCTGGAGGCGCTGGCGCACAAAATCGAAGTGGCGCTGCGTAACAGAACAAGGTGGCTGTTTGGCACTGAAACTGATCGACCGTCGTAGCCTCCTGAAAAGTTCCTATGACTATTCGCACCTGAGTCATCGGCAAACCGTCTAAAAGTCACATTGCCAGTGTTACCCAAAAACGGCACTTTTTGAACCACGCCAAAAATACCATCCCATGTTTAACGTACTCCAGTTCCTGCCTGCCCCCCCTGATACGAGCCTCATTTACGAAGGCTCCTACAGCCCAATATGGGTCATCATCTCCGTACTTCTCGCCATCTTCGCATCCTATGCGGCACTGAGAGCCTCTGCCCGGATCGGGCATCTCCATAACACCACATCCAGGCTGACCTGGGCATCGATCAGTGCGTTCACGCTGGGCGTCGGCATCTGGGCAATGCATTTCATCGGCATGCTGGCATTGAGCCTGCCCCACGGGATCCATTACGACCCGTTCATCACGCTGATTTCAATGGTTCCATCCGTCCTGGCCAGCGGCGCGGCTTTGGACCTCGCCTGGCATGGGGGAAAACGTTTATCAATAGGAGTTCGCAGCGTCCTGCTCGGCGCAGGCATCGGAACCATGCACTATACGGGGATGGCCGCCATGCGACTGGATGGTTTCGTAGGTTACGACCCATCCATATTCGCATTATCGATCTTCGTGGCCGTCGCGCTGTCCTATCTCGCATTGCGTGTAAAAAGCGGGGGGGTCCGCTGGAAGAAGCCGCATGATGCGCTGGTCGCTGTCATCATGGGCGGTGCGGTATCGGGCATGCATTACACCGCCATGTCCGCCGCCTACTTCGTGCGGGGTGACGTGGCCGCATTGCCTTCCACCGTCTTCACCACCAACACCCTCGCCATCGTCGTCACCCTGACTACTGCCTTTCTGGCGCTAGGCGCATTGGCCCTCGCCGCCATTTCACGCAACCGCGAGATGACGGACCAGCTTCGCGACAGCGAAGAGCGCTGGAAATTCGCCTTGGATGGGGCCGGAGACGGAGTGTGGGACTGGAACCCTCAAACCGACAAATGCTTTTTTTCAAAACGCTGGAAAGAAATGCTGGGTTACGCCGAGAATGAATTTGTGGGTACCGGAACGGCGTGGGTAGAAAATCTCCATCCCGATGACAAGGATCGCGCGCTAACCAATCTCCAGGAATATTTAGCGGGTGCCCTACCAACCTATGTCGTCGAGTTTCGCATGGGCTGCAAGGATGGCTCCTGGAAATGGATACTGGCCCGGGCAAAGTTGATCGGAAGTGATGGCGACGGAAATCCATCGCGGTTGATCGGTACGCACACCGACATCACCGAGCGCAAACGGTCGCAAGACGAAATCCTGAGAGCCATGGTAGCCAAG
>JBCKZH010000130.1:0-9888 GCA_038919385.1 Vicinamibacterales bacterium | reverse complement strand
CTCCAGCGACGTCTCGTAGACCGTCACGGCCGCAGGTTGTCGCGACTGTGCGGCTACGACGGACGATAGGAAGCATTAGACGCCGCCGGTCAACAGATTGACCCGTTATGGGACCTCGCCCGTCCGCTGAAGCCCCCTGACACAGCCTGCTGCTGCTGTCCACCGGCGCGCTCGTCGGCGCCATCGGCCTCGGCATGCAGGGTTACCGGGCGCTCACACGCGAAGAGGTCGCCGCGCGTCTCGTCGTGCGCCCACTCGGCCCGCAGCGCTTTTCGGCGACGTTTCAGATTCCGGGACGTCCCGAGGCGATTTACTACGAGCTCGCCGGCGATGCGATCTATGTCGATGCCCACATCCTGAAATGGAAGCCGGTCGTCAACGTGCTTGGCTTGCATATGGCGTACGAGCTCGACCGCGTCGCCGGGCGCTACGACGACCTCGATCAGGAACGGTCCGCTGTCCGCACGGTACACACACTGACGCCGGAGCGGCGGGTGGATCTATTCCGATTGCGCACGCGATACGCTTTCCTTGCGCCGCTGCTCGATGCCGAGTACGGCTCGGGCACCTTCGTGCGGGTGACCAAGGCCGCGGAATTCGAGGTCCGCGTTTCCACGACGGGGTTGCTCATCCGGGAAGCGACGTCCGAAACGAAGTAGTCTCGACGATGCCACACCGCCTTGGATCGTGGGGCCGCAGCCGCTATAATCGGCGGACTCACGATGGCGTTGGTTGCCGGTGATCGTCTCGGCGCGTACGAGATCCTCGGTCCTCTCGGGGCCGGCGGGATGGGGGAGGTGTATCGCGCGCGCGATGCGAAGCTCCAGCGCGATGTCGCGATCAAGGTGCTCCCCGCGGCCTTCACGCAGGACGCGGAGCGGCTCGCGCGGTTCGAGCGCGAAGCGCGCGTGCTGGCATCGCTCAATCACCCCAACATCGGCGCGATCTACGGCGTGGAGGACGCCGCTTCGACAGGCTCAGGGCAAGCAGGCGTCCGCGCGCTCGTGCTCGAGCTCGTCGAAGGCGAAGGCCTGGGCGACAGAATCCGAATTCTTCGCGGGTTGCCGATCGCCGACGCTCTCGCCATCGCGCGACAGATCGCTGATGCGCTGGACGCTGCGCACGAACGTGGGATCGTGCACCGCGACCTCAAGCCCGCCAACATTCGCATCACGCCGGACGGCGTCGTGAAGGTCATGGATTTCGGCCTGGCGAAGCCGAGCGGAGACGCGCAGGCGGCAGATCTGGCCCATTCGCCGACCACCGTGGGTCTAACAGTGGAAGGCACGCTGCTGGGCACCGCGCCGTACATGAGCCCGGAGCAGGCCCGGGGCAAACTCGTGGACAAGCGGACGGACATCTGGGCGTTCGGGTGTGTGCTGTACGAAATGCTGACGAATCGTCGCGCGTTCGCGGGCGAAACGACGTCCGACACCATCGCCGCGATCCTTGAACATGAACCGGACTGGAGCGCGCTGCCGCCGGCGACGCCGGCCCTCGTGCGCAGGCTCCTCAAACGCTGTCTCGAGAAACACCCGAAGCATCGCCTGCGCGACATCGCCGATGCGCGCGTCGATCTATCCGAGGAGGCTCAGAGTCCCCATGCGGCCATGGCTCGGCGCTCGTGGCTGCCATGGGCTGCGGCTGTCGCAATGGGCGCGGTCGCCATGGTGCTGGCCACGCGCGGCTCGCGCTCCGCACCGCCGAGCGTCGAGGACCTCGCCATCGAGCAGCTCACCTTTGACTCCGGGGCCGCCGCCGCGCCATCGCTCTCCTTCGACGGCCGCCTGCTTGCGTATGGCTCCACGCGTTCCGGTCGCGGGGACCTCGATATCTGGGTCCAGCAGATGCCTGCCGGTGCTCCCCTCAGAATCACTGACGATCCTGCCGACGATACCGACCCCGACCTGTCTCCGGATGCCGGCCGCGTCGTGTTCCGATCGGAAAGGAGCGGCGGTGGCGCGTACCTCGCGCCGGCCCTCGGCGGTCCCGCGCGCCTCATCGTACAGGAGGCACGAAACCCGCGATTCTCACCGGATGGCAGCGCAGTCGCCTATTGGACCGGGCAGTTTCGCGGCGCGGTGTCTGACACCAACTCATCGACGTTTGTGCTGTCGTTGTCTGGCGGAACGCCCACTCGCGTGTTACCGGATTTTGTTGTGGCGCGCAATCCCGTCTGGGCGCCCGATGGCCGGTCGCTGCTCGTGCTGGCCATGCGCACCAAGCCCCCGGCAAACCAGAGCGACCTCGACTGGTGGCTCGTGCCCATCGACGGCCGACCGACTACCAAGTCCACCATTCTCGATCGGCCGGGATGGCGTAACTATCTGGCAGCGGCACAGATGAGCGGAGGGCCGTGGCGCTCGTCGGGATTCCTGCTGGCGCTCGCCGGCAGTCTGTGGCGCGTGCCCTTGTCGGTCGAGACTGGCGTGCCGCAGGGCTCTCCACGCGCGCTCGTGTTCGGCCCCGGCCGCATCGTGTCGCCGACATCCAGTGGAAACGACGTGGTGGCATTTGTCCAGCCGTTTGCCGAGCGCGTCATCGAGCGCGCGCCGCTGACATCCGCCGACATGCCGATGCCGGCGATTCGTCTCTATTCCGACGGTAGGCCAGAAACCGGGCGCGTCAGCCAAACACGAGACGGCCAGACCATCGTGTTCGAGCGCGGCTCGCCGCCCGCACCGGAGATCTGGCGAAAGGACCTCCGCACCGGCGACCAGCAGCTCGTGCTCGCGGTCGAGTCGAACAGTCCACTCAACCCGACCATCTCGCCGGACGGGACGAGGATCGGTTACACCAGTGGCGAGGTTGCAGGTCTCTCGGTGGCGATCAGCGGTACGGGCCGCATCGTGGACGTGGCCGGGGGCGTTTCCACGAAGCTGTGCGATCAGTGTGGCGTCCACCAGTTCTTGTCGGACAGCCGGCACGCCGTCGTCACGGTCGGCAACAAAGCCATCCGCGTGATCGACACGGCCGGAGGAGCTTCGACCGATCTCATCACCGAGCGCGACGGCGGCCGCATCGAACGGCCCAGCGTGTCGCCCGACGACCGGTGGTTGGCCTTCAGGCGCACCTTGGGAACGGTCGCCAAGGTCTATGTCGTCACGGCTGCACGTGGTGCCGCCCTGTCGTCTGCCCGTCAGGTTGACGAACCGACTACGACCGGCCGCCCGGCGGGCTGGTCG
The DNA here is from genome assembly GCA_038919385.1 of Vicinamibacterales bacterium. Taxonomy (GTDB): domain Bacteria; phylum Acidobacteriota; class Vicinamibacteria; order Vicinamibacterales; family UBA2999; genus 12-FULL-67-14b. Next base: position 6,703 of record JBCKZH010000130.1, on the reverse strand, counting down.
CCTGATTCGCGAATCCTGTACCTCCTGCTCGACACCGACGGTTCGCGGTGTCTCTGGGGCCAGCGCGTCGATCTCGCCAGCGGCCGGCTGGTGGGCACGCCGTACGTCGTCCGGCATTTCCACGACCGCGACGTCTTAGGAGGATTGAGCACGAGCCTGGGGAACGCGGTGACGACGGATGGGTTCCTCTACGAGACGCTGAGCGTGAGAGGGAGCCTGTGGAGGCTCAGACGATAGGAAGCATTAGACGCCTCCGGTCAACAGATTGACCCGTTATGGGACCTCGCCCGTCCGCTGAAGCCCCCTGACACAGTGCCGATCAACGACGCCCACAGCCTTGGCCGCAGTGATGGCCGGAACAGTCTGGCCCAGGTCGGAAAGGGGCTGCTCGATTTCAACGTGGCCGCGAAGAAGGATCTGGTGGCGCGGCCGAAACCGGCCGGCTCTGGCGGTACGTGGTCATCCAGTAGGCGCCCTTATTCCTGAGATCGTTTTCAAGCACGGCCAGCCGCGCACTCAATTCATCGAATGAGCCAGCCCTCGACGCCGATGCCCAGTTTCGGCCGAGGATGTTGTCCGTCGCCTTGATCAGAGGCGCAATGCGGCGAAGATACTCCGACGCCGCCATGCTCTTCGCCCTCATGTCGGGCGGCCGCGTCTGGTTCCTGTCGATGACCTGGGTGTCGCTCGGCGCATCGCGTCCGGCGCCCGTGCACCTCACGGGCCGGTCCGTTCAGGCTCGAGGTCGCGACGGACGGCCCGGCCGCAGGTCCCAGCACATGAGGCCAATCGACCCGCCGAGAATCCCGACCGTCGCCACGCCGGCCAGCAGGAACGACGCCGACTGACGAAAAGCCGGCGCGCTCGCCGCGCCCCACGCCAGCAGCGCCAGCGCCGCGGCGATGCCGACAGCGACCGACACGTACTCGCCGGCATCGAGCACGCCGCCCGCCCGGCGGTCGAGGTCCATTCGCCGCAGGGCCTCTCCCTTCCACCACAGCACCTGCGAATCCGGCAGCGGCGGCGCGGTCACCGGGTCGGCGGCGAACCCCTGCATCCAGCGCTCGACTTCGCGTTCGTACGGCTCGAACTGATCGCGGTTCTTCACGCAGTCTCTCCTGACGATGTGGAGCGTTGGTCCCGCAGCAGCGCTGCCATCTTGGCCCGCGCCCGGGACAACAGCACCCGGACGCTGCCCTCCCGCAGACCCAGTGCGGCGGCGATCTCGCGGTGAGTCGCGCCCTCGACGTAAGCCAGCCACATCAGCTGACGCTCCATCGGCCGCAGTACGCCGAAGGTTTTCGCCATATCCATGCGGCTGGCGACGTCTGGATCCTGCGCCGACGGCTCGCCCGCCTCGTCGATCGGCACCTCGCGGCGATGGCGCCGCCACCGGTCGGTCATCACGTTGCTCGCGATTCGGAACAGGTAGGCCCGCAGCTCGCGCGGGTCCTCCGTCGGCGGCGGCTGCCGCAGGATTCGCAGATACGACTCCTGGAGGATGTCGTCCGCGGCCGCCGCGTTCCCGGTAACTTTGACCGCGTAGTTCCGCAGCGCTGCGGACGTCTGCGCGTAGAGCGCCTCGAACGCCTGCGGTGTCAGCATGTGCCCAGCGCGAATTCGGCGGCGCTACGGCGCGACGCGCGCAAATGTCTCGTCGGCGAAGCGGAGCGCCGTCGGGGCTCCCGCGCCCGCCGGCACGACGAAGGTCACGACCGACCCGCTGCCGGTGAGCGAGACACGGAACTGATAGCGTGCGCCGTCGTACACCTCCACGTCCCCGATCGCGAGGCCCATCCGCACTTTGAGCCGCCCCTCCTCCAGGGTCCACACCATCCGGCCCCACCCCTCGCTTTCGAATGTCCCAGCGTAGGCCGTCCACGGCAGCGGCGTTGTCTGCGCACGCGCGCCCCGCGTGGTGGCGTCCTTCTCGATGGCGGCGACGATGCGGCGGCGCTCGCTCTCCAGTCGTTCCTCGTATCGCGCCTCGAGCTCAGGTTTCTGCAGCAGGCGGTCGTAAACATAGGTGGCGACCAGATCCGTGAACGGCGAGCTGACGCCGCCGCCGTTGCTGAGCACGATCACGCCGAGATCGCGCTCCGGCATGAACGAGAGGTGCGAGCGAAAGCCCTGGAAGGCGCCAAACCGCTGAAGGATAGTGTCACCTTCGTAGTCGGCGATGTCCCACCCGAGGCCCCACCCGTGGCGCTGAAAGGGTCCAAAGGTGCGGTGCTGATCGATCTGCTTCTGCTGGCTGCTCGCGATCGCGCGGGCCGGAAGCGCCTGACGGCCGTCGATTCGTCCTTCGTTCAGCTGCGCACGCAGATACCGGAGCAGGTCGTGCACGGAGGTGATGTGGCCGCCGGCGGCTTGCATGTTGGCGTCCGCCTTGGCGTAAGACACCCGTTCGGGACGGCCCTTGCGGAACTCGTACGGCTGCGCGAGCCGATTGGTGTCGGCCCGGCTCATCCAGGCGGTGGTGCTCCTCATCCCGAGCGGAGCGAAGACCTCGCGCTGCAGCACGTTCTTCCAGCCTTCCTTGTAGCGCGCGTCCAGCACGAGACTGAAGATGTTGTAGCCAAGATTGCTGTAGGTAAAGGCGTGGCCCGTCGGCGCAGCCGGGTGGAGCCGGAGCAGGCGGACGAGATCGCCATCGGCGAAGTCGCCGGAGTAGGCGGCGCGAAAATCGACCGGGCCCGCCGGCTGGATGCCGTGCGAATGCGTCAGCAGCGCGCGCAGTGTGATGTCGTCTGGCGACCGCGCCGGGTGCAGCACGATGTCGGGGAGATAGCGACGGAGCGACGCATCGAGATCGAGCTCTCCGCGTGTCGCGAGCAGCGCCGCCGCCAACCCGGTGAACGATTTCGTGGTGGAGGCGATGTAGAACTGGGTCTCCGCGGTCACGGCGCGGCCGGCCTCGCGATCGGCGAACCCGAATCCCTGCGCATAGACCTCGTCGTCGCCACGCACGATGCCGACCGCCAGACCTGGCGTGAAACCGGTGGCCATGACGCGCGCCACGAACGCCTCGATGTCCCGCTTGATCGCCCCGTCCCACGGTGCGACCGGCGCATCAGCAGAGAGAACGAGGCGCGCGCCGAGGGCGATGAACAGCGTGAGAAGAGCTCTTCGAAACATGGTCTAATCTCCTTTGAGCGAGGCCGCCACCCGGCGGGAAACCACGGCGGACGCGAGAAACCCGACGCCCAGCGACAGTCCGATCGTGCCAAGGGCGACAAATGGATTGCGGGCCTCCTCGAAGTACCAGCCGAGAAAGAGCAGCCCGAAGCTGAGCGCGAGCGCGACGATCCCGGTCTCCGTAGCGCGCAGGATGCGGGCGGCCGGGCCCGCGTCGCCCGTGGAGGCGTAGGCTCCTTTGAGCATTCGAGCGCCCTCCTCGGTCCTCGCGAACTCGCTGAAATCGCGGAGCGAGGTCACGCGATCGAGGAGCCGTTGGTTGAAGTCGGCCATGATCCGGAGCCGCTGCCGCTGCTGCCAGGCGGAGACCGCAGTCCAGAAGACAAACGCCAGCGTCAGAAAGAGTCCCGGCAGCACGATGATTTCAACAGGGTGGTTCATGGCAGGTGCCTGCCCTCCTACTCCAGACAACGTCTGGCGGGCGCGAGTGGTTAACGAGCGGGCGGCGTTTCCCTGCGAGGCATTATCTGGGCCGATGAATTCCTCCAGGCGCAGCCCTCGGCTCCCCCGACAGCCCCGGATCGACACGGCTATAATTTGAAATTCGGGCCGCGCCGTTTGTCGAACTCCTCGCGCGCCTTGACGATGTGGGTGGGGTCGGAGAAGAGGTCCATGGCCATCAGGCTCATCGACTTGGCCGCCACCAGCATCCCCTTGATGCCGATCGACATGCCACCCGCCGCCACGGCCTGCCAGCTATGCGCGGGAGTGCCGGGCACCCACGTCGCCGCGGTCACTTGCACCGTCGGCACGCGCCAGCTGATGTCGCCCAGGTCGGTGGACGCGGTGCCAATGCCGCCCTCGGGAGCGAACACTGAATTAGCGCTGTCGATCGGTGGCAGGTCGCCCTCGAGCGACTTCCGCGAACGACCAGATCTTGAGCGCGACCTCGCGATACGCAGCCGCCTTCTGGTCGATCGAGGCGAGTACGGCGTTGGCATCCATGGTCTGAGCCGACGCGGAACCGACGCCAAGTGCCAACACCACGGCCACGGCGATAAGCACTTTCATGCGAGTCATCTCCTGGAGAGAACGGGGCGGGCCGCGCAGATTCGAACAGCCGGCCCGGAAGAGCCGTATTCTACAAGAGATGGACAGTTCTCACGGCGGCCCGCTGGCCGATACCCTGCAAGACCTCAAGCACATCTTTGGCGACCGGCTCCACGCCTTCGTGGCGTTCGGCCATCCCAACGCGACGCCGGCGCCGAGCGTCGCCCTCGTGCGCACGCTGACGAGCGATGACTTGACCGCCTGCGCCGCTCGCGCCTCGTCCTGGCATCGCGCCGGCAGCGCCACGCCACTGCTGTTGACCCAAGACGAGTTCCTCGGTTCGCTGGACGCGTTCCCGGTCGAATACGGCGAGATCATCGACACCCATCGTCTGCTGTTCGGCGTTGACCCGTTCGCCGGCCTGTCGATTCGCGCCGAGGATTTACGGCGCGCATGCGAGGTGCAGGTCAAGAGCCACTTGCTGCACCTGCGCGAGAACTTCGTGGAGTGCGGCGGGCGGCCCTCGGCCGTCGCATCTCTCGTGACCGACTCCGCACCGGCGTTCGCCCTGCTGCTGCGCCGGCTGGCCAAGTTGAACGGACACGCGGCCGCCACCCACGCCGACCTGGGCGCGTACGCGGAACGACGGCCCAAGCTCGACCCGCGCGTGGTGGGCGATGTGCTCGCGCTCTGCGCGGGGACAGCCGCCACGGGCGTCGACGCGGCGCGGCTGTTCCCAGCCTACCTGGTGGCCGTCGAGCAGCTCTCGCGGTTCATCGACACGTGGCAACTGGCGTGATGCCGTTTCCGCTCGGAGGGCACCCCATGAAGGGGTGCCCTACCTTCGTCCTGTTGGCGTTCTGCCTGCTGGCGCAACCAGCGTGGGCGCAGACGGCGCCGCCCGAGCTCACGGCGCCGGTGAACGATTTCGCCAACGTCATCGATGCGAGTGCCGAACAACAACTCGAGTCGCTGATTCGCCAATTGCAGTCGGCCTCGGGTGACGTGATGGTGGTGGCCACCGTCAAGACCTACCAACCCTGGGCCGATCTCAAGTCCTACGCGGTGAAGATGTTCGAAAACGGCGGCAAGGGCATTGGCACCAAGGGCAAGGACAACGGTGTCCTGATCGTGCTGGCGCTTGACGATCGCCAGGTCTGGGTCGAAAGCGGCTACGGGCTCGAGGGGTTCATCACCGATGGGTTCGCCGGCGCGACCAGCGTCGCGCAGCGCGTCGCCCAGGGCCGCAACGTCAACCTCGACCTGGCGCCGATCGCGGCCCCGCGCGGCGAGCGTCGCAATCGCCTCGGCAGCATTCCTGGTGGCCTCATCGTGATCCTGATCATCATCTTCCTCAACATGATGAGCGGGGGCGGACGGGGACGCGGCTTGCGGCGCGGCAGCCGCTGGGTCAGCGGCGTGGGATCGTTCGGCGGCGGGTTCGGCGGCGGCGGCAGTTGGGGTGGCGGTGGTGGTTTCGGCGGCGGGTTCGGCGGCGGCCGTTCGGGCGGTGGTGGCGGCGGCGCCGGTTGGTAGGTTACGAATGGCGAACAGCGAATCGCGAATGGCGAATTCTGATAGAAAGGTAGCTATGAAGAGTCTGAAGCGAATGCTCGTGGTTGTGGCCCTCGCTAGTGCGGCTGTTGCGACGTCGGGCTGTTCGTACAACAAGTTCGTGAGCCAGGAAGAGGCCATCAAGACGCAGTGGGCGCAGGTCGAAAACCAGCTCCAGCGGCGTAACGACCTGATTCCCAACCTGGTGGAAACCACCAAGGGGTTTGCCCAGCAGGAAAAGGCGGTCTTTCAGTCGATCGCCGACTCGCGGGCAAAGCTGGCCGGGGCGACGACGCCTGACCAAAAAATGGCGGCGGCCAACGAGCAGAGCTCGGCACTGGCGCGCCTGCTGGTGGTGGTCGAGAACTACCCGGTACTGAAGTCCGACGCGACCTTCGCGCGCCTGATGGACGAATTGGCCGGCACCGAGAACCGGATTGCCGTGGAGCGCATGTCGCAGATATTCCTCGTCGCGCAGTCCGTATGCGCGACGCTGGATGACACGAATCTTGTTGTTCACGCCTTCGACGAAACCGAGCGATACCTTGTTCTCCGGCTTGCAATAGGCGGCGATCCCATCCCAATGCCGATCGATCATCTCAGCGAATTTCTCGTAGGGTTTGCGGCGTTGCCACTTCAGGCTTGCGCGCCAGTTCTCGAAGAAACGCCGTGCCCAGCCCTCGCGCTCGTCGCTCCAGAGCTGGCCGAAGGACTCCTTGAGCAGGTAGGCCGTGTTCAACCGCTTGTTGGCCGCCAGCAACGTCCTGAGGGTCTGTCTGCCCTCCCGGGTGAGGTTCTCGCGACGCGAGAGCAGCGTGTACTTCTGGCCCTTGATGTAGCGGCGATTCTTGCCGCTGAGCCTCGCATACTCGGCCTTGCGTACCGTGTCGAGTGCGTCCCCCAGGTGGCGCATGATGTGGAACTTGTCGAACAGGACCGCCGCCTGCGGCGCACGCCCCGG
>JBCKZH010000129.1:0-10086 GCA_038919385.1 Vicinamibacterales bacterium | reverse complement strand
CGTCGAACAGCCATGAGTCCGAAGGTAGCCATCGACCGCGTGCAGGTGGCAGAGTTCTGCCACCGGCATGGGATTCGCCGGCTTGCCGTCTTCGGGTCGGCGCTGCGTGACGATTTCGGTCCACACAGCGACATCGACGTGCTCGTCGAGTTCGAGCCCGGGCGAACGCCAGGCCTGACCTTCTTCTCGATGCAGGACGAATTGAGCCGACTGTTCAATCGAGTGGTGGATCTGCACACACCGGCGTCGCTCAGCCGCTATTTCCGAGACCAAGTGCTCTCCGAGGCCGAGGATCAGTATGTCGCGGCATGATCCGTCGGTGAGCCTTCGCCAGATGCGCGACCACGCGCACGAACTCGCCGGGCTCGTGCGCGGACGCAGCCGCGGCGATCTGGATGCCGACCGCCTCCTGGCCCTTGCCGTCGTCCGGTTACTCGAGATCATTGGCGAAGCGGCCGCCCGGGTTCCACCCGAGGAGCGCGCGCGCCGCCTTCCCGCGCTCGTGTCGCAGCTTCCCAGTTAGTTGCGCCGGGGCGAGGCCCCCTGGCCTTGTTCAGGCTAAACTCCCGTCAGCCTTGACGCCCACGACGCTCACTCCAGGCACCCGCCTCGGCGCCTGCGAAGTCCTATCCGCCCTCGGCGTTGGCGGCATGGGAGAGGTCTATCGCGCGCGCGACACCAAGCTGCATCGCGACGTCGCCATCAAGGTGCTGCTGCCCGCCGTCGCCAACGATCCCGATCGGCGGGCGCGATTCAGCCGCGAAGCGCAGGTGCTCGCCTCGCTGAACCACCCCAACATCGCCGCCATCTACGGGCTCGTCGTGTCGGCGTATCGCGCGTCGCGTGCCACCTTTCAGCGATACCCAAACTCTGCCGAGCTTCTCAGGCATGCGGTCGGAGCGGACAGTCCGCCATGCGCGTTCACGAGTGAAAAATGAGGTCGAGTATCGAAGGAAGGAAGTCAAGTTCCCGGCTCCGTATTCAGTTGGCAGGAACTCTACCGTTTGCAGGCTGCTAGGGCAATCTGTCGATAACGACGGTCGCCGCGCTGCTCCGCGCCGCACTTGACCATAATCCTTCGCGGATTTGACGTTTCTCTGACAATCCGTCCGATCCCGCGTCTTAGAATGGAGGCCGCTTGAATCGACCCTTCACATCGGATCTGCACCGGCTCTCCATCCGGCGTGTCGGTCTGTTCATCGCTACGATGGCGGTTCCATGTGTCGTCCTGCTGGCGCTCGGCGTCCAAACCGTCGTGCAGCAGGAAGAACTCGCCGTCAAGCATGCGGCTGACGATCGTCGGCTGCGGTTGAACGAGTTCGAGAAGGCACTGGTGACGGCGCTTGACCGCGTGCGCGATCAACCTCACGACTCGTCGGTCGCAATTGTCGGAACGCTGTCCGACAACGGCGTGGTCTGGCCCTGGGATACGGTGGCGCGGCCGTCGGCGGCGTCCTCCGCGCGCTTCGAGGCGGCGCTTTCCGACGCCGAGACTGCGGAATTCAGCAACCTGGGCGGCGCGCTGGCCGAGCGTGCGGCGCAATCGGCCGTTTCGGCCGCTGCGAATGCGGTAGAGAAATGCCGGGCACGTTTAGTTCTGGCGCGCATTTTCACCAAAGCCGGGCGAGGCGCCGATGCCGAACAGGTCTACCTCACGTTGCTCGGTGAGCCTGTTAGTACCGTCGATTCCCTCGGCACTCCTTTTGCGCTCTACGCCGCGGAATGGCTGGCCTCGGCAGAATCACACCGTCATGCGGCCTCGATTGGCGCGGTGGTCGCGAGCGCCATCAAGCGCGAGTGGTCGTTGCCGCCGGTGGCGTGGTACCTGGCGCGCTCGGTCGATCGTGCGGATGGTGCGGGCGACGCGTCGCTGGCCCGCACGCTCGCGCAGCGAATTGCGGATGTCGAGCAGGCGCTCGCATTGCAGCGCGACTTCGTCACGATCGCCGGCGTGTGGCGCGCGTCGGATGCCGCGTGGGCGGTGTTCGGTTCCCCGCGCTGGCTGGTGGGAATCGACCACCCGGGTGGCGAACCGCGCCGCCTCCTTTCGGTTCGGCTGGATCCCGTCGTGGACGCGATTCATCGCACGTCGGCAGATCTTGCGGCCGTCACGCTGGCGCCCGCCGGTGCTGGAGACGAGTGGCTCGGCGACGCATTCCCAGGGGTCAAAGCCCGCATTGCCATCATCCGTCCCGCGTCAGGACCGCGGTGGATGCAACGTGGGTTCTATGCCGTGGCGCTGGCCATTGTTCTCGGCGTCACTTCATTTGGTGGCTTCCTGTTGTGGCGTGATGTGCAACGAGACATTCGCCTCGCCGCATTACGATCGCAGTTTGTGTCGAGCGTCTCTCACGAGTTGAGAACGCCACTCACAGCAATTCGGCTGTTTGCCGACGCGCTACGCAGCGACCAGATCGGTGCGTCGTCACGTCATGAGTACGTCGACACGATTGTCAACGAAAGTGAGCGGCTGACCCGGCTGTTGAACAACGTGCTTGATTTCTCGCAGATCGAACAAGGGGGCAAGGCGTATCGCTTCGAGCCTCGGTCACTGGGCGATGTCGTGCGCGTTGCCGCGCGTGTCATGGCGTACCCTCTCGAGCAGCATGGTTTCACGTTGCATCTCGAGATCGACGACTCCTTGCCGCCGGCGCCTGTCGATGGCGACGCGCTGCAGCAGGCCATCTTGAACCTCCTGACCAACGCGATGAAGTATTCCGGTACCGGCCGCGACATCGATCTGCGCCTCGCGCCAGGCGCCGCCCACGGTGACGCCATTATCTCGGTCGTCGATCGTGGAACCGGCATTCCACTGCACGAGCACGTGCGGATTTTCGAGAAGTTTTATCGCGTCGGGACGCCGGAGAACCAGCGTATTCCGGGCGCGGGTCTCGGCTTGACGCTGGTTGATCACATCGTGAGAGCCCATGGAGGGTCGATTCGGGTCGACAGCACGCCTGGATTGGGAAGTACGTTTTCGATCCATCTGCCGGGAACGGCAACATGAGCCGGATCGTGATCGTCGCGGACGACCCGCGGCGTTGCGAAAGCGTCGTGCAGCGGTCGTGCGGTGAAGCCGGATGAGCCGAGTCCTTGTCGTGGAGGATGATCCCGCCATTCTTCGCGGTCTGGAGGTTCACCTGCGGCACGAATCGTACGAGGTCCTGACCGCTGCGGACGGCGAAACCGGCTATCGCCTGGCCCGCGAGCAGAAGCCGGATGTCATCATCCTCGACCTGATGCTGCCGCGCATGACCGGCTACGAGGTCTGCCGCAAGCTGCGGGCGGACGGCATTGCGACCCCGATCGTGATGCTGACCGCCCGAGGCGAGGAGGTCGATCGCATTCTTGGCCTCGACCTCGGCGCCGACGACTACCTGACGAAGCCGTTCTCAATCGGTGAACTGATGGCAAGGGTCCGTGCGTTGTTGCGGCGCACGCAGGCGCCACGGTCGCAAATCGATGAACTGCGATTCGAGGACGTCGAGATTGATTTTCGCCGCTACGAGGCGAGACGCGGCAGTCAGCTGCTCGACCTGACCCGTAAGGAATTCGGCATCCTCCGCCTGCTGGCCTCTCGCGCCGGTGCCGTTGTCAGTCGCGACGAATTGCTCAACGAAGTGTGGGGCTACGAGTCGTCGCCGACGACGCGGACGGTCGACACCCACATCGCGACCTTGCGGGCGAAGCTCGAAGCCGACCCATCCCGCCCGAAACGTCTGCAGACGATTCACGGTGTCGGCTACAAGTGGGTCGGTTGACACAGATTTGACAAAGATTTTGTACGCCTTGTGCACGCAGCCCACCCCGGGATCACAACCGCGCGGCGTTCGACAGGTACTGTTCGGGTCGGAGGAGAATGAAATGAAGCGACTTTCGATAGCAGTATTCCTGACGGTGGTTGCGTTGGCCGGCGGTGTACGCGCGCAAAACGGGTACGAACTGCTGCAACAGGCGGTGTCGAAGGAGCAGGTCGACGGCAATCTGAAAGAGGCCATCGCCATCTACCAGCGCATCGTCAGGGATTTCCGTACCGATCGCGCGCTGGTGGCAAAGGCGCTCGTGCAGATGGGTCGTGCATACGAGAAGTTGGGCAGTGCCGAAGCACCCGCGGTCTACACGCGCGTGATCCGCGAGTTTGCGGACCAGCCCCAGCTGATTGCTGAAGCCAGAAGCCGCTTGGCGTCGCTGGAGCAACCGACGCGAAACGCGACGGGTTCGCGGCCGGCGCGGACCGGCTTTTCCACCGTCCAAATCTGGGGAGGACCCAACGTCGATGCCATGGGGTCCATGTCTGCTGATGGCCGCTACCTGTCTTTCACTGATTGGCACAACGCCGGTGGCGATCTTGCAGTTCGTGATCTGACGACGGGTGCGCAGCGACGGCTGACCAATAAGGACAGCGGCGGCAAAACACCATCGCCCGAGTTTGCCGAATTCTCACGCATGTCGGGTGATGGCAGCCAGGTGGCTTACGCCTGGTTCACAAAAGAACAGAACTACGAAATGCGTGTCATCGCGACCAGCGGCGGCCAGCCGCGAACGTTGTATAGCAATCCGGAAGTCCAGTGGCTCCAGCCGCTCGCCTGGAGCCCCGACGGCACACTCGTTGCCGCGGTGTTCGCCAGACGCGATGGAACCAATCAGATTGTCGTGATTACCGTGGCGGACGGTACCGCACGAATTCTGAAAACGACCGACTGGCGGAGGCCTGATGCGATCGCGTTTTCGCGAGACGGTCGTTTCATCGCCTACGATTTTCCTCCGGACGAAGCCGCCGGCCAGCGCGACATTTATGTCATGGCAGTGGATGGCAGTCGCGAAGTTGACGTGGTCAATCACGCGTTAGACGACAGACTCTTGGGATGGTTTCCCTCTGGAGACAGGTTGCTATTCGCGAGCGACCGCACCGGCAGTACGAGCGCCTGGGCGCTGTCCGTTCGAGAAGGCCGAGCCACGGGATCGCCTGAATTGATCAAAGCAGATGTCGGTCGCATTGGGCCGATAGGTTTCAGCGACGCGGGTGATTTTTATTATATCTCGCGAGTGGGAATTCAGGACGTGTTTACGGTGGCGCTAGAGCCATCGACTGGCAAAGCGGCAAGCGCGCCCGCGCCGCTGAGCCATCGATCGGGCCGTGAGAAATTGCAAGCCGTCTGGTCGCCGGATGGCGAGCGGCTGCTCTATGGAATGCGTCCCACACAAGGTGTCGGAGGCCTTCCCAAGCTGCTCGGCATTCTGAGCCTCAAAACGGGCTCCGAACAGATTCTTCCCTTGGCCCTGAAATACGTACAGTGGCCGGCCTGGTCGGGCGACGGCCAAAGCGTCATCGCTCAGGGAGCAGATGTCAAGGGACAAGGCGGTCTGCACCGCATCGACCTGGCCTCAGGCGCGATGGAGCGCGTCACAGACGAGGGCAGGTTTCAACCTGCATCTACACGAGACGGTAAGACCCTGTTCTTTTTCGAACAGCCGGCCGTCACCGGAGCCACGCCGCGGATTGTCGCTCGTGACATGACAACCGGCCAACATCGAACGGTATGTGCGCTGCCTGGGGTCGCTGGTTTTGCCTTGTCGCCGGACGGACAATCGCTGGCCATCCATCTGCGCTCCAGGCGCGCCGAAGGTGGCGCAACGGTGGCTGGAGAAATTCAGTTGGTGTCGACAGCCGGCGGTGAGCCCCGGACGCTGCTGGTCACTGACGATCCGCTGGACTTTTGTTCGTCCATCGTTTGTTCTAACATCGCCATCACCTGGACTGCCGATGGAAAGTTCATTCTGTTTACGAAGGGAATCGCCGCCACCGAGCTATGGCGGGTGCCCTCGTCAGGTGGCACCGCCGAGCGCGTCGGCGTGGCGCTGCCCCTGATGTCGCGGGTAAGCGCTCATCCCGACGGGAAGACGCTAGCGATCAGTGCGGGCTTTCCGAAGTTCGAAGTGTGGGCACTCGAAAACGTCCCTGGCGCAGCGGCGAAGGCGACGCGCACAGTGAGCGCGAAGCGGTGAAGCTCCGGTGCCGCACGATCGGCCGGGCGATGCCCGTGCTGATCGTGTGCTCACTCGCGGTCGCGGCCACGACGGCAGCCGCGCAGTTCAGTCGGCACGTGCCGCTCGGACTCGACGCCTTCATGCCGGTGCCCGAGACCAATCCTCTGACACCGGCAAAAATCGAGCTCGGCGCGCGGCTGTTCAACGAGCGCCGGCTGTCTGCCGATAGCTCGGTGTCGTGCGCGACGTGTCACGATCGGACGAAAGCCTTTACCGACGCTCGACCGTTCAGTATCGGCGTCTTCGCGCGGCCGGGCAGGCGAAGCGCGCCGACGCTGGTCAATCGCGGTTATGGCCGCGTGTTCTTTTGGGATGGCCGTGCCGCGACGCTCGAGGAGCAAGTGCTCGGTCCCATCGAGAATCCAAACGAGCTTGGCAACACGCTCACCAATGTGCTTCGATTCCTGGAAGCGGATTCAACATACGCGGCCGCGTTCAATAACGCGTTCGGCGCCGGCGCCGACGCGCAGCGTCTGTCGCAGGCCCTTGCCAGTTACGTTCGCACGATTTCCTCGGGTGATGCCCCGATCGATCGGTTTACGGAAGGGGACGGCAGCGCCATCTCCGAAAGGGCCAGGTTTGGTTTGACAGTGTTCAGGGGAAAAGGGCGATGTACCACGTGTCATGTCGGTCCGACGTTCAGCGATGAAGGCTTTCATAACACTGGCGTGGCCTGGAACGGGCAGAGGTTTGTCGACCACGGACGCGCGGCACTAACCGGACGCGCCGCCGACCGGGGCGCCTTTAAGACACCAACGCTCCGCGAAATCTCTCGCACTGCTCCGTACATGCATGACGGCAGCCTGGCGACGCTCGACGATGTCGTCGAGTATTACGACGCCGGCGGCCGTGCCAATCCGGCCCTCGATCCGGAACTACGGCCCCTCCGCCTGCGGCCGGATGAAAAGCGTGGGTTGACGGCATTTCTCCTCGAATCGCTGTCCGGGACGATCGGCGAAGGCCTCCGCCCAGCAGTGAAATGAAAGATGTGAGCCCCCCGGTGAAGCGGGTCCACGAGGGCAAGGTCACGCTCGAGCAAGTGCTCGGGGCGTCGCGGACGTGAAACACGGTGGCCCGAGACGGCCACTACGCGCTGGGCGCGATGCTCCTCCTGTATGTCAGCCTCGACCCGCAGACGGGCGGGGACCGTCCTCAGGACCCCCTTCACTGAGCGCGGGGGCCGGTTCTCGCCGAATGGCCGCTGGGTCGCCTACCAGTCGAACGCGTCGGGGCGGCCGGAGATCTATGTCCGGCCGTGGACGCCCCCGGCGGCGGCGGGCGCCGCGGCCCCGGCGCCCAGTGCGCAGTGGCAAGTGTCGACGGCGGGCGGGATCCATCCGAGTTGGCGCGCGGATGGCCAGGCGCTGTACTACCTCGGCCCGGATGGCGCGCTGATGGCCGCGCCCGTCACCACGCGCGGGACCGCGCTCGAGCCGGGCACCCCGGTGGCGCTCTTTCCGACGCGGATCGTCGGCGGCGGCGGGGACGGCGGCCAGGGCCGGCAGTACGACGTCACGCGCGACGGCCGCTTCCTGATCAACACCGTCCTGGACGACGCGGCGGCGACGCCGATTACGCTGATTCAGCATTGGCGGCCGGAGGGGAAGCCGTGATCGCGTCTCACCGCCGGGGCTGCGGAGCCGTGTGTGATCTGGTGATCTCGCAGCCGTGAGCGGTCGCGATCGGCTGTCCACGCGCGGCGGCAGGGAACTGGTCTACCGGAGCGGAGACACGCGGCTCGCGGTGTAGTTCTTCGTACAGGCTGGAACGACCGACGTCAGCGTCTCCCCGCCGACGTGGCTGTTCGACGGGCAGGGAGGGCATACTCGGGCGCCCGCACGATTGCCGACGCTGTCCTGGCGCCACGGGCGCCGGCACGCCCAGGCGCACCCGGAGCGCCGCCAGGAGCGTCGCGTCATCCGAGAAAATCGACGGGTATATACTCCGACCCTCGTCCCTTCAACCCAGGAGACCACCCATGCGTATTCGATCCGTCGTCGCCGCCGTCGCTCTTGTTTGTGCCGTCGCGTTTGCTCAGCACGCATTCGCCCAGGACCCGGTCGGCGTCTGGAAAATGAACCCCGCGAAATCAACGTTCTCGGGCGCCGCTCCCAAGAGCATGACGATAACCATAACGGCCGTGAGCGCGGGTTTGTTCACCCAGGTCAACGACACAGTACCCGCCACAGGCGCCGCGACCCGCTGGGAAGTCACCTACATGTTCGACGGCAAGGACGTTCCTGTAAAAGGCAATCAATACGCCGACACCCAGTCGTACACCAAGGGCGCCGACGCGAACCACTATACCGTGCTCATCAAGAATGGCGGCAAGGTGAGGATCACGGCGCAGGTCGTGGTGGCGGCCGACGGCAAGTCGCGCACGAGGACACAAACGGGCATCGATGGGCTGGGCAACAAAGTCAACAACACGATCTGGGACGACAAGCAGTAAGAATGTGGATGAGCGCCAGGCATCCCCTGGCCCGTCCTCGCCGAGCGCCCGAACGCCTGGCGCGAACGTGATGGAGCTGTTGCAGGATTGGCCGGTTGCGTTTCCAGCTCCCGGCCATTCATTTCATCCGGGTCGATGCGGAGTTCGTTCGTAACGAACGCGTGGTGTTCGGTCGCGGCGGAGTTCGCGCGTCAATGAGACCCCGCAAATTCAGCGGGGAAAACGGACCGACTCGTCAGTATCCAGTTGCCCATGACCTACGGGCCCATTTGCGAGCGGTGCCTCTCGGACAAGGCAACGAAAGTGTCGGTCAACCGTCGTCACTTCAGCAACCCCTTCGTGAGCAGTCACGTACCACCTGCGAGCGGTCGTGCGGCCGGCCGGCGTCGACCACCCGTCCAGATTTCTACGTTTCCTCATGGTCGGCGACAGCTCGCCTCCGAACAACGGGCGCACAAACCGGCAACCCATGGCTCCCATCGGATGCCTCGGGTCGCTCCGGCCGAGTTCGCTTCTGGCTGCTACTGGGCGACCCACCCACCATCCACAGCGAGCGGATGGCCGGTCACGAAGGAGGCATCGTCTGAGCTGAGCCAGAGCACCGCAGCCGCAATCTCCTCCGGCGTCGCTATGCGCCCCATAGGCATGAGCGAGGCGAACGCTGTTTCCGCCGCGGCATCGCCGCCGGTAACGGCCTCCACCATCGGTGTGCGCGTGACGCCGGGACAGACAGCGTTCACCCGGACGCCGGACTTTGCGCACTCGAGAGCGGCCGTTTTCGTGAGTCCGATGACGCCATGCTTCGCCGCGACGTATGCGGACAGCTTCGGAAATCCGATCAGGCCGAACGCACCGGCCATGTTCACAATCGAGCCGCTCCCCTGCGGGAGCATGACGGCGAGTTCATACTTCATGCTCAGCCACACTCCGGTCAGGTTCGTCGCGATGACGCTATCCCAATCCGCCGAGGGATAGTCGGCGATCGATGCCATCGGGCCCGATATCCCGGCGTTGTTGAACGCGACATCCAGTCGCCCGTACGTCTTAATTGCGGTGGCAACGAGGGATTCTATCGCGGGTCCCCGCGTGACGTCGCACGGCACGAACACAGCATCCCCACCGTGGTCTTTGATTGTCCGCACCGTGGCCTCGCCGCCCTCAACTGAGCGGTAGCCGACGACAACCCTGGCGCCTTCGCGGGCGAACGCGATGGCTGTGGCGCGCCCGATTCCCGAGCTTCCGCCGGTCACAAGTACAACTTTCCCAACAAAACGCATTTTGACAACCTTTCGATCGCAGCGCAGCGTGATCGCCGAACCGGTCCGCGGATGTTCGCAGGCGTGGCATCCTAACACAGCTACTGGGCACTGGGCACGGTGTCTCATGCGTGTCCTGTGACGGGAGCCACATGTTGTGGGTAACCACGTAGAAGCGTAGACATCTGGACGTCTCTCGCCGGGTCTGTCCGATCCGGTCTGATGATCGGGAAAAAGAGGATGGCGGTGGGCGCTGGTGCGACACCGCGTCGGCGCGGTTTGGCAAGGACCTGTGGGCGCGTCCGCGCGTTCATCTATAATCCCTCCACT
>JBCKZH010000128.1:0-10202 GCA_038919385.1 Vicinamibacterales bacterium | reverse complement strand
GTGCGTGTAGCGCCAGGCGGACTCGGGCGTGATGGGGTAGAACACCCGCAACCGCGGAGGTATCGACCGCGTGTCCAAGGACTGGCGAGCGATGGCGGATACCGCCGGTCGAAAGTGCTGCCTATTCGTTTGAAAAAGTGAGAGTCTTTCGCTTTAGGTCCGTCTCTTAGATCGTCATCCTCCTGATGTCCGTCGCCGCAGACACGCCCCCAGCGCCCGGTGAAATCGTCCGGGTTCGCTCCCGCCGCTACCTGGTGGAGGCCGTCGACCCCGCACGCGTGCCCGAAGACCAGACCCTTGTTCACCTCTCCTGCCTCGAAGACGATGCCGAGGGGGAGGAGCTGTCGGTCCTTTGGGAGAAGGAACTCGACGCCGAGCGGATGAGCGGCGAGAACTGGTCCAAGCTCACACAGGGCCAGTTCGACAACCCCCAGGACTTCGCGGCCTATTACCACACGCTGCGGTGGAACACCGTCACCGCCACCGACCCGACGCTGTTTCAGGCGCCCTATCGCGCCGGCATCAAGATCGACGCCTACCAGCTCGAGCCGCTCCGCAAGGCGCTCCTGCTTCCGCGCGTGAACCTGTTCATCGCGGACGATGTGGGTCTCGGCAAGACGATCGAGGCGGGACTCATCGTTCGCGAGCTGCTGATGCGGCAGCGGGTGAGGCGCATGGTCGTCGCCGCGCCGCCGTCCGTGGTGCTTCAGTGGAAAGACGAACTGGACCAGCGCTTCGGCCTCACGTTCGTCGTCTTCGACCGCGACTACGTGCGCCGCATGCGCCAGGAGCGCGGGTTTGCGATCAACCCGTGGACCACGCACTCCCGGTTCATCATCTCCCACCACCTGCTGCGTGATGAGGACTACGCGTCTCCGCTCCGCGATTGGCTCGGCGAGTTCTCGCCGCAGAGCCTGCTGATCCTGGACGAAGCCCACAACGCGGCGCCGGCCAGTGGAACCCGATACGCCGTCGACTCACAGTTCACCAAGTCGATCCGCGAACTGGCGCCTCGGTTCGAGCATCGCCTGTTCCTGTCGGCGACCCCGCACAACGGCCACTCCAACAGCTTCTCGTCCTTGCTCGAGATTCTGGATCCACAGCGTTTCTGCCGCGGAGTTCCGGTTGAAGCCGCAAAGCAACTCGAGCCGGTGATGGTCCGCCGCCTCAAGGAGGATCTTCGGCTCATCCAAGGCGGCTTCCCCAAGCGCCTCATCGTCGAGGTTCCGATTAGTGCTCTCAAGCCAGAGGATGCGGAACTGAAGCTGCCGCAACTGCTGGACGACTACCGCGAGGCCAGGAAGGAACGTCTGCAGGACGCCCCCAAGGGCGTGCAGAACGCGGCACAGCTCGTGCTCTGCAGTCTGCAGAAGCGCTTGCTGTCGTCGATCGAAGCATTCGCGTCGACCTTGCGCGTCCATCGCAAGGCGTTTGAGAAGGCGGCCGCGGCTGGAGCGGCTAAGGTCCCAACGACTTCAAACGCCGAAGCCGGAGCCCTGCGGGAGGCTCCGGGGGCAGACGATGACAGGGCCGAGGACTCGGAAGACGATGTCGCCGCCGAGGAAGCCGCTGCGATGGAAGCCGCCACGGCAAGCTCTCTCGGAGGGCCGAGCCGTCCGGGGTCAGATCCGTTCGCCAAAGAACGGTCCATCCTCGCCGGGATGACGGAGCTCGCCGAAGCAGCTCGCGGCCAGGCGGACTCCCGCGTGAAGCACCTCCTCGCCTGGTGCAAGGAGAACCGCGATCAGCGTGTCCTCATCTTCACCGAGTACGCGGACACGAAGCGCTATCTCGAACGCCAGCTCCGGGCGGCGCTCACGCCCGGACGCGAGTCAGACCCTCGCATTGCCACCTTCCACGGCGGTATGCCGGATGACCGGCGCGAAGACATCAAGCGCGCGTTCAATTCCGATCCGGCGTCGAATCCGCTTCGCGTGCTGATTGCTACCGACGCCGCCCGCGAGGGCGTCAACCTGCAGAACCATTGCGCGGATCTGTTCCACTTCGACGTCCCCTGGAACCCCAGCCGGCTCGAGCAGCGCAACGGCCGCATCGACCGGAAGCTCCAGCGGGCGGAGGAGGTGCGATGCCATTACTTCGTCTACACGCAGCGTCCGGAAGATCGCGTGTTGAAGGCGCTGGTGCAGAAGAGCAAGACCATCCGGGCGCAGTTGGGCAGCTTGGCCCCCGTCCTCGAGCGCAAGCTCGAAGCGCGGTTGAGTGGCGGCATTTCGCGTCAGGAGGCGGCATCGCTCGCCAACGCGATCGAGACCGATCAACTCGATAACGATCGCTTGCAAACGGCGCAAACGGAGCTCGAAGAGGTTCGCATCCGCGATGTGGCACTCCGCGGCGAAATCGCGGGCCTGCAGACGTTGCTCGCTAAGTCCAAGAGTTGGTTGGGCCTCAGCACCGACCACCTCCGTCAGGCCATTTCGTCAGGCCTGCGGATGCTGCGGCTGGGTCCGCTCACCGACAAGGCGAAGGGCGAGTATCAACTGCCGGACCTGACCGACAAGTTCCAGACCGACCAGTCCTGGATGCGCACGCTCGATACCCTGCGTGCGCCCCGCAAGAGGGGACAGGCGGACTGGGACTGGCGACGCGAGCAGCCCATCCGGCCCATCGTCTTCGAAGATCAGGGCGCGCTCGACGCCAAGGCCGTGCACCTGCATCTGGAGCATCGGTTCGTCCAGCGGTTGCTCGGACGCTTCCGCTCGCAGGGTTTCGTCCACAACGACCTCTCACGCGTTTGTATCGCGCTCACCGACGATCCAGTCGCTCGCATCGTCCTGCTGGGACGTCTATCCCTGTACGGCGAGCGCGCGTCGCGCCTGCACGACGAGATTCTCACGGTGTCGGCCAAGTGGACCGACTTCGACATCCGGAAGGGCCCTCTGGAACCCGAGACCGATACGGACCTTCAGAAGACCATCGAGCTTCTGGAGAAGGCGCTCGGCAACGAGAACGCCAAGGCCGTGACCCAGCAGGTGCGGCAGCGCATCACCGCGTCCGCGGTTCGCGACCTGGAGCAGCTCCTCCCGCAACTGGAGAAGCAGTCGGAGCGGGCGAGGAAAGAGGGCATCAAGAGCCTGACCTCCCGCGGGCAGAAGGAGGCCAAAGAGATGCGGGCCATCCTGGAGAGCCAGCAGAAGCGCATCCTGGCCACCCAGAAGAAGCGCGAGGCCGAAGCCGAGCAGTTGGCGCTCTTTGCCGAGAGCGAGAAGAAGCAGATGGATGCGGACAAGCGCTACTGGCACAAGCGCCTGGAGCAATTAGAGAAGGAGCTCGACTCCGAGCCCGCGCGCATCCGCGAGAGCTACGACGTGAAGGCGCCGAGATTCGAAGCTGTGGGCCTCGTGTACCTGTGGCCGGTGACGGGCTGATGGCCAAAGACGCCCCGGAACTCCTCGTCCACAAGGAATGGCTGGGTCAGATCCAGCAGGTTGGGCTCGTCGTGTCCCCCGCGGTCCTGGTGCGTCGGGGCGTGGGCATCGACCGCCAGAAGGCGCTCGACGTTCAGCGGCGTATCGAGTCGATCGCAACTCTTGATGAGGACGACACCCCCCGCATCGCAGATTTCGCTGCCTTCGCCGGCGAAGTCCTGGAATGGCCCGCCGACATCCTCCCACCGGCCCCGGCCAGTCTGAGTGTTTCGTTGCCCGAGCACGACGACGTCCTGTCCCCGTCGTTCGCCGTTTCAGACGGAGGGACGGACCTTCAGGTCCGTCCTCAGGTTCTTGTCTCAGTCGTGAGCGGGAATTTCGACACCCTCCCCGATCACCACACCGGCTGGCGCGCCACCCCTCACGCGCGCCTCGAGCGCCTGCTCCGCGAGAACGAAGTCCCGATCGGCCTCCTCTACAACGGCACGGCCCTCCGCCTCGTCTACTCACCTCGCGGCGAGTCCTCGGGCCACCTCACCTTCCGCCTCAAGGATCTCCTGCACACCCAGGGCCGTCCCATGGCCGGCGCTCTCGACGCGCTGCTCAACGGCGCGCACTTCATCGGCGTCTTCCCAGACGAACGGCGGCTGCCCGCGCTCCTCAAGGAGAGCCGCAAGTTCCAGAACGAGGTCTCCACCAAGCTCTCTGGCCAGGTGCTCGAAGCATTGTGGGAGCTGCTGCGCGGGTTCCAGCGCGCCAACGAGGAAACCGGCGGGCGGATGCTGGCGGACGTCCTGCGCGAAGACTCGAACGAGGTCTACGGCGGCCTGCTCGTCACGCTGATGCGCCTGGTGTTCATCCTCTACGCCGAGGACCGCGGCCTGATGGCGCGGGGCGAGGTCTACCAGAAGCACTACTCGCTGCTCGGCCTCTTCAAGCGTCTGCAGGACGACGACGCGAACCATCCGGACACGATGGATGCGCGCTATGGCGCCTGGGCGCAGATGCTGGCGCTCTTCCGCCTGGTGCACGACGGCGGCAGTCATGGCGAGCTGCGCTTTCCCGCGCGGCATGGCCGGCTGTTCGATCCCGATGCCTACCCGTTCCTCGAAGGGCGTCCTGCGGGAAGCCGGCGCAGCAAAGGCGAGATCACCCAGGCGCCGCAGGTGAGCGACGGCGCGGTGTTTCGCATCCTGCGCAATCTGCTGATTCTGGACGGCGAGCGCCTGTCGTATCGCGCGCTCGACGTGGAGCAGATTGGCTCGGTCTACGAGGCCATGATGGGCTTTGCGCTGCGCCAGGCCGCGGGGCCGTCCATCGCCGTGCAGCCCAAGCACATCGTCTTTGATGTGAGCGAGCTGCTCGAGCAGGATGGGAAGAAGCGCGCCGCGTGGCTGCAGGAACACACGGAAGCGAAGGTCACGGGCGAGGCGCTGGCCAAAGCCAGGACGCCGGATGACGTCGTCGCCGCACTCGGCAGGAAGGTGTCGCTGCACACGCCGCACCTGATGAAGGCCGGCGACATCTACCTTCAGCCCACCGAAGAGCGTCGCCGGTCTGGCTCGCACTACACCCCGCGCTCGCTCACCGAGCCCATCGTCCGCACCACCTTCCGGCCCATCTTCGAGCGGCTGGGGGAGCAGGCCACGCCCGAGCAGATTCTGGACCTCAAGGTCTGCGACCCGGCCATGGGCAGCGGCGCGTTCCTGGTGGAGGCGTGCCGCCTGCTGGCCGACCGCCTCGTCCGCGCGTGGGAGACGCATCGTCAAACGCCGAAGGTGCCAGACGATGAGGATGTGGTCACCTATGCGCGGCGGCTGGTGGCCGAGCGGTGTTTGTACGGGGTGGACAAGAACATCTTCGCCGTGAACCTTGCGAAGCTGTCGCTGTGGCTCGCCACCCTCGCGCGCGAGCATCCGTTCACGTTTCTCGACCACGCGCTCCGCCACGGCGATTCGCTGGTGGGCCTGTCGCGTGAACAGATCGCCTGCTTCAACTGGGAAGAGGACAAGCAGCTTCCGCTTCTGCGCGGCCTGATTGACGAGCGGGTGAAGCGCGCTCAGCGCCTTCGCGAGCAGATTCAGGGGATGGCGACGTCGGACGACGTGCCGGCGAAGGCGCGGCTGCTGCGAGAGGCGAACGATGCGCTGGAGGAGGTCCGGCGCATTGGTGACCTGGTGGTATCGGCGTTCTTCGAGCGTGAGAAGCCGAAGGACCGGCACACCCTGCGCAATTTGTACGCAGGTCAGGTGCTGGATGCGGTGGGTGGTGGAGGGCCGGGACTTCAGTCCCGGCCTGACCGTATCACCTTCCACTGGGAGATCGAATTCCCCGAAGTCTTCACCCGCGACAACGCCGGCTTCGATGCCTTCGTGGGCAACCCGCCATTCGCCGGCAAGAACACCATCACCGCATCAAGCGGCGCCAACTACCTTCAGTGGCTCCTCGCAATTCATGAAGAGAGCCACGGCAACGCCGATCTCGTCGCGCACTTCTATCGCCGAGCGCTGATATCAGCGGAGTGAAGGATGACATCAACGGAGTGAAGGATGACATCAACGGAGTGAAGGGTGAGATGGCCGGGATGAGGGCCGACCTGAAGGGCGACATCCGAAGCCTGGACAGTCGCATGGAGCAGGGCTTCCGGAGGGTGGACGACGAACTGAACGCCGCCAGGATCCGGGACGAAGAAGCGCACAGCCTTCTGAAGTTCGGACTCGAGGCACGGGAAGCGCTCCGCGAGTCGATGGAATCGCGTTTCGACGCCACCGACAAGAAGCACGACGAAGAGATCGGCCTGCTGAAGGATGTGCTGCGTGTCGCTCATCACGGCGCGGCGTGAGAAAATACTTCGCTGAGCAGCCATGTCGCGACCGGCGCGTGGACCCCTCGTCCAAGGTGGGCGCGAAGGTGGAGACGCGCGTGACGCGCCGATAGACGCGAGGCTGGCAGGCAACCCCAAGAAGGGGTTACCTCCACCGGTCACAGATCGGTGGCCGGATCGGCGAGGGTCGCGAGGTCTTTCTCGTCAGTGAACTTCAGCGATTCTGAATTGACGCAGTGGCGCTGCCCGGTCGGCTTCGGCCCGTCTGGGAACACGTGGCCCAGGTGGCAATCGCACCGTGTGCACAGGATCTCTACACGGGTTACACCGAAGGTGCGATCCGACTTGGTGGTGACATTCTCTTCAGCGATCGGCTGGAAGAAACTGGGCCAGCCGGTGCCCGATTCGAACTTCGCGTTTGATGAGAACAGCGGCAATCCGCAACAGATGCAGGAATAGACGCCAGCCCGCTTGTTGTCGAGCAGCGTGCCGCAGAACGGACGCTCGGTGCCGTGGGCGCGCGCCACCGCAAACTGCTCGGGCGTGAGCACGTCCTGCCATTCGGCGTCGCTCTTCTCGATACGCGGCATCGACAAGGGTCCCACCAACTGGCCGTGGCGGTTGAACACGAATAAAGGAACCTGCTTCACTTTGGCGTCACTCTACTGGATGGCGACGTAGCGCCAGAGGCGCTTCACTTCCTTGGCATCCACATACTTGCCGATTTCCTTCTCGAACTGCGCCTGCGTCTTCCAGGGACGGTACTCCTTGAACTCGCGCGCCATGCGGCGTCCCGCGCCGGGAATGCTCATCACGTCTTCGTCGGTCGCCGTGTTGATGTTGACCGGGATGAAGGTGTACTGGGCGAGGCGCGCCACTTCCTTGGCGTCGACGTACTTGCCGATCTCCTTGTCGAACTGCGCGTACGACTTCCATGGGCGGTACTCGTCGAACTCGTGGGCCATCCGCTTCCCGGCGCCGGGCACGAGCAGGATTTCTTCGCCACTCGCGGTGTTGAGATTAATGTGGATGAACGCACTCTTATAGAGCTCGTTGGCCTGCGCCTGCGTGAGCTTCTGGCCGAGCAGGAACGTGTTGAGCGCGATGATGTTGTCGAACGGCCGCGCGGCCAGAAGCGCCTTCGCGATCGCCGGCGTCATACCGGGCATCTTGACCAGGTCGGCTTCGGCCACGGTGTTGGCGTCGACGACGCCGAGAGACTTGCCAACTTGGGCGGCGGCGGGGACGGCGAGGAAGAGGGCGAATGCGAGCGCGAGAATACGTTTCATGGTGGCGTTGCTCCAGAGGGGTCAGACCCCTCGTTAGTCCCCTCTCGGGGTCAGACCCCTGAATACCGGGTGTCTGAAGGTACAGGCTAGCCCAATCAGCCCCAGTTGGATCATCGCGCCCGGCGCCAGCGCCGGCGGCGCCTTGGCGACAATCGCCTTGCGAAACAGGGCCCATCCACGAAGTGATGGGTCCATCTCCAGTTGAAACTCCGTGGTCGCCTGGTAGTGGTACCACACGCCGACGAACCCGCTGATGATCATCAGCACCATCGCCGCCTGCAACAGCCGGACGGCGATCGGGCTCGGCTTGAAGGCGGCGGCCACCACCGTGATGACGCAGAGGGCTGCCAGGCCGAGCGGAATGAACTGCTCCAGATCTTCGTAATGGCCAAGCAGCCACAGCTCGACACTGATGCCACCGGCCCCGACCAGGAAGATGCCGAGCAGAATCCTGCGCGCCGTCTCACTCATGCCGCGCTCACTTCGTCGAGACCGCGCCGAGCGGCACCATGCCGCGCCACGGTGCCGCGCCTTCGATCAGCACGACAATGGTGGCCACGCCGGGCGCCACTGGATCGCGGCGATCGACGATGGCGGTGAAGGCGCGATCGTCACCACCGCCCGCCACCCTGGCGACGCCGGTGAAGCTGGACCAGCCGTCGGCCGACTGCAGCACGCCCAGCTGCATCGTGGCGATCGCCATCGTCTGGTCGGGGGCCTCGAGGGTGAACATGCCGGTCGCCTGCCGCGCCCCGGCGCGTTGCGTAATCGCGATCGCGACCCGCGATCCCGCGGACACGCCTTTGACCGCGAGCCTGCGCATGCCCGCGGCCATCGGCCGGCTGGGCATGTTGCCGGTTCTGAATAACGCGTGCCCACCGCGGACACCAGTCGCCGTACCGTTGTTCAAGGCGAGCTTGCCGTTGACGAGGACGTGACGGATGCCTTCGGATGGCAGCGCCGGCTGCTCGTAGGTGGCGCGATCGATCACGGTGGCGGGATCGAACGCAACGATGTCGGCGGCCATACCGACGGCGATGAAGCCCCGGTCGACCATGCCGATGGTGGCGGCGGGCAGCGCCGACGACTTCCGAATCGCCTCCTCCCACGACATGATCTTCTGGTCGCGCACGTAACGCCCGAGTACGCGCGGGAACGATCCGTAGAAGCGCGGATGGACGCGCGTGGCAGTCGAGGCGCCGCAATCGCAGGCCATCGCTGTCGTGGGGTGCTGGAGGATCTTCACGAGGTCCGCCTCGCTGCCGAATCGCAGGATGGCGCCGGGATCGCCGGTTTCGAGAATCCGCAGGATGGTTTCGCCGGCGCCGGCGTTCATCTCTTTCATCACCGTTGTCAGTTCCTGCTGCGTGCGCGGCAGGTAGACGCCCCGTGGTCCGCCGAAGCGGGCGGTCATCGCCTGCTCCGCCTCCGTGATGATCCGCGCGCGCAGTGAAGGTTCCGCAAACCGTCTGAGCATGGCGTCGCGGCCACCCTCTTGCGCCCAACCGGGAACGATCAGCGAGCCGAGACCCGACTGCCCGGCCAGGTACGGATACGCATCGGCAGCGGTATAGGCGCCGCGCCGCGTCGCCCGGTCCATCGAGGCGAGAATCGCGCCGGCGGTTCCCTGCTCGAGGCCCTGCGCCTTCATGTGCGTCACCACCGGCACCAGGCCCGACTTCTGGCCGATTGCGACGGTCTCGGCGACGCCCACCTTCGAACTGAAGTTGCTCTCGGGCGTGAGGCGATCGTGATTGGTGAAGTTGGTGCGCGCGGATCGCGCGACGTCGACGATCTCGATCACCTCTTCGGTGCGGGCGAAGTAGCCCGGCTTGTAGTCGAGGCCCGCCGACACGCCCCAGGCACCCTGGTCGAGTCCGGCCGCGATCGTCGCGCGCATCTTGAGGATGTCGTCGGACGTCGGCCGGCGATCGGCGTTGCCGTTGACCTTCTGCCAGGCGGCGTTGAAGCCGATGTAGCCGCCGATGTTCACGGCCAGACCGGCGCTCGCGAGGGTGCCCATCTGCTGCGCCACGTCGAGCGGCCCGTTGCCGTCGGCGTTGAAGATCTCGGTGGTCACGCCCTGCGTGAGCATGTTGACCGCAGTCGGCAGCGCATCGGGTGAGGCGTGGCTGTGGATGTTGATGAAGCCTGGCGTGACGAAGAGCCCGCGCGCCTCGATCTCGGTCGTGGCCGACGCGGCGCTCAGGTCGCCGATGGCCAGGATGTATCCGTTGCGGATACCGATGTCCGCGGCGAAGCGCGGGTTGGCGCTACCGTCGAGCACCGTGCCGTGCCGGATGACGACGTCAAAGGATGGCGGCGGAGCCTGGGCGAGGCCAATCGTCGCGAAGACCAGGCACGCGAGAGCGATTCGAGTCGTGGTCATGGCGCGGTGCCGGATGATAACACCCGCCCGTCGGCATAGTGGACGAGCAACAGGTAGATGGAGCGCCCATCTGGCTTGGCATCGGCGGCACCGTGGCCGTTGGCATCGGCATCATGATGGCCGTGTCGTCGGGCAAGCCGACCGGCGCGGCCCCGCGCTGAGCTGGCTGCGCTATCGCGGCCGCTCGGCGACGACCGACGCCACGAACCGGCCGTCGAACTCGCCTTCGCGCGAACGCAGTGTCGCCAGGGGCGCGATCAGTGCCGGCAACTCACCAGGCGTCAGCAGGAACGCGGGGTTCCTGGGATGCCCTC
>JBCKZH010000127.1:0-10209 GCA_038919385.1 Vicinamibacterales bacterium | reverse complement strand
CACGAGAGTATCCGGACCTGGTGCAGCGCTACGAGTCGCTCTACGCCGGCCAGTACGCGCGGAAGGACTACACGAAGCAGGTCGACGAGGTCGTGTCGCTGATGCGCGCGCTACCTGCCGAAGGTACGCAAACGCCAGCCGCCTATCATCGGCGTCTAATCGGTGTTTAATCCGTGGCCGAGGCGAGCCAACAGACCGGCGATGACCGCGGCTCTCGGAACCAGCGCGTCAATCTCGACGTGCTCGTGAAGCGCGTGGGCACCGTCGCCGACCGCGCCGAAGCCATCCAGCGTCGGCACCCCTAATGCGCCGGTGAAGTTGCCGTCGGAGCCGCCGCCGGCGCTGCCCTCGTCCAGCGTCAGCCCTAGTTCTTTCGCCACCTGCTGCGCCATCTCGAACAGGCGAACCACGGCGTCTGTCCGCTCGAGGGGAGGGCGGTCGAAGCCACCGGTGACCGATACCTGCGCGCCCGTGATGTGCGGCGCCAGCGCCTTCATGGCTCGTTCCACGCGCTCGGCGTCAGCACGCGTGACGGCGCGGGCGTCGATGATCGCGCGCGCCTCGGCTGGCACCACGTTGGCGCGAGTGCCGCCTTCGATCACGCCGACCGTGACCGTGACCCCTCGGGCGGGATCCTGCAAGTCGTCGAGGGCGACGATTTGGCGTGCGAGCTCGCGCACCGCGCTGATGCCCTTGCCTGGGTCCAGTCCCGCGTGCGCCGAGACACCTCGCACGCGCATCTCGAACTGTCCAACGCCCTTGCGGCTGGTCTTGAGCGCGCCGCCGGGCAGCGCGGGTTCGAACACCAGCACCGCGGCGCTCCGCTGTGCCTCAGCCTCGATCAGCGCGCGCGAGGTGGTGCTGCCAATCTCTTCGTCGGTGGTCCACAGCATCACCACTTGGCAGTTATCGAGCGCGCCCACATCCATCACGGCCCTGGTGGCGAGCGTGGCCAAGCCAATGCCGGCTTTCATGTCGAACACGCCGGGACCATGCAGCCGACCGCCCTCGCGCTTGAGTGGCATCGTCTTCAGCTGGCCGATCGGCCACACCGTGTCGAAGTGCCCGAGCAACAGGATCTGTCGCGGTCCCTTGCCGAAACTCGCGCGAAGATGATCGCCGGCGGTCGACGACGACACGCGCGTGACCGCGCCGCCGATGGCTTCCAGCCGGGACGCCAGCTCAGCACCGCACCGGTTCACGGCCTGCCGATCGTCGCTGGGCGATTCGATGGCGACCAGCGTCTCGATGAAGTCGAGCAGCCAATCGCGTTGATCCGAGCAGTAACGGAGGAATTGGGGCGCCATGACGATGGGTCCTATAATAAGCGGGTGTTGCAAAGGTGCTGGAGTGCTGCGGTGCTGGGGTGCTGGGGTGCTGGCGTATGCGTCGTGCTGTTGAGCGGTGCCGCGCAGGCGCAAACACCACAGCCGTTCCCACGCCCCAACACGCCGCCGGCGCAGAAACCCGCGTCGCCTCCCACACCCGCCCCACCCGCCCAACCAGTCTCACCCGCCCCCCCGGCCCCACCCGCCCAAACTGGCGTTCCCACCGAAGCCATGCTCGGCGCGCCGCTCTATCCATCGGCGGTGTACCTGACGTCGTACGATGCCGGCCGCGGCCAGCGCTTCTACCTGTTCGGGGTGACGGTGCCGTACGCCGAGTTGGTGACGTACTACAAGACGGTGTTGAAGCAGAAGGGCGACGAGCTGTTCGAAGCGCCGCCGACGCACCAGTTCGAGACCGGACGCTATCGCGACGAGACCATGGCGTTTGCGCCCAGCCTGACGATCAAGGACTACACCTACGGGGGATCGGCCGGCTTCCCGAATCCGAAGCCGGGCGCCGAGCCGGCGCGGTTTCCGACCGTGATCCAGATCGTCCCGCTGCCGCGACCCTAACCCTTCACGTAAATTTCGGCTCCGCTCTTCCGGAACTCTTCGGACTTCTCTTCCATCCCCTTCGCCGCTTCGGCGCGCACCTGCTGCGTCAGCTCCATGCTGCAGAACTTCGGTCCGCACATCGAGCAGAAGTGCGCGAGCTTGGCTCCGTCGGCTGGGAGCGTCTCGTCGTGGTACGCGCGCGCCGTCACCGGATCGAGCGACAGGTTGAACTGGTCTTCCCAGCGGAACTCAAACCGCGCCTTTGACAGCGCGTCGTCCCAGGCGCGAGCGCGCGGGTGCCCCTTCGCCAGGTCCGCCGCATGCGCGGCGATCTTGTACGCGATCACGCCGGCCTTCACATCGTCGCGGTTCGGCAGGCCGAGGTGTTCTTTCGGCGTCACGTAGCAGAGCATCGCGGTGCCGTACCAGCCGATCATGGCGGCGCCGATCGCCGAGGTGATGTGGTCGTAGCCCGGCGCCACGTCGGTGGTCAGCGGTCCCAGCGTGTAGAACGGCGCTTCGCTGCACCACTCCAACTGCTTCTCCATGTTCTCCTTGATGAGATGCATGGGGACGTGGCCGGGGCCTTCGTTCATCACCTGCACGTCGTATTCCCACGCGATCTTGGTCAGCTCGCCCTGCGTCTTCAGCTCGGCGAACTGCGGCTCGTCGTTGGCGTCGGCAATCGAACCCGGGCGCAGGCCGTCGCCGAGGGAGAACGACACGTCGTAGGCCTTCATGATCTCGCAGATCTCGCGGAAGTGCGTGTAGGTGAAGTTCTCCTGGTGATGCGCGAGACAATGCCGGTGAGGCGCTTGGCCGTCATCGGGATGTAGCGCAGCAGCACGCCGGCGTGCACGGTGAAGTAGTCGACGCCCTGCTCGGCCTGCTCGATCAGCGTGTCGCGGTAGACCTCCCAGGTGAGATCCTCGGGCCGGCCACCGACCTTTTCGAGGGCCTGGTAGATCGGCACGGTGCCGATCGGCACCGGCGAGTTGCGCACGATCCACTCGCGGGTTTCGTGGATATTCTTGCCGGTCGACAGATCCATCACCGTGTCGGCGCCCCATAGCGTGGACCACCGCAGCTTCTCCACTTCCTCTTCAATGGACGAGGAGACGGCGGAGTTACCGATGTTGGCGTTGATCTTCACCAGGAAGTTGCGGCCGATGATCATCGGCTCGAGTTCGGGGTGATTGATGTTGGCGGGGATGATGGCGCGGCCGCGGGCCACCTCATCGCGTACGAACTCGGCGGGCAGGCCTTCGCGCGAGGCGATGTAGGCCATCTCGGGCGTGATCTCGCCTTTGCGGGCTTAGTGAAGCTGGGTGACTACTTTGCCTTGCCTCGCATCCGCTCGGCGTGGCGCCACCCACGACTCGCGCAGCTTCGGCAGCCCGGCGCGCGGATCGTGGCCTTGCGGCCCGCTGGTGTCGTAGAGGCGTACCGGTTTCTCGCCGCCGCCGAGGGCGACCTCGCGGAACGGCACGCCGTTCTCATAAACCTTGGTTGAATTGGGATAGGCCTCTTCGTACGTCGAGGCAACCGGCACTGGTGTGGACTTGCTCATTCCGCTCTCCCTCCGCCCGTGTCAACGGGATCAGGTTCCAGGGTTTCTCTCAATCTCGTCTAGCCGTAGCGCGCCAGGTATTAGGCGCGCAGGCGGACGGATACCCCTGGCGGTCTTCGGATCTTACTTCACGGGTCGCCCGTCGGCGTCGAGGATCGCGACGTTCACATAGAACAGCTCGGTCGCAACCTCGAGCGCCTTGCCCAGCTTGTTCGGCATCGTCTTCCACTCAGACGTCGGCTGAATTACCTGCCAGTTGCCCTTCGTACCCACCTTGATCGGCATGGCAAAGCCGCGCTCGTCGGCGTTCCAGCGATACGACACGGTGCCGGCCTTCTCGTCGAACGTCAGCTCCAGTGTCGGCAGCGCGGTCCGGCGCAGGTACTGATTGAAGATCGGCGTCATGTCCTGCTTCAACTCGGCGTTGAAGAATCGCACCATGTCCTCGGTCATGATGTTCTGGTACTTGAAGTGCTCGTAGGTATCGCGGACCAGCTTCCACCACCGCGCATCGTCATTGACGACGCTCCGGAGGGTGTGAAGGAAGAGGGCGGCCTTGAAGTACATGTCCTGGTTGGGCGTGCGATGGATGCCGCGCTGCGTGATGATCGGCTCCTTGTTGCCGACTTTCTTCTTGTAGCCGTTGGCATACTTCAGCGCGTCCTCGGCGCCGAACAGCGCCTCGACGTAGACGAACTCCAGGTAGTTGCACCAGCCTTCCTGGATCCACATGTCCGAGACGTCGGCGGCTGACACGGCATTGCCGAACCACTCGTGGCCGCTCTCGTGGATGATGATGAAGTCGAACTTCAGGCTGACACCGACCTCGGTCCAGTCGCGCTCGAGATAGCCGTTGGCGTAGCGGTTGCCGTAGGTCACGGCGCTTTGGTGCTCCATGCCGGAGTACGGCACTTCGATCAGCTTGAAGCCATCTTTCGGAAACGGGTACTTGCCGATGTACTTCTCGAACGCCTCGATCATCGGCCGGGCTTGCGCGAACTGCTTCTGCGCCTTCTCCATGTTCTCGGGCAGCACGAAATAGTCCATCGTCAGATCGCCGAGCGTCTCGGAGAAATGGGCGTAGGCGGCGATGTTGAGCGAGACGTTGTACGAGTTAATCGGGTAGTGGACGCGGTAGTCCCAGCGGGTGTAGCCGTCGCCGAGATCGGTCTTGCCCATGAAGCGGCCGTTCGAGACGTTGGTGAGCCCGTTGGGCACGGCGACGCGGATCTCGATGCCCTCGGGTTCATCGCGCCACTGATCTTTGCTCGGCCACCACACGCTTGAGCCCTCGCCTTCGTTGGCGGTGTTGATCCAATGCCGGCCGGCCGGGTCCTGACGGAAAGCCAGCCCGCCGAACCGTCCTTGCTCTTGCGGCGCACCGGTGTAGTGAAACTCGATGGTGTAGGTGCGACCCGCGCGTAACGTCGCCGGAAAGTCCACGTAGACGGTGTTCAGGTCGCGCTCGTATTTCAACCGGGTGGCACCCAGTAGAATCTTGTCGACACCGAGGTTGGCGTAGAGTTCCAACTGAATGCGCGTGTCGTCCTTCAGCATCTTGAAGCGGATGGCGTTCTTGCCGCTGACGACGCGCTTGGCGGGATCGACGCGAACATCCAGCTCGTAATAGAGCAGGTCGTTGTTGGCGCGATAGCGGCCGTACTCTCCGCGCAGCAGGTCGGCGCGCGTCGGCGCGCGCAGTGTCGATGGCGGTTCGCGCCTCGCTGGTTGGGTCGTGGTCGTTTGCGCAAACGCCGGACCGCCAAGGATACCAAGGGCGAGGACCACTCCACCAAGACCGAGGAAGCGCTGAAGGACCATGGTCTGCCATCATAAGTGACGTGCCCCCCTCCGCGCTTCCGGTCGATGCCTTCATCGACCCCATCCGCCAGGCCCTGGATCGCCATCGCGCGGCCGTTCTGACGGCGGCGCCCGGCGCGGGCAAGACTACGCGCGTGCCGCCGGCCTTGGTGGACCGGGGCCGGGTCCTGCTGCTGCAACCGCGCCGCGTCGCCGCCAGGGCCATGGCGCGCCGCATCGCGGATGAACGCGGCTGGACGCTGGGTCGGGAGGTGGGATGGCACATCCGCTTCGAGCGGAACGCCAGCGCCGACACCCGTCTCCTGGTCGTCACGGAAGGCATTCTCACCGCTTACTTGCAGGACGATCCCCTGCTGAGTGACGTGACCACGCTGATCGTGGACGAGTTTCACGAGCGCGGCATTCACGCCGACTTGGGCCTGGCGCTGGCGCGCCAGGCGTGGCAGGCGCGAAGTGACCTGCGCATTCTCGTGATGTCGGCCACCCTCGACACGGCACCGGTGTCGCGCTTTCTCGGCGGGTGCCCGATCGTTGACGTGCCTGGCACGCTCCATCCCATCGACATCAGCTACGGTCCTGGACAGACCGTTGCGGCTGCCCTGGATGAACTGTTGCCTTCGGCGCGTGGCAGCGCCCTGTGCTTCCTGCCGGGCGCCGGCGAGATCGCGCGGGCCATGCACGAAACCGAATCGGTGGCGGCGCGGCACGGCGTCGATCTGCTGTCGCTCCACGGATCTCTGGATGCCGCGGAACAGGATGCGGCCCTCGCACCGGCGACCAAGCGGCGCGTCATTCTGGCTACGAACATCGCCGAGACCTCGCTGACAGTTCCTGACGTGTCGGTCGTGATCGACAGCGGCCTGCACAAGGTCGCGCGCTACGACGGCAATCGCGGTGTCGACAGCCTCACCATCGAGCGCATCACCACGGATTCAGCGGACCAGCGGGCCGGCCGTGCCGGCCGGCTGGGACCGGGCACCGTGCGCCGGCTCTGGGATGAGCGCGATCGGTTGCGGCCCCACCGCGAGCCCGAGGTGCAGCGCATCGATCTGGCCCAGCCGGTCCTGTCGATCCTGGGATGGGGCGGCGATCCCCAGACATTCGACTGGTTCGAGCGACCGTCCGACGATCGGCTGGCGACGGCGCTCGGCCTGCTCGAACGCCTGGGCCTGGTCAGGAACGGACGCGCCACCGAGCAGGCCGCATTGCTGCGGCGATTGCCGTTGCACCCGCGACTCGCGCGCATTTTGATCGACGGGCACGGTTCGTTCGAAGCGGCGGCCGCTTGCGCCTGGCTATCTGAACCGGGCCGGGTCGATCGCGTCGATCGGTCCACCTCATGCGACCTGCTCCCAATCATCGACAGTTGGCCGCGTCAGCCCTTTCATCTGAAACGGGTGGCCGAAAATCTCGAACGCGACGCCGCGGCGATGCTTGGCAAGGCCCACGTCCGGCGAATCGACGAGCTGACGTTCCGCAGAGCGGTGATGGCCGGATATCCGGACCGTGTGGCCAGGAGGCGCAGTATCGATCGCGTCACCCTGGCGACCGGCCACGGCGCGGTGATGGGACGCGAGAGCGGGGTGCGAGACGGCGAGTGGCTGGTCGCCCTTGATGTCGCGGCCGGCGCGATCCGGCCAACCACCTTCGCCAAGGCTACGGTGGTCAAGAGGGAGGCCACCGAAGCGGTGGTTCGCTCGGCGTGTCGAATCGAACCCGAGTGGCTCGCCGCGACGCGCAGCGCGGTGGTCCACAGTATCGATGCCGCCACCGGCGTGATTCGCGCGCACGCCACGGAGTGGTACGACGCGCTGGTGCTGCGCCAACAGCATGTCCCAGTCGATCCGAAAGTGGCCGCGACGATGCTCGCAAAGGCATGGCTCGAGCGCGATCCCGATCCGGAAACGGAGCGGCTGCAGCGACGCGCCTCGTTCGCCGGCCAATCACTCGACCTGCCCGCACTCGCCGCGCTGGCGGCCGCCGACGCGAAGGGCTTCAAGGACCTCGACCTCGCCGCCCACCTCCCCCGGGCCGCGCAGCAGGCGATCGATCGCGATGCGCCGGACACACTCGGCGTGCCCAGCGGCCGATCGATGCGGCTGGAATACTCGGCCGACGGCACCGTGTCGGTGGCGGTTAAACTGCAGGAACTCTTCGGCCTCGCCGAAACCCCGCGGCTCGGCCCGAAGAAGACGCCGGTCACGTTCCACCTGCTCGCGCCGAATGCGAGGCCGGTGCAGAGCACGCAGGATCTCAAGAGCTTCTGGGCGACCACCTATCAGGAGGTTCGGAAGGAACTGCGTGGCCGCTACCCGCGTCATCCGTGGCCGGACGATCCGTGGACGGCTACGCCCACGCATCGGACGACGAGACGTTCGCGCTAAAGCACGATCAAGATCTCAACGCGCGGATGTCGGCGTTTGCCAGGGACGCAGCCGGCAACGAAGTCACCACTCCGCTCGAGCATCAGCCCACCAACAAGAAGTTCCTGCAGTCGCGGATTCCAATCGACCAGCGTTTCCTCGATCGCGTGGTGCCGGCGATCGCCTCGAACACGCCAGACCTTAAGATCGACACCAGCTCGCCGGAGGGCCTGCTCAAGGGTTTTCTGACGATCAACGGCGACCTGCGTAAGAAGAACAGCGACACGATCACGGCGCTAGCAGCGAAGAGCCAGCCGAAGATGCTGTGGACCGAGGCATTCACCCAGATGGGGAACTCACTGGTCGAGTCGCGCTTCGCCGATCGCCAGGTGCACCTGGGCTTCGACCTGGCCTCGGTGCAGCAGGCGCCGGTCCACGCCGCCAACGCCGGCGTCGTCTTGTTCGCGGACTTCCTCGGCATCTACGGCAACTGCGTGATCCTCGACCATGGCCTCGGCGTGCAGTCGCTTTACGCGCACCTGTCGTCGATCGGCACCACAGTTGGCGATGCCGTGACGAAGGGCCAGGAGTTGGGCCGCACTGGCGCGACCGGGCTCGCCGGCGGCGATCACTTGCACTTCACGATTCTGCTGCAGGGCGTACCGGTGAACCCCATCGAATAGGGTTCGATCCGCACGGCCACGATGGTCAGGCGAGCACCCGCGCTCGTGCCGTGCGGATAAACCCGGTTGAACTGAACCGCGTGGCTCGGTCCGCCGTGTCCGCTATGGGGATTGTAAGGCGGCGCGGGCGTGCGCTCGCTGGGCGTCGCGCGACGGGCCTGGACCGCGCGTCGTGGTGCGTCGGCGGCGCGCGGGAGCGGGGGGCGGCGGCGGCCCGAGGCAGAGCACGCCCGATCGGACACACGTCCGTCCATGGCGGCCGGTGGTCGGGCGGCGCGCGAGGGCCCTCATGAGGTGTCCGGCGGAACGGCGAGGCGCCCCACGATCGCCGTGATCTGCATCCGGCCCTCGCCGCAGACCACGCAGCGCGCCGGGTCGACGCCGGTGAGCCGCTGCAGGAGCGTCGCGGCCGACTCGGGTGGTGCCGCCTCGGGTGGGGGCTGGCCGAGGAGATCCCGACCGCGCGCGACGTGGGCGCGACGCGCGCGGTTGGCGAGCGGCCCGACGTGACGAATGCGCATGAAGCCTTTCGGCACCACGTGGAGCAGAAAGCGCCGCAGGAATTCCTCGGCGTCCAGGGTCATGACCTTCGGGCGGTGGTGGTCGGCGTAGTCCTTCCAGTGGAACCGGACGCGACCGTCGACGTGGTCGACGAGCCGGTCATTCGACAGCGCGACGCGGTGGGTGTCCCGCCGAGGTGCCGCGGATCACGCCCGAAGGCGAGGAGCGTGTCCGCGGCGGCGCGAAAGAGGAGCGTGTAGAGGACGCGGGGATTCCCCTGGGCGAGCGCATTGAGCACGTGCGGCAGCGTGAAGACCACATGGAAATACGGAATGGGCAGCAGGTCGGCCTGGCGCGCGGCCAGCCACCGCTCCTTCGTGAGGGTCTGACACTTCGGACAGTGCCGATTCCGGCAGGAGTTGTACGTGATGCGCACGGCGTCGCACCGATCGCACGTCTCCCGATGCCCGCCGAGCACGGCCGTGCGGCAGACCGCGATCGCACGCAGGGCGGCGCGCTGGACGCCCGCCACCCGATGGGTCTGTTGGTCGCGCGCCCCGTGCGTGCGCACCATGTCCGCCAGCTCGAGTCGGCCGGGGCGTCGATCAGCGGCCGCCTCCAGAGGCGGCGGACCCATGGCCTAGTCCGGCGACGAGGGCGACAGGGGCGACGGGAAGCTGAGGAGCTCAATCGGCGCCCCGTGGACGGTCAGGGAGGACTGCGCGACGTGCAGGTCGCGCGTGGTCGTCTGGATCGAGCGATGGCCGAGCAACCGTTGGATGGTGTGCAGGGCGTGCCGCCCCTTCCGCGCCGGGAAGAGCCACCCGCGCGGGTCGGTGGTCGTGCGGTAGGCGCGCAGTGCGTCCTGGAGGCGCGGCGACAAAATGGGGTACCGGTCCTTGGCCCCCTTGCCCTGTTCGATGCGCACCAGGCCCCGGTCCGCATCGAGGTCGGTCAGCCGCAGATGGACCAGTTCGCTGACGCGCACGCCCGTCGCAATGACGCGCGGCACCTCCTCGCGACTCACGATCTCCGGGAGCGTCGCCGGCTGGCGGCCACCCGGAATACTGAACGAGGTGCGGTCGCGTTTCAACGTCACGTGATAGAGGAAGCGCCACCCGTGGACCACCATGTTGCACGTGTTCCACGCGCGCTTCCGATCGCGCATGAGATGCCGCAGGTAGGCCTGGACCTCCGCATCCGAAATCTGGTCGGGCGACCGGCGATCGAACCGCGCCAGCCCCACGACGGCGGCGAGGTCCGCCTCCTGGGTCGCCTTCGCCATCCACCGCACCCCCATGTCGTCGATCATTCGTCGTCGTAACTGGGTCATCACACACCTCCGCAGAGGCGAACGTCACCAGCGACGTTCGTCAGCGGGCATGCTG
>JBCKZH010000126.1:0-10676 GCA_038919385.1 Vicinamibacterales bacterium | reverse complement strand
AGCATGGCCGGACAGGATCGCGAGGAGGCGTATCGGGAGATCAAGCGGCAGATCGTCGCTCTGGGGTGGGCCCGGCCGGGCAGCGTGATCCGGCGCTACATGCCGTGCGGGAATCCGTCGTGCCGCTGCCTGGCCACGCCGCCCCGGCTTCATGGACCCTACGACCAGTGGAGCCACAAACTCGGCGGCAAGACCCAGTCCTTGCGTCTGACGGATGTTCAGGCCAGGCTGGCCAAGGACTGGGCGGAGAACTACAAGAAGCTCAAGAAGCTGCTACGCAGGATGGAGCGACTCATCGGCAGTCAGGCGACCAGCACCCTCGCCTGGCCCGCCGCGCGGCGTGGCTTCACGACGATCTCCACGTCGCTGCCGAGCAGTACGAGGAACCGCACGAGCCGATCGAGTGAGAACCCGGCGAGACGGCCCCGGACCAGCGCCGACACCTTCGGCTGATCGATGTTCAGCAGTTCAGCCGCCACGGCCTGCGTCAATCGGCGCTTCGCGATCAGCTCGGCAATCTTGCGGGCGAGTTCCGCCTTCGCCAGCGCCTCGGCCGGCCGCGGGTGTCCGAGATCGGCGAACCCCGATCCCAGCTCCTTCAGCGGCACGAACGACGCGCTATTCCCGGTTCCGCAGGACCTCGGCGAACGACAGCGCCCCCCGAAGCGCGCGTCGAGCGCACCGATGCGGGCGCGCAGTTCGTCGTCCGTGGCCAGGACGCCCTCGGCGGCGATGACCACCTTGTTGCCGGCAGGCGGGCAGCGGTAGACCGCCGCGTGGCCAAACGCAGCCCCGACCGCGGCGATGTCGTCGGCCATGCTGGCGTGTTCGTTGACATTGAACGCGACGACGCCGCCGGGGGCAAGCGCCCGCTTCAGGCGGTCGAGAAACGCCAGCGTCTTGAGACCGGTCGGCACGCCGGTCGCGTCGGTGCCGCTTGACGGACGCAGGAACGCGTCCATCAGGATCAGGTCGTAGCGGTCCGTGGTGGACGCCACGAACGCCACCGCATCGGCGGTATGCACGCGGACGTTCCCGCCGGAGCGCACGCCGAAGTATTCGTCCGCGAGCCGGACGACGGCGGCATCGATCTCGACGGCATCGATCCGCACCTGCGGCTCGTGATGGGTCAGGAAGCGCACCATCGCGCCGCCGCCCAGGCCGACAATGAGCACGCGACGCGGATGAGGCTGGTAGAGGTAGCTGACGAACATGGCGCGGGCGTACGGCGACGCCAAGGCGTGGGGCGCCGTCAGATCGACGCGGCTTTGCACCACCTCCTGGCCGTTGTCGCGCACGAACGTGAGTGCGCGGACGTCGCCGTCGCGGCGGACACGGATTCGAGAGAAGTCCGATACCTCCTCGTGCTCCAGGCGCCCGAGGGTCCGTGCCGGGGACATCGACCAGACGACGAGCGCGACGGCCGCGGCGATCAGTGCCACCGCGAGGAGTACCGGAGCGACGCCGCCCCGCCCGCGTGACTGTTGCCTACTGGATTCGCGGTTGGCGGTGCCCATCCGCGCTTATTGTGGCAGACTCGCCGGTTCAGGGCACGCGCCGTTGGCCTCGAGCGGTGCTGACGTCGCGTGAGGCGCGAGTCGAGATCTGACTGGATCGGCCTCTCGGTGGTCCGCCTACGCGGCTCCGCCGCTTCGGCGAGACAGACTTCGCGGATCGTAAGGTTGTGGGATGGCAGGCCCGAAGCAGGGTCTGCCTAGACGAAGCCACCGAAGGTGGCGAAGTCTGGCTGGGAGGCAGGGATTCGAACCCCGATAAGCAGAGTCAGAGTCTGCTGTCCTACCGTTGAACGACCTCCCAGTAGGGTGTAGGAACCTCCGATTATAAGTGAGCCCCTCGACAGGGAGCAAGTTCGCATCGCGACGGCACTATACTTTTCGTCGGTTTGACCTCCTTTCTCCCCTCCTCGAAGGGGCGCCTCACCGATCGCGATCTGGGCCGATTCCCCAGCGAAACCCTGTTCGATCGCATTGCCCGAGCGGTGTGTCATGCCGGATGCCTCCCGCGTAAGGAGCTCTACGAAGCCTGGGAAGTCGCCCGGCGCTCGCGACGCCTCTTTCGTGGCGGACGGATCGTCGATCTGGGCGCCGGCCATGGCCTACTCGCCCAAATCCTGATGATCCTGGACGACACCTCACCGTCGGCCATCGCGGTTGATGCGCGGCTGCCCGCGTCCTGCGCAAAACTGCACGGCGTCCTCGTCGAGTCGTGGCCGCGACTGCGGGACCGCGTCACGTTCGAAGAGAGGGCGCTTGATGCCATCACCCTGCATGCCGATGATGTGGTGGTGTCGAGTCACGCATGCGGAGCGTTAACGGACGTGGTGCTCGACCGCGCGGTCGGCGCGCACGCTCGTGTGGCCGTGCTGCCGTGCTGCCACGACCTGGTCGCCAACGACACCGGCGCCTTGTCGGGCTGGGTTGATGGTGCGTTGGCCATCGACATCATGCGCGCCGTTCGCCTCGAACAGCAGGGCTACCGCGTGTGGACGCAGACCATCCCCGCCGACGTGACTCCCAAAAACAGGTTATTGCTGGGCCACATTCGACAGTGACTTACCCATGTCAGGCGGGTGGGGCGGGCAGGGCTGGTTGGATGCGAAAATTAGGTTGACCGGGATCAGGTTCGCGACTTACTCTCCGGCCCGCACGGGCAGCGCAGCGCTGTCCAGAGGGCCCAGATGGTATTTCGCAGCCTGTATCCGCCGATCACGATCCCCCGCGTTGCCCTTCACGACTTCGTGCTGGGTGGCGCGGCCGCGCGTGGCGACGCGCCCGCGCTTGTTGACGGGACGACCGGTCGCGTCCTGACGTTTGCGCGACTGCTCGATCAGACCAGGCAGTTGGCCGCCGGTCTCGATCGCCGTGGCATCCGCCAGGGCGACGTGGTCGCGATCTGGTCGCCCAACTCGCCCGAGTATGCCGTGGTCTTCCACGCCGTCTCACGTCTGGGCGCCATCCTCACCACGGTCAACCCGACCTACACCGTTGAGGAACTCGCGTATCAGCTGAAGGACGCCGGTGCGCGGCTGATGTTCACCACCGCTGCCCTGCTTGAGAAGGCACGTGCGGCCGTGGCCGAGTCGGGGCAGGCCATCGACATCATCACGATCGATACCGCCGAGGGCGTGCCGTCGCTCGCGGACACTCTGGTCGATGCCGACCCGCCGCCAGTGACGATCGATCCCGGCCACGACATCGTGGTGCTGCCGTATTCCTCCGGCACCACGGGCCTGCCGAAGGGCGTGATGCTGACGCATAGAAACCTGGTGGCCAACCTTCTGCAGATCGACGCGATGGAGGCGCATGAGATTCGCGCGCTTCTCGGCGTACTGCCGTTCTTCCATATCTACGGCATGGTCGTGATCATGAACCACGGGTTGCTGCGCGGCGCCGCTGTCGTCACGTTGCCCCGGTTCGATCTCGAAACCGTGCTTCGCATCCTGCAGGATTACCCGATTGCCATCGCGCACGTCGTGCCGCCGGTGGTGATCGCCTTCGCCAAGCATCCGATGGTCGATCGCTTCAACCTGTCGAACCTGCGCTGGCTGTTCTCGGGGGCCGCGCCGCTCGGCAGCGAGATCACCGCCGCCGTTGAAACGCGCCTGTCGATCAAGGTGCGGCAGGGATACGGCATGACCGAGCTCAGTCCGGTCACGCACTACACGCCCGGCGGCGGCGAGCGCGCCGGCAAGGTCGGCCTTCTGGCGCCGTCGACAGAACTGCGGGTGGTCGATCCGATGACTGGCCACGATTTGCAGGAAGGCGAAGCCGGTGAAGTCTGGGTGCGTGGTCCCCAGGTGATGAAGGGCTACCTGAACAACCCCGAAGCGACCGCGCGCACTGTCGATGCGGACGGCTGGCTCCACACTGGCGATATTGGTGTGGTCGACGCCGAGGGCTACCTCGAGGTGGTCGATCGATTGAAGGAGCTGATTAAGGTCAAGGCGTTCCAGGTGGCGCCGGCCGAACTCGAGGCGCTGCTGCTGAAGCACCCGAAGATCGCGGACGCCGCGGTGTACGGCGTCCCGGACGACGAGTGCGGCGAGGTGCCGAAGGCGATGGTCGTAATGCGCGAGCCGCTGACGGGTGAAGAAGTGATGGCCTTCGTCGCACTCCACGTCGCGCATTACAAGCGGCTGCGCCACGTCGCATTTGCCGACGCGATCCCCAAGTCGCCCTCGGGGAAGATTCTGCGGCGCGTACTGGTGGCCGCGGAGCGGGCGGCAGCCAAGCTCTGAGGAGCGGCGCGACCTTCTCGCCGCCGGGCACGGCCAAGGCGGATCCCGCCCGGAATTCCCAATTGTGAGATTAAGTCTCAGCATGTATTACCATAGGGATCCTCATGGTTGATGTTTCTACCCCCACTCCGGGCCCCGGCGCCCACACCAGGACGATGCCGCTGATGGATCTCGGCATCGGGACGTTCGCCGTCCTCCACGACGTGGTGGATCAGTATTCCCGCAACGTGTTGCGCTCGCTCGGCCTCACCAATGGCGCCCGCCTCCAGCTCTGCCGCGCCGGCGACACCTGCATCATCCAGGTGCGATCGACCCGCATCGGGCTGTCACGGGCTGTCGCCCAGTTTGTCGTCGTCGCTGTCGAGTAGGGCCGTGACCACGCACTCCGCCGCCGCCCTCGCGGATGGTTCGCTCGCCGCGGTTTCGATTCACCGGATCCTGCTCGTGGGCAATCCCAACACGGGTAAGACCACGCTCTTCAACGCCCTCTGCGGCACGCGCGCGAAGACCTCCAACTTCCCGGGCACGACCACCGCCCTGCGCACCGGCCGCACCGCCTGGGCCGGGTGGCCGGAAGCGATTGATATTCTCGACTTGCCCGGCGTCTACGACCTCAACCTGGACGCGCCGGAAAGCGCGATTGCCCGCACCGCCCTCGCCGCACCAGCGGCCGGCGATGCCGTGATCGTCGTCGTCGACGCGTGCAACCTCACCCGCAACCTTGTGCTGGTCGCCCAACTGCTGCGCGGCGATCGCCGCGTCGTGGTCGCCCTCAACATGAGCGACCTGGCGGCCCGTCGCGGCCTCGCGATTGATGCCCCGGCCCTGTCGCGGCGGCTCGGCGTGCCGGCGATCCCGATCGTGGCCCGCACGGGCACCGGCCTCGCGGCCCTCCGCATGACCCTCACCGGAATTTGGCGCGGACACCCGATCGACCTCCCCGCAGCCGACGCATCCACCGAAGTGTCGATCGCGTGGGCGGAGGAGGTGGCCGGCAGCGTGACCTCCGGCGAGGTCGTGGCGACCGCCGACCGCCTTACCGACCGGCTCGACCGCGTCCTGACGAATCCGGTGCTGGGGCTGCTCGTGTTCATGGCGGTGATGGGTGGCCTGTTCTGGGTCCTTTTCACCCTGGCCGCCGTACCCATGGATCTGATCGACGCCACGTTCGCCGGGCTGCAACGCCTGATCGAATCGACGTTGCCCGCCGGCGCCGTCCGCGACCTCCTCAGCCAGGGCGTGGTCGGCGGCATCGCCGGCACGCTCGTGTTCCTCCCGCAGATCTGCCTGTTGTTCTTCCTGATCACCGTGCTTGAAGACACCGGCTACCTCGCCCGGGCCGCGTTCGTGCTGGACCGCATGCTCGCGCGCTTCGGCCTTCCCGGCCACGCCTTCGTCCCGCTGCTCACCTCGCACGCTTGCGCGCTGCCGGGCATCATGAGCGCGCGCCTGATCTCGGATCGACGCGATCGGCTGGCCACCATCCTGGTGGCGCCGTTCATGAGCTGCTCGGCGCGGCTGCCGGTCTACGTGCTGCTCACCACCTTGTTGTTCGCCGGCCATCCAACGGCCGCCGGACTCGCCTTCGCCGGCTGTTACCTGCTCGGCGCGTCGGCGGCGTTGTTTACCGCCTGGCTGTTCGGCCGCACCATTCTTCCAGGACACGCGCGGCCGATGATCCTCGAGCTGCCAACCTATAAGGCTCCCTCGCTGAAGAACGCGCTCTTTGCCGCGAAGGATCAGGGCCTCTCGTTCCTGACCACGGCCGGCACCGTCATTGTCACGATCTGCATCGTGATGTGGTGGCTCAGCGCGTATCCGAAAGTGGGCGTGGTCCCCGCCGCGCAGGCGCTGCAAGCGCAGGCCGCGGCGCCAGGGGTGAGCGAGACTCAGGCGGCCGAGCTGCTCGCGGAAGCGGGCTCGGTGCAAGCGAAGGCCGGACAGGCTGGAAGTTTCGCCGGGCGCATCGGCCACACACTCGCCCCTGCCTTCGAACCGCTTGGCTTCGACTGGCAATTGACGGTTGGCGTGCTCACCAGTTTCCTGGCCCGCGAGGTGTTCGTTTCAACCATGTCGGTGCTGGCCGGCAGCCAGGGCGATGGCGAGTTGGATGCAGGGGTTCTCGCCCGCATCCGCGCCATGACGCGCGACGACGGCACGCTGGTATTTTCGGCATCGACCGCGGCGTCGGCGCTGGTGTTCTTCGTGCTCGCCATGCAGTGTCTGCCCACGCTCGTGGTGACGCGCAGGGAGACCGGCAGCATCCGCTACGCGGCGCTCCAGCTTGGCTACATGTCGGGACTGGCCTACCTGGTGGCGTTGCTCGTGCACCAGGGCCTGAAAGCTGCAGGGGTGGCGTGATGGAGCTGCTGCAGCACGGCCTGGTCACGGTGATCGCGTGCGCCGCGGGCGCGATCCTGATTCGCCGGCTGCTGGGATTCGCGCGGCGCCCGGCCGGACCCGTCGTGAAGCCGTCGTGCGCGAGTTGCGCATCATGCGAAGCAACCGCTGACGATGCGCCCGCCGGCACCATGGCGAGCTAAGCCCTGAGGAGCAGCGCGACCTTCTCGCCGATCATCACC
Source organism: Vicinamibacterales bacterium (assembly GCA_038919385.1). Classification (GTDB taxonomy): domain Bacteria; phylum Acidobacteriota; class Vicinamibacteria; order Vicinamibacterales; family UBA2999; genus 12-FULL-67-14b. The sequence continues at coordinate 3,836 of JBCKZH010000126.1, read as the reverse complement.
GCCGCGGCATGCGTGGTGGTGTTCACCACTTCGGGCATGATCGAGGCATCGGCGACGCGCAATCCCTGAACCCCGCGCACGCGCAGCACGGGATCGACTACGGCCATGGCATCGGCGGCCGGGCCCATCTTGCAGGTGCCGGCGCCGTGGTAAATCGTGTCCGACTCGCGACGGACGAAGGTGGCCAGCTCCGCGTCACTCTTCATCGCCGGCCCCGGCAGAATCTCGTCGGCACGCAGTGGTTCGTACGCCTGCGCCTCGCCGAACCAGCGCGCCAGCTTCACGCCGCGCACCAGGGCATCGACGTCGGCCTGTTCCTGCAAGTAGTTGGCGCGAACGATCGGGGCCGCCAGCGGATCGGCCGAACGCAGGCGAATCTCACCATGCGACTTCGGCTGCACCAGCGACACCGTAATCGTGACGAACTTGTCGGATGTATCAACGCCGCGCCCGACGTAGAACTGCAGGTCCGGCGCATTGCCCCAGTCCATCTGGCTCGAGCGCGTGAACAAGCCCGCGGTCACCGTCGATCCCGGCAGCTCGGTCTTGCCGTTCCACCGGATCGACAGCTTCAAGTGATCCTGAAAATTCTGACCGACACCAGGCACGTCGGCCACCACGGGAATGCCCAGCGCCTTGAGCCGATCGGCCGGGCCAATGCCCGACAGCATCAGCAGCTTCGGCGAATCGATGACGCCGCTGCAGACCACCACCTCGCGCGTTGCCCGGGCTCGCTCGGGCTTGCCGTCGCGCACGTACTCGATGCCGGCGCAGCGGCCGCTCTCAATCAGGAGCTTGGTCGCCTGTGACTGCGACCGCACTTCGAGGTTCGGCCGGGACAGCACCGGCTTCAGGAACGCATCCGCGGCGCTGTGCCGCCTGCCGTCGAGAATGTTCTTCTGGTAGAAGCCGGCCACGTTCACCGGGGCCGGCAGGTTGAAGTCGAAGCGGGCGTCGGCCTTATAGCCGTTCTCCGCTGCCGCGCGCAGGAAGGCCCGGTGGCCGGCATGCGGATCGGTGCAGAGTGAGACCGCCAACTCGCCGTCGCCACCCCGATAGGAGTCCTCGCCCATCTCGTGACGTTCCGACTTCTTGAAGAGGGGGAGCAGTGCTTCGTAACCCCAGCCCGGATTGCCCATCCGCTCCCACTTGTCGAAGCAGAACTGGTGGCCGCGGATGAAGGCCATGGCGTTCACGGCGCTCGATCCACCGTGCACCTTGCCGCGCGGGAACGTGATGCGCCGGTTCTGCAAGCCGGCCTCTGGCTCAGTCGAGTAGCCCCAATCGAACTTTGATCCGATCAGCGACACCCAGCGTCCGGGCGTGGTGATGGCGGGGTCGTCATTGTCAGGCCCGCCGGCCTCGAGCAACAGCACGCGCGTCGAGGCATCCGCTGACAGCCGATTCGCCAGCACACACCCGGCGGAGCCGGCGCCAATGATGATGAAATCGAAATCCGAGCGCGTGGACTGGGCCACGCCGGCCAGCAGCGGAGAGGCGCCCACCATCTTGATGAAATCCCGTCGTCTCATTGCTTCGTGGTCATCGTGATCTTCGTGGTTAAAGCCTCAAGCCGGCGTACGACACGCTCTCGGCCCAGCAACACCAGCATTTCGAACAGTCCTGGACTCACCATACGACCGGTCATGGCCAGGCGTGTACCGTGAATTAATGTGGCCGCCTTCGCGCTTCGCGTTTCGGCGAGCTCGCGCAGGCACTTCTCGAGCGCGACCTCCGACCACTCCGGGGTCGCGGCGTATGCGTCTCGCAGGGCCTGCAAGTGGCCAGGCGCCTCCGGCGCCGAGAGGTGCTTCGCGACACCCGCCGCATCATAGTCGGAAGGATCGACGAAGAACGGCGCGAGTTGGTCGGGAAAGTCCGTCAGCTTCTTGCACCGCGGCCGCAACAACGCGAGGATCTTCGACGTTCGGCTCGGATCCTGCCGCAAGTCGCAAGCCGCAAGGCGCAAGCCGTCCAGGCGAGCGATCAGCTCGTCATCCGTGAGCCTGAGGAGGTGCTGGTGATTGAACCAATCCAGCTTTTCGGTGTTGAACACGGCGTTGCCGCCGCTGATGCCCTCGAGATTGAAGTGCTGGATCAGCTCGTCCCGAGTGAACAGCTCGTCGTTGCTCCCGGTGCCCCAGCCGAGCAGCGCGAGGAAATTGAACATCGCCTCCGGCAGGTAGCCTTGCTTCTCGTACTCCATCACCGAGGTCGCGCCATGGCGCTTGCTAAGGCGCTGCTTGTCGGCGCCCATGATCAGCGGCACGTGCGCGAACGTCGGCGGCGTCGTGCCGAAGGCGTTGTAGAGCAGCACCTGCTTCGGCGTGTTCGAGATGTGATCGTCGCCGCGCACCACGTGCGTGATCGCCATGTCGATGTCATCGACGACGACCGACAGGTGATAGGTGGGGTGGGTGTCGGACCGCAGGATGACGAAGCTTTCGATGTGCTCGTTGTCGAACTCGATCGGCCCATGCACGCTGTCGACGAACGAGGTCTTGCCGGGCGGCACCTTGAAGCGGAGGGCGCCGCCGTCTTCGAAGGCCTGGCCGCTGTCGAGCAACTGCTGCGCCGCCGCGCGGTAACGCTCGAGGCGCTGCGACTGGTAGTACGGTGCGTGCGGTCCGCCGATCTCCGGGCCTTCATCCCAGTCGATGCCCAGCCAGCGCAGGCCGTCGAGAATGCCCGTGACCATCTCGGCCTGCGAGCGTTCCACGTCGGTGTCTTCAATGCGCAGGATGAAGACGCCGCCGTGATGGCGCGCGTAGAGCCAGTTGAACAGCGCGGTTCTAGCGCCCCCGACATGCAGGTAGCCGGTGGGAGAGGGGGCAAAGCGAAGACGAGGCACTTCCGTATTATTCACCGTTGCGGCTGGCCACATAGGCTTCGACTTGGGTCCAGTACCCCTGATCGTCGCGAATCTTCTTGCACCAGGCGTAGATGGGCAGCATCCCCTTCAGCGTGTGGACCCGGTCGAGGCCCAGTTCAATCTTGAGCGCCAGTCCTTGTTGGTGACGGGCCAGGGCCTTGTCGTACTCGCGCATGTTACGATGCACGTTGCCAAGATTGTTGAAGGAGTACGCGAGTCCTTCCTTGTCGCCGGTGCGTTCGCGAATCGCGAGTGCCGTCAAATGGTAGCCGTAAGCGACGTAGTTGAGCGCTTCGGCTTCGCCACGCACGTCGCGCGCGGCGGCCTGGGCCCATGTCTCACCGGTCCACAGCAAGACGAGCACACAGGCCAGAGCGTTGTGCATTTGCGTTCGATTCTATCAACCGGGCTGACCACGCGGGAATCTGCCGTCGTTGCGACCGCGGCCATGGCCGTCCCCTGGGATAAGCTGTGTGCCGTCAGCTCGAGCAGTCAAGACATCCTACGAAGGAGTGCATGATGACAAGTAGTTTCGTGGTTTCGGCGGCCGTGGTCGCCCTTCTGGCGGTAACGGTCCTTTCGACAGGCAAGCACGTCTCGGCGCAAGCGCCGCCGCAGCCACCGCAGGCGCTTACCTACGACCTGGCGAAGCAGGTGATCGACGCGGCCGAGGCCGAGGCGCGCCGCAACAAATGGAACGTCGCGATTGTCGTGACCGATGCCGCTGGCGTGCCGGTGATGATGCGGCGTCTCGACGGTGCGGGCGCCCGCCCCTTTGACATCGCCATGCGCAAGGCGGCGACCGTGGTCGCGAGCAAGCTGACGACGGCGATCTACGGCGAGCAGCTCAAGCTGGGCAAGGTGACCGAAGTGCCCAACGGCATCACCTTCGCCGGCGGCGTGCCGATCTTGCGCGGCGACGAGTTCATTGGCGCGATCGGCACCAGCGGTGTGCGGGCCATCG
>JBCKZH010000125.1:0-10709 GCA_038919385.1 Vicinamibacterales bacterium | reverse complement strand
CGGTCATTGCGAGGAGCGGCTCAATCAGCTCGACGAAGCAATCTCCGCGGCTTGTTTCGCTTCGTCGGTGATGCCAGGCGAGCGTTTTCGCGGGCCGGTCCTCTGACGGCATGCGCGTTGGCAAATATTTCCACGGACCACAACGCGGTTCGTGGCAGAATTCGCAACACATCATGCTCGCACAACAATGACTCTCGTGCCCGGCACCAAGCTTGGTCCATATGAGATCGTCGCTCTCCTCGGCGCGGGAGGAATGGGTGAGGTCTATCGGGCGCGCGACACGCGGCTCGATCGAATCGTCGCGCTGAAAGTCCTGCCGGAGCACCTCGCGGCAGACCCGCAGTTCCGCGATCGCTTCGATCGCGAGGCGCGCGTGATCTCGCAACTCGATCACCCGCACATCTGCGCGCTCTACGACGTCGGCGAACAGGACGGCACGTCGTTCCTCGTCATGCAGTATCTCGAGGGCGAGACGCTGGCCGAGCGTCTTGCCAAGGGTCCACTTCCGCTGACTGACGCGCTGGCGATCGCCATTCAGGTGGCGGACGCGCTCGATAAGGCCCACCGCGCTGGCATTACTCACCGGGATCTCAAGCCAGGCAACGTCATGCTGACCAAGGCGGGCGCGGGCCGACAAGGCCCGCTGCACGCGAAGCTCCTGGATTTCGGTCTCGCGAAGGTGAGTGCCATGGGCCAGGCCTACCCTGGGCGCCGTAGCCTCGGCGAAGGCGGCAGCCCTGGCCGACCCGGTTCGGCGCTCCCAACCCAAGAGGCTCTGACGGCACCCGGGACGATTCTCGGCACGTTTCAGTACATGGCGCCGGAACAGATCGAGGGCGAAGAGGCCGACGCGCGCACCGACCTGTTTGCCTTCGGCGTCGTGCTCTACGAGATGCTGACCGGGAAAAAGGCGTTTTCGGGCAAGACCCAGGCGAGCCTGTTCGGTGCGATCTTGAAGGAAGAGCCGCCGCCGCTCTCGACGTTGCAGCCGCTCACACCGCCGCTGCTCGATCACATCGTGAGGCGCTGTCTCGCGAAAGATCCAGAAGAGCGATGGCAGACAGCGGCCGATGTGATGCGCGAACTTCGATGGGCGGCGGACACGGGATCGCAGGTCGCGACGTTGACGTCGGCGACGGTGGCCGCGCAACCGGCAGCCAATCGACGACGAGAGCGGCTTGCGTGGGCATCGGCGGTCGCGCTGTTGATCCCGATCGCGGTGGCCATGACGATGAGGTCGCTCCGTCCGGCGCCGGCGGCGGCGGAGATGCGTCTCGAGATCACGACGCCGCCGACGACCGATCCTGTCTCGCTGACCATTTCGCCAGACGGTCAGAAGGTTGTCTTTGTCGCGACCTCTGAAGGCCGGCCGGCCTTGTGGCTGCGCTCGCTCGATTCCGATTCGGCGCGAGTCTTGAAGGCCACCGAGGGCGCGTCGTTTCCGTTTTGGTCGCCAGATAATCGCTCGATCGGGTTCTTCGCGGATGCCAAGCTGAAACGCATCGTGATCGACGGCGGGTCGCCCCAGGTGCTGGCCAATGCCACTGCGCCGTTTAGCGCCGGCACATGGAACCGCGATGGCGTCATTCTTTACGCACCCCTCCCCGGCAGACCGATCCTCCGAGTCTCTGCCGAGGGCGGTCCCTCTGACGCCGTCACGCGAATCGAGGAGCGACGGCAAACTGGCGGGCATTTCCAGCCTCGATTTCTTCCTGATGGCCGACACTTCTTCTACGCGGTGACGCTTGGTGAAGGCCGTGGCATCTATCTGGGCCAACTCGACGGCTCGGAGACGAGACGGTTGATCGAGGACGCGGTCGCACCCGTGTATGTTCCCTCCGGACATGTGCTCTTCGCGCGTCAAGGCACGTTGTTCGCTCAAGCGTTTAATGTCAGCCGGTTAGAACTGACCGGAGACCCGTTTCAAGTGGTTGAACGGGTGACGAGGTCCACGGTGACTGCGGCCGTCGCGGCGTCGGACAATGGAACGATTCTGTATCGCAGCGCGTTCGGCACTCCTCAAAGTCAGATGTTGTGGTTCGATCGGTCGGGAAAGGAAATTGGCAGATTAGGGAACCCGGATCCCCACATCACGATGCCCTCGATGTCGCCGGACGGTCGCAGCCTTGCCTTGATGAGTAACTCGGGCGGAAACGCCGATCTGTGGTTCCTGGAACTCGCGCGCGGAGTGTTGAGCCGATTCACGTCGGATCCCGCCAATGACGTCTTCCCGATATGGTCACCGGACGGCACGCGGATGGTGTTCAGTTCGACGCGTATTACAGGGGCTCACGATCTGTATCAAAAGGCGGTGACGGGTGGGGCTGCTGAAGACGTGCTGCTCGCGACATCTGCGGACAAGATGTCCAGCGATTGGTCGCCTGACGGACGCTACGTTCTCTATTACTCGTACGATCCGAAGACGCAGAATGACATCTGGGCGATTCCCCTTGAGGGAGACCGGAAGCCCTTTCCGGTTGTCCAGACCGAGTTCGAGGAACGGACAGGGCAATTCTCTCCCGATGGAAAATGGATCGCGTACCAGTCGAACGAATCGGGGCGTTTCGAGATCTACGTGCAGCCGTTCCCGGGTCCCGGCGTCAGGTCGCGGATCTCCACGGCCGGCGGGGCTCAAGCGCGCTGGCGGCGCGACGGCAAGGAATTGTTCTACATGGCGCTCGACGGCCGGCTCACCGCGGTACCGCTCCAGCGCTCGGCAGACGGCAAGACCGTCGAAGCCGGCGTCCCCGTTCCGCTGTTTCTCACTCACACACCAATAGCCGTTGAGCACATCGACGGGCAGCAGTACGTCGTCTCTCCGGACGGCCAGAGGTTCTTGATCAATACTCTCACCGAAAACGTGACCGTCGCGCCCATCACGGTCATCCTCAACTGGAAGGCAAACCCCTGAACGTGCGGACGCCGCCCACCGGGGGCGCGTGTCTGAGCGAGGCTGGCGCACCGCATACGTCAGGGCTGTGGAGCTTGAGGCGGCATCAATGCCATCATTGATAGCATGCGGGGTCTGCGATGGCACAACTGATCGTGCGAAATCTCGACGCTGACGTCGTGACACGGCTCAGACGTCGGGCCGCTGCGCACGGCCGATCCATGGAGGCCGAGCACCGCGAGATCTTGCAGCGCGCGCTTCTCTCGAAAGGGCGAGGCGTCTCCCTGAAACAGCACTTGCTCCACATGCCCGAGGTCGGGCTCGACGTGGGTTTTCGTAGATTCAAGGCAAGCGGCTGAATTCGCCGAACGACGTCGTCGTCCATCCGGACGGCAGCATCTGGTTCACCGATCCGATCTACGGCATCCGCGGCAACGGACTGGCGAGCGCGCTTGGCGCTGGGGCGCCACCTGATGAAGCGGGAGCGATATGCCGGGGCCTTCGAGTTTCTTCTGGCGGCGCTGGAACAGAATCCACACGGCCTGGCGGTGCACCAGGCGGTGTGGGGCGTGCTGCTCTCGCTTGAACTGAATCGCGCGGTCGTCGGTGTTCTTCCTCGATCCACACGTCTGCCTGAAGTGCCACTACCGCAGTACCGAGTTGGACGATAGGCCGGATTAGCTAAGACGACAACGCCGAGACTCGATCCCAAGAGATTGCGCATGTCTGGCCTCCGTGACGAGTAACGAATGAGAGTGGCCTCCTGCGCCTCACCTCGGCGGCGGCACGACGATGATCGGCAGATTCTTGTTCCGCAGCTGGTCGTTGAAGCCGCTCGCAATGCGGGAACGTAGTCCTTCAACCTGGGTTCGAAGATCCTTCAACTGGCCCTCGATCAGCTTCTCCACCTCGAGTTGCTGATCGGTCGGCTTGAAATCGCCGCTAGCCAGGCCGTTGGCGAGGTAGTTGAGCTTGCTGATTAGTTTGGACGCGTAGCGGACTCCGTCCTGACCGCCGGTGAGTCGCAGGTCGATCAGGTTCATCTCGGCGGCCATGAGCTGCTGATTCATCTCCTCTGCCGCCTTCGTGATCGCCGGGTCGGCGGTGACGCGATGGAGCCCTTCGATCTGGCTGCGGATGCCCTCAATCAGGTTGACCATGTCCGCCGCCGTATTCAGGTGGTCGCGAATGTCGACCAGCATGCGAGTCTGTGCCTCGATGTCCTCCTCGGTACCGCCCGAGTTCGGATCCTTGCGAACCGTCAGCGGCTGCGTTAGTTCACGTCCGCCCGCCGACAGCTTCACGGTGTAGACGCCAGGCGGCATCAGCATACTATTCCGCGCCGCACCAAGAGCCGGACGCGTCCCGTCGGCGCCGACCCGGATGTGCGGCGCGTACATCGGGCTTGTGCGCATCCGCACTTCCTTGGTCGGCTCCGACCGCAGATCCCACTGAGCGCGATTGAGTCCGGCGTCCTTCGGCCCGGCCAACGTCCGCACGACCTGGCCCTTCGCATCGAGAATGCTGATCGTCACGGCCCCGGCCGGCGGCGTCTTGAAGTAGTAGTTGATCGAGGCGCCGTACTTTGGATTCTCGCCCACCGTCGGATCGTCGTAGGTCGTCGACGGCGCCGTAATCGGCCGGAACCGATAGGCGGCGCGCGTCGGAAACAGGTGCAGGTCCGAGGCCAGCACCTGCGGCGTGAGCTGCTGCAGCGCCGTGATGTCGTCGAGAATGAAGAACCCGCGCCCGTAGGTCGAGATCACCAGATCGTTGAAGTGTTCCTGGACCACAATGCCCGACACCGGCGCGTGCGGCAGGTCGTTCTGCAGCGGCTGCCAGTTCTCCCCATCGTCGAACGACACGTAGATCGCGTTCTCGGTGCCGAGGTACAGCAAGCCGCGCCGCACGGGATCCTCCTGGATCACCTTGGCGTAGCTCAGCATGCTTCGGGGAATGCCATTCGTGATCGTCCGCCACGTCCTGCCATAGTCGGTCGTCTTGTAGACGAACGGGTCACGGTTGTTCACCTGGTGAAAGTCCACGGTGAGATACGCCGTTGGCGCGTCGTAGCGCGACGGGACGATACTGCGGACGCTGCCCCAGGGCGGCAGGTTGGGAAGGTTCTTCGTGACGTTGGTCCACGTCTTCCCGGCATCGCGCGTCAGTTGCACCAGCCCATCGTTGGTGCCCGCCCAGATCAAACCCCGCTCCCTGGGCGATTCCGCGATCCCGTACACCACGCCCGCATACTCGACGCCGATGTTGTCAGGCGTCAAGCCCCCGGAGCTGCCTTGCCGGGTCTTGTCGTTCAGCGTCAGGTCCGGACTAATCGCGGTCCAGCTCTGCCCGCCGTCGGTCGTCCGGTGCACGTGCTGGCTGCCGATGTAGATCGTGTGGCGGTCGTGCGGCGAGATGTGAAGGGGCGCGTCCCACACGAACCGATACCGCAAGTCGCCAGCCGGCCCGTTGGACTGGTGCGGCCAGACCTCGACGTTGCGAAACTGTCGCCGGTTCTCGTCGAAGCGGACGACGATGCCGCCGACCGAGCCGGAGCCCGACGCGGAGGACCACACGAGTTTGGAATCGACAGGATCGGGTGTGGCCCACCCGCTCTCACCGCCGCTCACCGAGTGCCACATCGCCCGGGGAATGACCCCGTCGCCGCCGCCGAAGCCGCCCTGCAGCCGGCTGTTGCTCGGCCCACGATACGACGGCTCGTCCTGCTTGTTGCCAAGCACGTTGTAAGGAATCTCGTTGTCGACGGTGACGTGATAGATCTGCGCGTTGGTCAGACGCTGGCGGAACCACGTGCGCCCGCGGTTGATCGAGATCGACAGACCCTGATCGTGAGCGACGATCATCCGATTGGCATTGGTCGGATCGATCCAGATGTCGTGGTGATCGCCGCCAGGGGCGCGAGGCAGCAGAAAGAGGTTTTGTGCACCGTCGATCGACTTGGCAAACGAGGCGGTGAGAAAGTACGCCTCGTCTTCATCGTCCGGGGCCACGGCCATGCGCGAGTAATAGTGCGCGCGGCCCATGGCGAGGTGGTCGTAGCTCACCAGCCGCCAGGTCTCGCCCCCATCCTCGGAGCGCCACACCTGGCCACTGTCGGTCTGGTTGCCGTTCCAGGGCACGCCGTCGCCGGTCTCGATCAACGCGTACACGCGATTCGGGTTGGACTGCGCGATCGCCACGGCCACCTTGCCGACCGGCCTGGCCGGCAGGCCGCTGCCCGTCAGCTTCTTCCACGTGGCCCCGCCGTCGGTCGACTTGAAGAGCCCGCTTCCCGGACCGCCGCTCTCTCGCCCCCAGGTGTGAATCTCCAATTGCCACATGCCGGCGAAGAGGACGCGCGGGTTCTTCGGATCCATCGCGATGTCCGAGCACCCCGTGTTCTCGTCGACAAACAACACCTTGGTCCACGTCTGGCCTCCGTCGGTGGTCCGAAAGACGCCTCGCTCGGGTTGGGGTCCGTACGCGTGTCCGAGCGCGCAGGCCAACACCACCTTCGAATCCTTGGGGTCGATCACGAGCCGGGGGATGCGCCCGGTCTGCTCGAGCCCCATCAGCGCCCACGTCTTGCCGGCATCGAGCGACTTATAGATGCCCTGGCCCACCGAGATGTGGCTGCGGATTTTGCCTTCGCCCGTCCCCGCCCACACCGTATTGGCATCGGAGGCGGCGACGGCGAGCGAACCGATCGACTGCACGGGCTGACCGTCGAAAATCGGCTGCCAGTTCACGCCGCCGTCGCTGGTCTTGTAAATGCCCCCTGAGGCCGCACCGACGTAGTAGACGTGCGGGTCACCGGGTACACCGGCGGCCGCGGAGAATCGGTTCCCTTCGGGCCCGATGAACCGCCAGTGCATGCGGCTGTAGACGTCGGCGCTCACACGTGCGGCCTGCTGCGCGTAGCCGGCCGGCTGGAACATGACCCAGGCCAACGCTGCCGCCGTCATCCAGACCGCTCGTTTCGATGTTCGTGACATGGGTGAAGACTCCTCGCTTGGCTGGAAGCTCGTAGGGCACCCCTTTATGGGGTACCCTACCGGTTAGAACTTGTACGACAACGTGAACTGGAACGCCCGCGGCGGATGCCGGTTGAATCGGGTCAGGTACAGGGCGTTATTCAGGCGATTGGCCCCGGTATTCCACTGGGTATGGGCGCCGGTATTGAAGACATTGAAGATCCCCAGTCCGGCCTCCACGCTCTGTCGACCGAACTTCACCGTGCGGCCCAGGTTGAGCTGCAAGTATCGTGTGGTCTCGTTCCGTACCTGCCCATCCCCTCGTGTGCCGTAGGGGAAACGCCAGGAGGTCGCCAGCGGGTTGGGTTGCGTCGCGCCGTTGGCCAGCCGGACTGTTCCAGAGCCGAAGATCGGATCGCCCGTCGCATTCTGAATGACCACCGGACCCAGATAGCCGCCCGCCTGGATCACATAACTCGCTGCAACCCTGACCTCCCAGGGCGCGAAATACTGCCCCGCCAGCCGCACCGAGTACGGGCGATACGCAACCCCAGACTCCGCGCCGCCGCCATCCAGGCTGTTATCGTCGCCGTTGCCGAACAGATGCCGTGACAGATCGCGGTTATTCGCAAAGGCGTCGGGCTGTATGAACCGCGCGGGATCGGTCGGGTTCCATGTGCCGTCAAGGTGCTGCCACTGCCGCGTGGCCGTCCCCACCACCTGAAAATTATGGGACAGGTTCTTGGCGAGGATCGCCTCGACGCTCGTGACGACCACCCGACTCCACGTGGCGTTGGTCTGCTGCATGATCATCCCCTGATTGGGATCCACGCGGCCAAAGCCTCCGAAGGGCTTGTTCGGCCCGTCCGGATAAATGCCGTTGATGTCGACTTCGCCGTAGGCGTCCTTGAAGTCTCGCCGGTTGAACGAGAGATCGAGGCTCAGCTGACCCGGGAACTGCCTGGCAAATCCGACGGCGTATTCATCCACGAATGGCTGGTGCAACTTGGGATCGAACGCCAGCTGGTTGATGGCCGCCGTGGCCGCCGGGGTGATGACCTCGGTCTCGAAGACGCCATCGCCGTTAGCGTCGTAGATATCGCGTTGGAACCGTCTCGACGTCGGCCCGAAGATCGTGATCGGATCCCGGCCGTTCACCTGCTCGTGGACGCGGCCAAAAAAGGCGCGCACCACGTTGCGGGCATCTTCGGTGATGAGATACGCGCCGCCGACACGCGGCCCGATGTTGGTGCTATTCATACGCTCGACACCGAAGATGTCGTCGAAGCGCCGGACGAAATCAGCGCGAACGCCAACATTCAGCGTCAGTCGCTGGCCGGGCCTCCACGTGTCCTGCAGGTAGACCCCGATGTCGCGGTCGCGGGCGGCCGTCGTCAGCACTTCAAGGGGCGACTGGAAGCGACGATGGTAGGGAACGGTCCCAGCCGCTGGATTGCCCGGATTACGTTGCACCACGCGCTCGAGGGTAAACCCGTCGTTCAAGGCGCGGCTGAGCACGTCGCGCTCGAGCCTCGGCGCGCCCCAAATGCCCGTCTTGAACTCGTGCGACCCGCCCCGGCCTTCCCGGTAGTAGGTCAGGTCGCCCCTGAAATTGACCATTGAAGACGGCGCAATGGAAATCGTCTCGACGTTATTCATCGTGACCAGTATGCCGCTCCCGGTCGGAAGGCCACCCGAGATGCGGGTGGTCTGGTGAACTTCAATGGACGGCCCGAACCCTGGGAAGTCCTTGTAGGTGTCCTCCTCGGCGCCGCCCTTGTTGTTGTACGACGCCGAAAACATGGTCTGCAGGCGGTTGGTCCAGGCCGAGTTCAGCTTGACCTGGTACAACGACCCGCCCGCCCCGCGCGGGCTGATGCTGTGGGTGTCACGCTCGCGACTGCTCGTGAACTTGTTGCGGTCGTACTGCCAGAACCCCGAAAGCTCGTGGCGGTTGTTCAGAGTGGTCGTGACCTTAAGGTACGGCTGCTTGCTCACCGACACGTTGTCGAAGGGCTGAAAATCGGATCGAAACGCCGTGAGATACGCCAGATTCTGGGGCGTACGGCTGATGCCGTTGACCAGATCCGCATAGCGGTAGGTCCCGAAGAACCACACGCGGTCACGAACGATTCGGCCACCGAGCGACACATCCCACTGGTTGACCTCCTGAAAGGTCGGCAGGCCACCGGGCGCCGCGCCGCCCTTGGTGTTGTCGCCGTTCCAGCCGAGCGGCTGATACGAGAACGACGTGGATCCCTTGAATTGGTTCTGGCCTCGTGGCGTCACGATGTTCATCACCACACCGGTGCTCAACGGTGTCGACGCGTCGGCGCCGCCCAGCTTGATCTCGACGTCCTGCACCGTGTCGCCGCCCATCCCCATCGAATGGGCGGCGGAGTCGATGTACGCCGAGGCCGGCGCGCCTTCGAGCTGAAACGCGTGCGCGTAGATGTGCGATCCGCGGAAGTAGTAGGCCCGCCGCCCCACGCCGTCGTCGACGTTCCGCGACCCGATACCGGGAGCCAGATCGAGCGCATCACTGAACAGCCGGCGCGACGTGATTGGCGCCGCGCGGATCAGATCGCCGTCGATGTTCAGCACGCTGGTCGGCCGCCCAGTTTCGATCATCGGCGAGTCGCCCGTCACCGTGACCGTCTCGGCGAGAGTACCGACCTTCATCTGCACGTCGACCGAAAAGGTGGTGCCGGGCAGCACGGCGCCTTGCTCGTCCTTGACGTACCCGCGCAGGCTGCCGTCGCCGGTTTGGGCATGGGCCGAGGCCACAACGACGAAGAGAGCAACGGCGAGGGCAGCGAGAACCGATCGAGACATCCCTACCTCCTGCGGTTAGGAAGTGTGCGGGCTCAACGATTCATCGGCCGGAGCTGCTTCCACCTCTCGATAAACTTGACGGCGGCCTGTACGAAGTTCTCGGTCTCTCGGCGACCCGCTTCCGCTGTCGCCTCGCGCGGATCGCGCATGCCCCAGGTGCCCGTGTCCGACATCTCGCGAGTGGAGGTGTTCTTGCCGGTGCCCTTGGCCTTCAGGCCTTCTGCCAGAAAGACCAGCGTCGCGGTGGGATCGCCCGCGACCACCTCGGGCAGCATCTTCTGCAGATGCTCGGGCATCGTGAGCGTGGCGCGGCGAGCGGCCGCGAGGTTCACGAGGTTGGCCGTCATGTAGAGCGACGTCGACGTCTCGCCCACGCCGCCGTGCCGATCGAACACGCGGCCCGTCGTGTCCGCCGGCTGCGGCGTGCGCGTGAGAAACGGCGCCGCCGCCTCGCCCAGTTCGACGGCGATCCCTTCGGTTTCCTGGTTGATCCGATCGGCGATATAGCGCGTGATGATCTGATTGCCGCCGTGGCTGTTGAGCAGCAGAAAGCGACGGAATCCGTGCTTCATCAGACTCTGCGCCGCTTCGAAGTAGACCTGCTGGATCGTCTGCGATGACAGCGTGATTGTTCCCGGAAATTCCATGTGGTATGGCGAATTGCCAGGAAACAGAATCGGCGCGACGAGAACGTCCGTCTTTTGCGCGATCAGCTTCGCGCGCTCGAGTCCATTCAAGAAGTCGGTGCCGATCGGCAGATGCAGGCTGTGCTGCTCCATCGCCGCAACCGGAATGATCACCATGTCCGTCCGCGTCCGCAGGTCCTGCACCTCGGGCCACGTCATGTGCAGCAGATAGTTGCGCGTTTTTTCCTCGTGCCACAACGGATTGACCGGCCCGCCCTGAGCAGCGTCGAAAGGCGCGGCAACCTGCGCCGAGACGGTGGCGGGAAGGATCATCACGGCAGTCATCGTCAACTCGAGGCGCGCGCCGCGCGCCAGCTCCTTCAC
>JBCKZH010000124.1:0-10855 GCA_038919385.1 Vicinamibacterales bacterium | reverse complement strand
GTGGTCTTGCCATGCCTCAAATGTCGCATAATTAGGATCATCTTGAAAGCGAATTAGAATCAGCACGGCTATGAGCCGGTCGGCCAATGCCGCCGCATCTCCTGGCGGGACGAGCCATCCGTTGACGCCCTGCTCGACGATGACGTCGGTCGCCCCGGGCAGATGGGACGCGACTCAGGGGAGGCCGCACGCCATCTCGGACGGAAGCCGGACGCTCGTGAATCCGTGGGACAGCGCTCGAACCCGCGGATGAATGGCCGGATGAATTCCGCGCGTCCGGCGCGCTATACTCAACGCGTGCAGGCGCTGGGCGGTCTACTCGAGCCGCTTCGCACGTATTGCTCCCAGGCTGGCGTCGATCTCTGCGTGCTGTTCGGATCGCACGCCACGGGACGCGCCCGCCCCGGCAGTGACATCGACGTCGCCTTTCTGTTGTCGGACGATTCACCGGCCGCGAGGCGTCGTGCCGAGATCGATCTGCAGCGCGCAATGGGCGGCAACGCCGACGTGACGTTTCTTGCCGATGCGCCCCCCCAGTTGCGGTTCGAGATCGCGCGGTCTGGCATCCTGGCGTTTGAGCGGCATCCGGGCATCTGGGTTCGCGAGCGGGCCCGGGCCATGGTGGATTGGTGGGACTGGGCGCCCATCGTCCGCCGCATTCATGCCGCAGCCGTCACTCGGTTGCGCGAACGGGGTCGCGCGTGGTGAACGCAGACGTTGTAGCGCGCAAGCTCGCGAGAGCCGAGCACTGGCTGAGCGACGCCGAGACGCGGTTGTCGGAACCGCGCGACCTCGCAACCTTCTACTTGTTTCTCGCGATGCAGGAGGCTATCGACCTCGCTGCACACTAGGTGGCCGATGCGGGGTGGGATTCTCCCGACGACGCGAGTGGCGCGTTCGATGTCCTCGGTCTCCGAGGCGCGGTCTCCCAGACGCTTGCCGATCGGCTGCGCGCGATGACCGGTCTCCGAAATCGAATCGCGCATGGGTATGCCACCGTTCAACACGATCGGCTTTATGAGGAAGCCCGGGAAGGCATTCCCGCGATTCGCGAATTCCTGGTAGCCGTGGCGCGCGAGGCCGGATTGTAGAAGCGCGCGAGCGGCGGCAAAGACGATCCGGCCCCGATCGGGTGGCGGCAGACGCACGACGCTCACGAGCGTTTTTGAAGCCAGTAGTCCCGGAAGGATCGAAGTCTGGCAGACGGGAAATCCTTCGACGTCTATGCGGCGACCCCACGCATCCTCAAAGCGCTCGATACCGTCCGGAGCGAAGACGAGGTCGAGGTCGAATACTCAAACGCGCCCATACCCCAGCCAGTCGGGAAGCTGGGATTCGCACCAACGGCGGTAGTCCTCCATGGTAGCGAACGCTCGGAAGGGCTCGTCGTCGAGCACGGGCCGATAGGTCTTGATGAACGCGTAGATGGCCTTGCCCACCTCGCTCAGGCGCTGCTTGGCGTGAAAGCGATCGACGATCTGGATGGCGTCGGGAAAGTACTCGCTGGCGATGTTCCAGATCCAGACGGCCCCGTCGCCGAGCACGGCGCGCCGACGGGCGCGGTCGAAGCCGCGCCGCCTCGCGCGCCACCCGCGTGGCACACGGACTCGGCGCCGCGTCCGTGTCCCGCTGTGCCGCGCGCTCGATCGCGGCCGAGTACGTGACCGAGCCCGGGTCGCGCACGGGCGTGCCCTCGTCATCGCGCCCCTCGGCGCTCCAGACCACGCACAGCGTGACCTCGCGCGTCTTGGACGCGCCGTCGGGCTGCGTGCCCGCGCGGCCCACCAGCTCCGAGGCGCGCATCGGCACACCGGTGCCGTCCATGACTGTTTTACCGGATGTACGCCGCGCGGTTCGGGAAGGAGCGATGGGGAGACAAGACGCCGCCGCCGGCGGCGTGCGCCAGCCGGTGAACAAGACCACCATCCAGATGACGCGCTGCCGCAACGTCTTTTCTCTGCCGCTGGAAACGATCGTCCGCGACCCGCGGCAGAACGTGCCGCTGCATCCCGGAGACGTGGTCACCGCGCTCCATCAGCCGCTCAGCTTCACCGCCTTCGGCGCGACCGGCAAGAACGAGGAGATCAACTTCGAGGCGCAGGGCATTTCCCTCGCCCAGGCGCTTGCGCGCGCCGGCGGCCTGCAGGATCAGCGCGCCGACGCCCAAGGCGTGTTCCTGTTCCGCTTCGAGCCGCTGGAACTCACGACCTGGCCGCGCCAGCCGGTACTCGTGACGCTCGCCGGCAGGGTACCTGTGATCTACCGCATCGATCTCAAGAATCCGGGCACCTTTTTCGTCGCCCAGAACTTCCCGATCAACAACAAGGACCTGCTGTACGTCTCGAACGCATCTGCGGCCGATCTGCAGAAGTTCCTGAACCTCGTATTCTCGGTCGTCTATCCGCTTACCGCCGCGACCACGGTGTTTCAGCGGTAGCCCCTGCGGCAGCCGCAGCCGCGTCAATCGGTTTGGTGCCAAGCAACGGTGGAAACACGCCGGCCTCCATCGCGAGGTTTGGAACCTGTGTTGCCTGAAAGGACGGCAAGAACGCGGGTTCGCAGTGCCTCGATGCCCGAGGCGCCCCGCGCCACGGCATCGGCCCTGTTCACCAGATCGAATGCTTTGAGCACGTGGCCCTGCTGCAGGTTCAAACAACCCAGGTGAATAAGCGCTTCCGCGTTGCCTGGGTCCGAAGCGGCGGCAGCCTCGGCATGGCGCTGGCCGCTGCTCGGTCTGCCCGATCCCAGTTCGTGGTGTGATAGCACGAGATGAAGCATTGCGGCCACGCGCCGCGCCCCCGGGATATCAGCGGAGAGGACATCGGCATGCTCCAACATCCGCGACGCCTGCGCTGCTTCGTCGGCAGGAAGCACCGGACCAAGCGAGTGGTGATGGCGCCGAAGCATTGCTGAATGCGCCGCCAATCGGACCACGTCGGTCGCGGTCTCGACGCGACCACGACTCCGGTCTAACGCGGCGATCATCCGCGATCGATGGCCGCGCCATGCCCGATACAGCTCCTCCCGCGAAATGTCTGAGACGCGTGAGCGCGAAGCGGTAGTCACGCGAGGCGGATGGAGTCGCTTGAAATACAGCGGACGGGGTACCCGTACTGCCGGTCCGTGTAACAGCAGCGCCAGTGCCCACTCGCACTCGACCGCGAAGCCCTGGTACGCGTCCGTCGGAAAACCGCCGACGGCGCCGATCACCGCCCTCCGGGTAACCCCGCGCCACGGCACCGCCTCGGCGCCTGCGAGAAAGAACGCGAGCAATTGCTCATCGCGGGTTCCCTCGGCCGGCAGATCGACCCACTTCCGGGACGGCTCGGTGTGACCGAAAAAAGACATGTCGCCATAGGCAACCGCCGCGTCAGGCCGTTTATCCAGCGCCGCAAGCAGCGTCTCGACATACGTCGAATGAAGGATATCGTCGTGCGGGAGGATTACGAAATACGGGGTCTCGATCCGTTGCAGCATCGCCCGGATGTTGCCGTCCCACCCAAGCCGCGCGGGATTCTCGCGAACACGGAAGCGCCCGTCCGAGAGGAACGGTTGCACGGCGCCGAGGACGTCATTTAGAGGTTCCACTTTCGAGGGATCGATGGCGATCTCGACGCGCAGATCCGAGTAGCACTGACGTTGAACGGATCGCAAAGTGTCGGTGATAAACGGTGCGGCCCGGTAGGCAGGGACGCACACGGTCACTGCTGTCATAGGGCCGCCCTCGTGCTCAGGATTCGCTCGCAGGCCTCGTGCGCAAACAATGGCGCCATTGAGTACTTGCCGGTGTCTACGGAGTGGAAGGGTCCCGTGCTGCTGACGCCGATCCGGTACCGCTCATGGAGCTGGCTTCCGTGGTCGTCGATACCGGTACACCCCCAGGCTGTGATATAGCCACCGCCGACGATCCATTCCTGCTGCGCACCCAGCAGGGCATCGCGCTTCGACATGATCAACCTCGCCAACCCCCCCAGCGTCTCCGCTATGACGAGCCCACGGTCGAGCCGCTCAAGCGCTGGCGGGCGCTCTGGCGGGGCCAGGCTCCGATCGGAAAACAGGTTGCCAGCAGGGTACCAACTGAGATACGCGCGCGAGCCGAAGCTGACAGAGTCGCCGAACGCGCCGGTTACGAATGTCACATCGGGCAACCCCTTGACGAAGATGGGCCCTCGGGAGTGCAACCCCACCTTGTAGCGGTGGAATACGGTCATCGGCGCGTGAAGGCCGGCAGTGGCGTCGATCATGAGCCGGTTCTGCCAGAGCGCGTTGACGGCGGCGCCGTAGGACTCCGTTCGCTGCTCGCCTGCGTGATCGACGGTGACGCTAACCTCGGCGGATCCGACGATTCTCGCCGCAACCACCTTTCTACCGGCAAGGACATTTAGCCGTGCCGACCGCTTGATTGCATCGCGCAGCGACAAGGCGATGCGTTGCGGATCGATCGCTCTTTCCTGCGTGCGGTAGGCTTCGACAATCAGCTCTTCGTCGTATGTGGACTTGCGCTCCGATCGGCCCAAGCGACGCCAGAGCCGACTGTCGACCTCTGCGATATAACAGCCGGCCGCTTTCCGGCTCTCCTGCTCGTAAATCTCGGCCACCCGGTCGAAGTACCGTTCCAGCGCAGCCGCAGGCACCATGCTGTCGCGGTGCAGGGCATAATCGAACGGACCCGACACCGCTGAATCGAGTACGCCGCGATCGATCCACCGCTGAAGCAGCGGACGGAAGAGCAGCGCACCGCGGATCATCGTCCGGGCAGTCCGGCCCGATGCATCCTTGGCGTAGACGAGGCCGAGGTGGATCTTTCCTTCGCACCAATAGCTGGCCTGCGAGATAACTTCGTCCGACTGTTCGATCAGATCGACCTCGCAACCGCGTTCGGCAAGTTCGAGAGCCGCGCAGACTCCGGTCAGTCCACCCCCCATGACCGCAACTCTCACGTTTCACAGCTCTTTCACAAAT
The DNA here is from genome assembly GCA_038919385.1 of Vicinamibacterales bacterium. Classification (GTDB taxonomy): domain Bacteria; phylum Acidobacteriota; class Vicinamibacteria; order Vicinamibacterales; family UBA2999; genus 12-FULL-67-14b. The sequence goes on along the minus strand of JBCKZH010000124.1, from coordinate 5,893 downwards.
TGTTGCACGGGATACCCATCGTTGTGGGGTCGCCGCGCTCCGGGACGACCTCGCTTCGACTCATGCTCGAGTCTCATCCGTGTCTCACCTCACATTGACACAAACCGCGTCGCCGCTCCGCGATTATCGTTCAGAAGCGGGCGAATGGCTGGGCGCAAGATTTACGTGATCTGTTTTGGTGCACTTGCCAGAAAAGATGAGAAATGAGGTGTCCTCGCTCCACGTGTACAAACAACCGGTCGTGGTGACGACCGAGGAGGACACCGATGGAGAGAGGTACCACGCGCGAGGAATTCTGCCAAGCCATGCAGCGGATCGCCGCCTGTTTCGCGAACGAGCTGTGGGCGACCGTCGTCGAGACGAGCAGTGCGGATGCCGACGGGTGGGTGCGGACGCACGGCCGCACGTGGTTGCGACGCGGCCTGGGCTTGGCCTTGACGGCGCGCGCCGAACGGCTGGGCGTGTCCGAGACCTGTGCGTGTGGCGGGAGGGTGACGTTCCGGCAGCATCGGCCGACACGCGTCCATCCGGTGCTGCCGGGGCGGGATGTCGAGGCGACGGTCCTCTACGGGCAGTGTGCGGCATGTCACCGCGGGTTCTCGCCGGTCCTGCGCGAGTTGGCCGTCGACGCCGAAGGGTTCACCCCGGCGCTGCAGGCGTTGGTGCGCGACGAAGGCGCGCGCGCGACCGCGCAGCTGACGGCGGCCCCGGCCGACCCAGGGTCGGCGCGCCCCTCGGCGACGGGGCCGCTGACGGTGGGGATCGACGGCGGGATGATCTTCGTGGACCAGCGTTGGCAGGAAGTGAAACTCGCGTGCGTCTATGACACGGTCGATCGCGTGGTGACGCCGACGCGGGGGATGCTGACGAGGCGATCGGTCGTGGCGGTCCGCGGGACGCCCGAGGCGTTGGCGGCGCCGTTGTCGCGGCAGGCCGCGGCGCTTGGCGCGGAGCACCGACGCGTCATCAACCGGAACCCCGCGCTCACGCCAAGTGCTTGTCACGCAAAGGCAAACTCGCTCGGCGCTTCCAGGAACTTCGGTATGCCGTGCGAGCTGCTAACTGGGCACCGAATGCCGCGTCGTGAAGAATCGGTGGAGCAGCCAGACATCGATCGCGATGACGGCCAGGAGCAGCGAATAGGCGGTACCTGCATCCGCCAGCCGCAGGACCCGCAGAAGCGTCGAGAGGCCGAACCCGACGACCCACGCGTCGACGCTCATGCAGACTCGTCTGAATGTTTCAGGTTGCACGTGACGAATGATCCACGCGCCAACCGGGACGCCGATGACGACGCTCGGGACAATCACCGGCAAAAGCGCCACGCTCTCCGCGGTGACGAGTCCGGCAAACGAGTAGGCTACGGTGGTCAACGTCGATACCGTGAGACGGATCAGCGCCATCGCGGCCCGGAACTCCAGCTTGACGAGCCCCTGGTTGTTCAACAGCACCGCCAAGGGCGGGCCGGAGATTGTCGTGACTGCATAGAGGACGCCCACGCCGGCGCCAATGAAAGACCCGGCAGTTCGTTCCGCGCGGATCGGGCGCCGAAGCCCGGCGGCCTGCAGCAGAATCAGCGGCAGAAGCACGGCGAAGGTGCCGAGCTTCAGCCAGTCGGGATCGACCCTCGACACGATAAGCGTTCCGACGACGATGCCCGGGGCGAGGCCGAAGATGATTGGCAGGACGCGGCGCCACACCGCCGGCGCCCCGGCCCGGTTGACGAACAGGACATAGGCGTTGAGCACGACTTCGAGCAACACGAGCGTCGGATTGAGGACGCGGCTTGTGAGGAACAGGAGCGCCAGCGGCACGGTGATCGACGAGAACCCGTATCCGACCGCGCCATTGACGATCGCGGCCAGCAGCGTGATGACGGGCAACACGATTATCGGCATCGTGCCCCCACAGACGACGGCCGCGGTAAAGAGAGGCGCCGCAAGGGAGACAGTCTGCCATAAAACGTGTGCGGCTCTTCATTGCGAAGAGATTGACGAATCCCGGCCTTCGCCCCATGATGGCCCCACGTTTTATGGATGACGCTCAGGGCCGCCCCTTGCCACCACCCTCGATCGCGGCGCTCACGCATATGGAACGCCTCGAGGCCGAGAGCATCCACATCATGCGCGAGGTGGTCGCGGAATGTGAGCGGCCGGTGATGCTCTACTCCATCGGCAAGGACAGCTCCGTGATGCTGCACCTGGCGCTGAAGGCGTTCTTCCCCGGGAAGCCGCCGTTTCCGTTTCTCCATATCGACACGACCTGGAAATTTCGCGACATGATCGCGTTCCGCGCCGAGACCGCGACACGGCTGGGACTCGACCTGCTCGTCTACATCAATCCGGCCGGCGTCGAGATGGGCATCAACCCGTTCCTCCACGGTTCGGCGCTCCACACCGACATCATGAAGACGCAGGCGCTCAAACAGGCGCTCGACAAGTACGGCTTCGATGCGGCCTTCGGCGGGGCCAGGCGGGACGAGGAAAAGTCGCGGGCCAAGGAGCGCGTGTTCTCGATCCGCTCGGCCCAGCACCGCTGGGATCCGAAGCAGCAGCGGCCGGAGCTCTGGCGCTTGTACAACGCCCGCAGACACAAGGGTGAAAGCATCCGGGTCTTCCCGCTGTCGAACTGGACCGAGCTCGACATCTGGCAGTACATCTACCTGGAGAACATCCCCATCGTGCCGTTGTACTTCGCGCGGCACCGGCCGGTCGTGCCCCGCGACGGCACCTGGATCCTGGTCGACGACGACCGGATGCCGCTCCAGCCCGGCGAGACGCCGGAACTGCGGAAAGTCCGGTTCCGCACGCTGGGCTGCTATCCATTGACCGGCGCGATCGAAAGCGACGCGGACACGTGACCGGCGATCGTCCAGGAGATGCTGCTGACGCGGCTCTCCGAGCGCCAGGGACGCGTCATCGACTTCGACCAGTCCGCGTCCATGGAGAAGAAGAAGGTCGACGGATACTTCTGATGTCGCACCCGCCCGAGGTGGCCGGCTCGGACGTCGACGCGTACCTGCGCGCGCAGGAGCGCAAGGACCTGCTCCGCTTGCTCACCTGTGGCAGCGTGGACGACGGCAAGTCCACGCTCATCGGGCGGCTGCTGTACGAGTCCAAGCTGATCTTCGAGGATCAGCTCGCGGCGCTGGCGGCCGACTCCAGGAAGGTCGGCACCCGCGGCGGCGATCTCGATTTCGCGTTGCTCGTCGATGGGTTGTCGGCCGAGCGGGAGCAGGGCATCACCGGCGACGTCGCCTACCGGTTCTTCTCGACCGACAAGCGCAAGTTCATCGTGGCGGACACGCCAGGCCACGAGCAGTACACGCGCAACATGATCACCGGCGCGTCGACGGCGGACCTCGCCGTGATTCTGATCGACGCCCGGAAGGGCGTCCTCACCCAGACCAGGCGCCACAGCTATCTCGTGTCGCTCCTGGGTATTCGACGCGTCGTGCTGGCGATCAACAAGATGGATCTCGTCGACTACTCGCGAGACACGTTCGCGCGCATTGACTCGGACTATCGGGAGTTCGCGAGCCGGATCGGCGTGACGGACCTCACGTGCATACCTGTCTCGGCGGCGCTGGGCCACAACGTCGTCACACGGTCCGAGACGATGGTGTGGTACACGGGCCCGACGCTGATGGAGCACCTCGAGGACGTTCCTGTCGGAGATGATGTGGCGGCGAGACCGTTTCGCCTGCCGGTGCAATACGTGAACCGCCCGCATTCCGAGTTCCGGGGATTTGCCGGCCTCATCATCAGTGGCACCGTTGACGTGGGCACGCGCGTTCGCGTCCTGCCGTCCGGCCGGCAGAGTCACATCGGGCGCATTCTCGTCGGGGATCGCGACGCGACGAGCGCGGTCGCCGGTCAATCCGTGACCGTGACGCTGTCCGATGACGTTGACGTGACGCGCGGCGACGTGATTGCCGACGCCGAGGCGCCGCCGGCGGTCGCCGACCAGTTCGAAGCCACGATCGTGTGGATGCACGAGCAGCCCATGCTGCAGGGCCGGTCCTATCTCATGAAGCTGGCCACCCAGACGGTCACGGCGACGGTGGCGCCGCTCAAATACAAAGTCAACGTCAACACGCTCGAGCACGTCGCCGCCAAGACGCTCGCGCTCAATGAGATTGGGGTCTGCGGGATCGAGCTCGGGAAGCCGGTCGTGTTCGAGCCGTACCGCGAAAACCGGGATCTGGGCGGCTTCATCCTGGTCGATCGCATCTCGAACACGACCGTGGGCGCCGGCCTGCTGCATTTCGCGCTGCGCCGCGCACAGAACGTCCACTGGCAGGCGCTCGACATCAGCAAGTCCGCCCGGGCCGAGATGAACGGCCAGCAGCCGTGCGTGGTCTGGTTCACCGGCCTCTCGGGCGCCGGCAAGTCGACCATCGCCAACCTGCTCGAGAAGCGCCTGCACGCGATGGGGCGGCACACCTACCTTCTGGACGGCGATAACGTGCGGCATGGGTTGAACAAGGATCTGGGGTTCACCGACGCGGATCGCGTCGAGAACATCCGCCGGGTCGCCGAGGTATCGCGGCTGATGGTCGACGCGGGGCTGGTCGTGCTCGTCTCGTTCATTTCCCCGTTCCGCGCCGAGCGGCGCATGGCGCGCGAGCTCGTGGAAACAGGCGAGTTCTTCGAGGTGTTCGTCGACGCGCCGCTCGCGGTGGCGGAGGGGCGCGACCCCAAGGGTCTCTACAAGAAGGCGCGGAGCGGTGATCTGAAGAACTTCACCGGCATCGACTCGCCGTATGAGGAACCGGAGAGCCCGGAAGTGCGGGTCGATACGACCCGTCTCTCGCCGGAGCGCGCGGTGGAGATCATCCTTTCCCAGCTTCGGCACGCCGGCGTCGTGGATGCTGAGTAGAACCTCACCAACCTGCCGTGGCTCGAATCCCTCGGGCGGAGGCGTGTTGCGACCTATTGATGTCTGCGGCGGGTCTTCCCCTCTGGTGCTCATGTGGCATGGGGTTGGCAGCAATGTCCGGCATGCCACCACGAGATTCTCTCCAGGTGCGCCCCGCGGAGGCGCCGAGGCTCCTCGATCGTCTACGGACGGCGATCCGTTTGCGGCACTACAGCCGCAAGACCGAGGAGGCGTATGTCGGATGTCGGGCACGCCGTGGCTGGTTGTGGCGTTGTAGGCGCGCGCCAGCGTCAACGCGCCGAGCACGCTCTCGAAGGTTTTCGGGTGCCGGCCGGCGTAGCGCGCCGGCGGCCCACACGCGCACGGCCGCGTCGGCCCCGCATGGTCCGAGGGGTCGGCGTTGAGGCGCTGCTCGATGGCCCGGGCCGCCACGCGCATCGCCTGGCGGCGGACGGCCGTCTCGAGGGCCTCGAAGTCCCAGTCGTCGACAGCGCCCGCGCCTACGAGCGCTTCGACCTCGGCGACGATCGCGGCTTCGAACGCCGCTTTGACCCCCCTTTTTTGGCCGCCTCCGCTTCGGAGGCCGCCTCGGGCGCCGCGAGCTTCGCCTCGCATAACTGCTCGCTGGTGTCGACCAACGCACGCACCAACCCCCGAAACCGCTGGTACTCCGCAATCTGTCGCCGGGTGGCGTCGACTGCGTGCGGCGGGATGATGTGCGTGACCGTCTTGCCGCCCACGCCGCGGGTCAGCGACCAGCTCGGCCCGTGACCGGAGGCGCTCGTGCCGGCGCAGTGGCACCCGGGCTTGCCGCACCGCCGGTAGCGCTCGACGAGCGAGCCAGGTCGCATATCGCTCGCCTGGTCGATCTGGTGCTTGATCGCGGCGCGACGGGTTTCGAGCACGGCGGCCTCTTCGTGGGCAGGGTTTGGCATGGGGCTCCTTTCTGACAGCATAACATACTGTCAGATTAAAGCACGACCCGCCGCCCGATCAACTTTCCTCACAATGG
>JBCKZH010000123.1:0-10932 GCA_038919385.1 Vicinamibacterales bacterium | reverse complement strand
CTACGCGAAAGAATTCTCCGTGGCGCCTGATGGTGCGAAGACAAAAGCCGAGGTCTCTATGGCTGATCCACCAGCATCCGAACTTCAACGGTTTGTCGAATCGCAGGTGAGATAGCCCGTGCCGCGGCCAAATATCTTGCAGCCGACGGGCCTCAAATGGACGAAACCTCAAAATGAAGACCGAGCACCCGGGTACAGTGGGATCGGATGAGCAGGCATTCCGACAGATCGCTAGCCGATTCCAAGACGAGGTCGGCGGCATTCTTTCGCGGATCGATTTTCTCAATGGGCCGGTGCCGTTCTGGGCACTGGTGCGGGTGATGTTCCCGGTCACCGAATCGCTCGGCGATTTGATTTACCAAGATGATCAATCGACAGCGCAAAACCTTCGATCGATCTTTGAGAACGATTTTGAGTCTGTACGATCAGGGTACGGAAACAAGGCGGCGTCGTTGACCGTGCTGTACCGTCATTCGCTGACCCATCATGACGAACTCCGGATGATTTCTTCTAACGGGAGGAAGATGGGCTGGAAGATCAGCGCAAGGACACGACGATCTCAATCATCTCACGATTCGTAGAGACGCCTCCACCAGCCTGATTCTCATCGAGTTCCAGCCGCGAGCTTTCTATCGGGACATTGTCGCGGTCTGCAGGGCTGCGGAGAGAACGACCTGGAGCGGGACAGTCATGCGGCGCTATAACGGGTGGATGGCGCTTGACCTCGATGCCGAACTGAAGAAGAAGCGCAACGGGATCTTCGCTGCGGCATCGAAGGAGCTGGCTGCATTCTGATCGCCGCCGACGAAATCCGAACACCCGAAGCCCCGTAACATACCGGTCGAAGCGGCTCCCGAGCCGGTGGTATAGTCTGGGACATGGCGCAAACGCTGCCCTTGCCGCCGCCGGGATTTGACGCTCTGCCGGTCGACGAACAGATCGATTACGTGCAGTCGCTGTGGGACCGGATTGCGGCGAGCGTCGACCAGGTGCCGCTTCAACAGTGGCAACAAGCTCTCTTGGAAGAGCGACTTTCGGCTCATCACCGAGCACCGGAGGATTCCCAGCCCTGGCAGGCCGTCATCGACCGCATCCAAGGCCGTCTGCAAGCTGGCCGGTAAATGCCTCTGCTGAAGGTCCGCCCGGAAGCGGAGGCCGACGCGCTCGAAGCGGCATTTTGGTACGAGGGTGAACGGAGGGGCCTTGGGCTCGAATTCAACGACGCGCTCCGCGCCACGTTCGCGCGAATTGAAGGGTCACCCCTGCGCTTTCCACTTGTGTCGCGGGAATTCCGGCGAGCCATTGTCCAGCGCTTCCCGTTCGGCGTGTTCTTCATTGTCGAAGGGGAACTGGTCACCGTCGCTGCCGTCACGCATCTACATCGACACCCAAGCTCATGGCAGGATCGTGAATAAGTGGCGGCCCAACACGCGCTGGAGCCGTCGGCGCCAGCTGACGCTCGAACGCGCCGCGGCTCAGCGCTCACGTTGGGCCGACGGGCCTAGAAGTAAGTCAGTGCGCCGGGAGCTGGGGATGATGCAAGCATTTGTTGTTCATGTGAGACAACTCATCGTCACGAGTGCCACGATAATTGCGGCATGCTTGGCGCTCGCAGACACGCCGAGGGCTCAGGCGCCGCGCGAGCATAAGAATCTTGTCTTCGCCACCGTGGACGGGAAGAGTCTGGGCCTCGACCTGTATTTGCCACCCAACGCGACAGCGCCGGTGTTGCTCGTGTGGGTGCACGGTGGCCGTTGGACTACGGGGACGAAAGCCAATGTCCCCACCGCTCTGGTGCAGAGCGGCATCGCGGTAGCCAGTGTCGATTTCCGTCAGTCGACCGAGGCCCGGTTCCCCGCACAGGTCCACGACATCAAGGCCGCAATCCGCTTTCTCCGAGCGAAGGCGGGTACCTATGGCTATCCATCCGACAGGATCGCGATCGCTGGCGGATCGTCGGGCGCGCACCTGGCCGCCCTGGTCGGCGTGACCAATGGGCATGCACAGCTGGAGGGCACAATCGGCGACCATCTAGATCGCTCCTCAAGTGTTCAGGCCATCGTGAGTTATTTCGGCGCGTCGAATCTGATGACGATACTGGACCAGTCGACGCCTTTCGGTCTGAACGTTCGACGCCCTGCTCTCGAACGTTTGCTCGGTGCACTACCCCAGGACGCGCCAGAGTTGGCCACATTGGCTAGTCCCGTTGCTCACGTGGACTCTACGGATCCGCCGCTCTTTCTCCTCCATGGCGATCAGGATCCGCAGATGCCGATCAACCAATCTCACGAGCTCGAGGGCGCCTACGCCAAGCATGGATTAGAGGTGCACTTTCGCGTCGTTCATGGTGCCGCGCATGGCGGCGACAACTTCTACTCGCCAGAAAATGTCAGACCGGTCTTGGCATTTCTGCAGCGCACCGTTGGGAAATGACAGTAAATCGACGCGGCCCAACATCAACTGGAGCCGACGGCGGCTGGCCAGCGCGCGCCGCGGCTGAAGCCGCACGTTAGGCGGCACCCACTGCAACTCGAGGTCATGCCGATGCTTCCCCGCACGCTCAAGAATTCCCACCGCCTTTTAGGCGCCGCAATCCTGTTGTCTCTTGCTCTTCCCGCGTCGCTCAGAACTCAAACGTCCCTGCAGCTTCCGGCGGAGCTGCAAACGTATGTCCGCGTACGTGCTGACCGCATTGTGCTGGGTGGCGTCTCGCTGATCGACGGCACAGGAGCGCCACCGGTTGCTGGGCAGGTCGTGGTCATCGAGCATGGCCGGATCACGGCAGTTGGGAGTCCGGGCGACGTGCGGGCACCGGCCGATGCCGAGGTCCTGGATTTGGCCGGTCACACCGTCATTCCTGGTCTCGTGGGCATGCACAACCATTTGTTCGCGACCGGGTTTAACAATCTCGAGCAAGCGAGAATGTACTTGGCGAGCGGCGTCACGACGATCCGAACGGCCGGAAGCTTCCAACCGTACCAGGACCTCAACTTGAAGCGCGAGATCGATGCCGGGCGGCTGATTGGCCCCAGAATCCACTTCACGGGACCGTACGTGACGGGACCTGCTGGCTCTCTTGCGATGGCGCGTGTGTCGAGCCCTGATGCGGCCAGAAGGTTGGTTGCCTACTGGGCACAAGAAGGAGCGACGTGGATCAAGGTCTACGCGGACATCCGCCGCAGTGAGCTCAGGGCAGTCATCGACGAGGCGCACAAGCGCGGGCTGCGGGTGACCGGACACCTCTGTTCCATTACCTACCGAGAGGCCGCCGAGCTGGGGATCGATAACATCGAGCACGGGCTGGTCGCGGCCCCCGACTTCGACCCCCGCAAGACCCCGGATACCTGTCCGGCCGGAAGCGTGACACGGGTAATGGAGCTCGACCCGCCCATCGACGAGTTCCAGCCGCTCATTCGCGCACTCGTCGGTCGCCGTGTGGCGTTGACATCCACGTTGCCCGTGCTCGAGTCATTCGTGCCCGGCCGACCCTCCGCGGACGAACGGGTCCTCAGCGTGATGAGTCCAACTGCCCGTGACTCGTACCGGCGAGCCCGCGAACAGCTCAACACGAGCGCGGGCTCACAGAGTACCGCCTTCTTCGGGAAGGAGATGGCGCTCGAGCGAGCGTTCGTCGATGCCGGCGGCCTCCTTGTAGCGGGAGTAGACCCCGTGGTGCCCGGCGTGCTTCCAGGCTTCGCCGACCAACGCAACTATGAGCTCCTGCTCGAGGCGGGGTTCGCGCCTGCGCAGGCGATGCAGATCATGACTGCCAATGGCGCCCGATTGCTTGGGGAGCTCGACCGAGTAGGCACGATCGAGGTTGGCAAGCTCGCAGATCTCGTAGTTCTCGATGGGAACCTCGTGCGCGACCCCACAACGATTCGCAGGCCAATCATTGTATTCAAGGGCGGCATCGGCTTTGACGCGACCAAGTTGATCGCTTCGCTCAAACCACCTGCGCCGCAAACCGTTGCCACTGCGATTACGATCTCGCCGGAGATTCTTCGCCGGTACGTGGGCGAATACGATTTTAATGGGCGGGTGTTTGTCATTACCCTCGAGGCTGACCGGCTCCACGCCCAACTCAGAGGGCAGCAGAAGGTCGAGCTCGGCGCCGAAAGCGAGAAACACTTTTTCATCACTGAGCCGGCTCGCGTCCGTTACGAGTTCGACGTGACAGCTGATGGGACGGTGAAGGGCGTGATGTTGCGATCAGGCGGTGGCGAAGTCTACGCGAAGAAGATCAAGTAGCATCTTCCCGCGACGCATGCCGGTGGACCCTCCGAGTCTTGATCATAGCAATCGAGACAGCCGTCATAACGAGCGGCAGTATGTCGTCGTGGGCCATCTCACTACGTCGCGGAGCTGAATGACGTACGAGGCGCAGCGCTGGAAGTGGGCGCCGCCCCCGAGGCCGCCTAACCCGCCGTTGCTGCCGACGGCGCATACTCTGAAGGACGCGGCAGCTGCGTTGCCGCGTCTGTTACAATGGCCGCAGCAGAACGGCATTTCGTTGGGCGGACAAGACAAACAAGATGAGGAACGCGAACGCTCTCGCGGCGATCGTTGGCTTATTAATAATGGTGGCCTGGGGTGGCATTGCGACACAACCCGACCCCCCAGTATCGTCAGTGGCGAAACGAAGGTGCAAGGCGCTTGGTACTCCGGACAACGTTAGTCCCACAGACATCGACCGAAAGGTCGCTCAGCTTTGCAGACAGGTCGATCAAGGCAGGTTCAACCCCTGAAACGAGGTGTTGTCGCATCGATTGGCGTCGATCGCGATCCTATCGGTGTCCGCGGGCGTTTCGCTTTGCCGGTGCCTTGCGGGGAGCGGCATGAGCCGCCCTGGCCCACGCCACGAGAGCGTCCGGGCTCTCCAGTATTTCGACAGGTACTTCGTAGTATCCCAGTGATGTCTTCTTCTGGCCCTCGAATGGTGTGAAGGGTTTCATCCCACGGTCCTTGTACTTCGAGATGGTATCGGGGGACACGCGAAAGTACAGCCGGTCCTTGTAGAGAAGGCCGAAGAACTCGCCGTGCAGGTAGAAGCCGACGCCGCCAAACATCGGCCGCGCTTCCAGGCCATCGAGCTCGCCCAGTTGATCCACGACGAAGGCGCCGAGGCTGCCCTCAGCGAGGACCTTGGGAGGCACGGCGGGCCCTACTTCTTCGGCAGTTCGAACACGTACAACGTGTGACCGCTCGCCGGCGGGTTGATCTCCGGCGTGATCGTCGAGGGCACGACGCGCGGGCTGCCACCGCCGTTGCCCGTGGTCACGGCGACGTATTGCTTGCCGTTCGCGGTGAACGTGACCGGAAATCCCTGTACGGCCGTGCCGAGGCGCGCCTGCCACAGCACGTCGCCCGTCCGTACGTCGTGCGCCCGGAAGTAGCGGTCCAGGTCGCCGATAAACAACACGCCGCCCGCCGTGCTCAGCGCCGCGGTCAGGTAGGCCGCCCGCTGCTCCCGGCTCCACACTTCCTTCATCGTCGTCACATCGATCGCGGCGATCTTGCCGACGTTGCCGTCCGAGCCGGGCATCTCGAAGAAGCGCCTCCCTGCTGCGGTGCCGCCCGAGCCTTCCTTGAACTCGACCTTCCTCGCCGCAATCTCCATGCATGACTGGCTGAGCGGAATGAGCAGCGTCTTGGTCGGCTGGTGGTACGACATGGCCTGCCAGTTGTGGCCGCCCTCGGTGCTGGGACAGACCGTCAGCCACTCATCAAGTTTCTGATCGATGATGTCTTGACGATACGTCGGGATGCCGCGCTCGGGATCGATCCTGGTGAAGATGTTCTGGAGCACGGTTTCCTTGAACCCCATGAACTTCCCGGTCTTCCGCTCGAGCTTCCACAAGATGCCGGCCTTGCCGATCGTGAAGAGCGCCTTCTCGGGGCCGATGTCGATCAGTACCTTCTCAAACACCTCATCGAGGTCGAGTGACTCGCTGGGCGTGTGCTGAAAGTGCCAGGCCAGCGATCCGTCATCCGGCCGCAAGGCGACGGTCGAGGCGGTGTAGAGCGCCGCGTCGGTGAACTTCGTGCCGCGGCTCACCGGCATCCACGGCTTGGCCTGCGCGATGCCGTAATAGATGAGATCGAGCTCCGGATCGTAGCTGCCCGCGATCCACGTCTCTCCTCCCGCGCGCATGGTGTCGGGCAACGCGCCCCAGGTGTCGCCGCCAGGCTCGCCGGTGCGCGCTACCGTGTGGAACTTCCACAGCTGCTTGCCGGTGTCGGCATCGTAGGCGCTGATGTAGCAGCGCTCGGGACGGAAGACCCCGCAACCTTGCAGGCCCTGGATGACCTTGCCGCGCACGACGATCGGACCGCTGGTGTTCGAGAAGCCTTTCGTGCGATCGGCGACGGCGACGTCCCACACCACCTTGCCGTTGCGCGCATCAAGCGCCACCAGCCTCGCGTCGGTCGTCGCCAGGTAGATCTTGTCGCCGTAAATCGCGAGATTACGCATCGAGCCGAACCCGATCACCGCGTTGGGACCGACCTGGTTCTCCCAGATCAGGTCGCCGGTGGCGGCATCGAGCGCCTGCAACGTGTTGAGCGTGTTGACGAGGTACATGATGCCGTTGTGGACGAGCGGCATCGGCTGGTTCGCGCCCGCCTCGTTCATGGCCCAGGTCCACGCCAGCTTGAGGTCCTTGACGTTGTTACGCGTGATCTCGGCCAGCGGGCTGTAACTCCACGCCTGGTAATTGCGCCGCGCCATCAGCCAGTCACCTGGATCCGGGTTGCGCAGCATCGCGTCGGTCACCGGCACGTAGTTCTTCACTTCGCCGGTCACCGTCAGCCCGCGCGGCGGCGGCGGTGCCTGCGGGCGCGCTCCCTGGCCGCCGCCTTGCGGGCCCGTGGGTGTGGGTCGCGCAGCGGCGCGTTGGCCGGTGGCGATGGTGCCGATCGGCGTCGCGGCTGACGCGACCAGCGGCTGTGCGCCGGGCGTTGCGCCGTTGAACTCGAGAATGAACGCCGTGATGTTGACGTACTCTTCTGGGGCCAGGCTCGGCCGGCCAGGCGGCATCGTCGCCTGCATGTATTCGAGCAGGTCTTTCGTCGTGCGCCCCCGCCAGGTCGTCATGAAGTTCGGACCGGCGAGCGGCGGCGCCTCGTTTTGTCCCACCAGAGTCGGCTGATGACAACTCGCGCAGTTCGCCTGATACGACCCCTGTCCGGCCGTGGCCTGCGCTGCCGTGTACTCTGACGGCCCCGTTGCTTGGCCCGCCGTAGCCTGGGCGAAGGCGGCTTGTCCCGCGTTGAGAGTCAGGGAGATTCCGGCGACCGCGGCAAAGACGACGAACGAGCGTGTCAGTAACTTCATGGCTTCTTCCCCTCTTGGGTGAGCAGCCAGCCCCAGAGGTTCCCCTCGGGCGCTTTCTCGCTATGCAATTGGATGTAGAGCCGTCCGTTGGCGAGGTCGTCCGCCTGGTCCTTGGTGAGCTCGACAGTGCCCGAGATCGTTCCGGAGGTTCCGCCAGTGGCCTTGAGCTCGGCGATCGCTGGGCCGCGCATCGCAATGCGTGGCCCACGATGCAGGCGCACCACCGTCGCCGCCGTCTTCAAGTCTTTGTAAGTGCCGTTGAGGGTCAGCGTCGTGCCGGTAAGCGTTGCGATCACCGACCCCGAACCAGCGACCGTGGACTGCATGGCGACATCGATCGGCACGGGCGACAGACGGGCGCGGTACTGGCGATTCTGCGCCAAGGCAGATGCGGAGCACACGGCTGCAAGGCAGGCGGCAAACAGAAGGGACCGTCGGGTCATGAGCCGGAATGATACCGCGAGAGGGTTGCAACGGCGGCCCTGGGAACTTACTTTCTGCAATGGCCAGGCATAGGTTGAGGGCAGTTTCTGCGACAATCAGCCTCAGTTCCGCCGGCTTGCCTCTCGGAACGCATTGGCACGGCCCCGGCAGCTGCAGCCGCCATGGAGACAGGCACCTGTCCGGATGCCGTCGTGGGGCCGCTCGAGCCGGATCTGCCGGGTGTGTCGCGTATTCACGCTCTCGACCTGGCGCGGGCAGTGGCGGCGGCGCGCCGGGCGGGCCTGATCAAGCGGGTTTCGCGCCACACGTTTCGCACTCGTTTGCGACGCATCTGATCGAGGACGGCGTCGACATTCGCACCGTTCAGGAACTGCTTGGCCATCGCAACGCGCATGCACGAAGCGGTTTAGCCTGAAGTTCCCCTTCCTAAATCCCTAGAAACGCAATGTTTTCATAGAGATAGGTGCGATGCGTCGTGCATTATGTAGCCATGTAATTGGTTGATTGTGACTGATGATATGTGCATAATGTAGCCATGCACATCGACATTGTTCCGAACCGCAATTCGCCGCCGGCGGTCCTGCTGCGTGAGTCATACCGGGAAGGCACCAAAGTCCGCAAACGTACCCTGGCGAATCTGTCCGCACTTTCTGCCGCGCAAGTCGATGCGATTCGCAAGACCCTGAGGGGCGAGACGCTCGTGCCCCTCGCCGATCTCTTTGAGATCGTTCACTCGCATCATCACGGCCATGTGCAGGCCATTCGCACGGCGATGCAACAGCTTGGCTTCGAGTCCCTGATCGCGTCTCGCCCCTCTCGCGAACGCGACCTGATCGTGGCCATGGTGATGGCCCGCATCATCGAGCCCACCAGCAAACTGGCGACTACGCGGTGGTGGCACACCACGACGCTTCCCGACATCTGTGGTGTCGCCGACGCCGATGAAGATGATCTGTATGCGGCGCTCGATTGGCTGATCACGCGACAAGAGCACATCGAAAAGAAGCTCGCCGCCAGACATCTCCACAAGGGCGGATTCGTGCTGTACGACTTGAGCTCGAGCTACTTTGAGGGAAAGACCTGCCCGCTGGCCGCGCGCGGGTACAACCGCGACGGCAAGAGCGGCAAACTCCAAGTCAACTACGGCCTGCTCACCGACCCGCGGGGCCGTCCCGTCGCCGTGTCCGTGTTCGCAGGGAACACCGGCGACCCGAAGACCTTGATGCCGCAAGTCGAGAAACTGCAGAAGACGTTTGCCATCGAACAGCTCGTCCTCGTGGGTGATCGCGGCATGATTTCGCAGAAGCAAATCAATGCACTCACACAGCGAGAGGGCATCGATTGGATTACCGCTCTCAGGACTGGCGCCATTCGAAAGCTCGTCGACGGTGGGCACCTCCAGCTCGGTCTGTTCGACGAGCGCAACCTGTTCGAAGTCACGCATCCAGATTTTCCTGGCGAACGACTCGTGGCGTGTCGCAACCCGCAGCTGGCCCTGCTGCGTGCACACCAGCGCCAGTCGCTTCTTGAAGCCACGTCCAGAGAACTCGAGAAAGTGCGAAGCATGATCTCGCGCGGCACGATCACAGGGAAGGACGCCATCGGCGTGCGCATCGGAAAAGTCGTCGACAAGTACAAGATGTCCAAGCACCTGGTCTTGGACATTCGCGATGAGGGATTCGACTTCCATCTCGATGACGACAAGGTATCCGCGGAGGCGGCCCTTGATGGCATCTATGTCATCAGGACCAGCGTCCCGGTCCCACGCCTCGCCGCGGACGATGTGGTACGGAGTTACAAAATGCTCAGCCAGGTCGAGCGTGCCTTCCGCTCACTGAAGACCATCGATCTCGAAGTCCGACCCATCCGACACCGGCTCGAGGATCGCGTCAAGGCCCACATCTTCCTGTGCATGCTGGCGCACTACGTGGTGTGGCACATGATTGAATCGTGGCGTGCGCTGCTCTTCTGCGATGAAGACCAGCAGGCCAAGCACACGCGCGACCCTGTCGCGCCCGCCACACGATCGCGGGCCGCTCTCGACAAGGTGCATGCGAAGGTCCTTGACGACGGCACCCCCGTCCACAGCTTTCAGACCCTGCTCAAAGATCTGAGCAGCATCGTCAGCAACGCCTGCCGTCGCCCGGGCGCATCGACCGCCGGTGAGCCTACCTTCGAGGTCGTCACCAGCCCAAACGCAACGCAGCAGCGCGCCTACGACCTGCTCAAGTCCATCCACTTGTAGCCAGAAGCCTGCACGCGCATCCCGATCTATCTCATAGACTTCACAGGGAGATCTTGCCCGTTGATGGCGGGAACTTCAGTTTAGCGGCTCGGCCCAGTCGGGCGCGCCGACGCGTTTATCTTGCAGCGAGCGCGGCGATTCGCGTGCCCGTTTCGCGACGAAATGACACTAGGCTGCGAGCGTCGCAACTTTTCCGGCCCTGCGGGCGGCCACGGCCAGCGATGCTATACTCCGCTCTTTCAAAGACTTCGGCGGCGCAGCGGGGCGGTGGGATACCTTGCGAGGGGCGCTCGTTCGTCCGTCGAGGAGCGGGCCGCTCCGCAGGTCCAATAAGAAGTTAGACGACGTGGGTAATTCGATGAAAATCGGCGGAGACTTCAACGAGAGGCAGTGGCCACGACTGCGGAAACGTCTTAATGCTGGCGACGATTCCGCATGGAACGAGGCCGTTGTCGTCGTCCGAGATCGGATTGACGGCCGCTACCTCAAGCAGGCACGCGGGATCATAGATTCTCCATACAGCGCGTTTGCCGTGCTGACGATTGATTCAGTCGTGATCGAAACACTGGAGCAATTCCGACGAGGCGTTGGGGAAACGCCGGGGGGGGGGAAGTCTGGCGAGTTTTTCAGGGTGTTCCTTACAACGACCAGGCTCAAGAGGTACTTTAAAAAGGTCGAGACCGCCGATCTCTTTTACAGGACCATTCGGTGCGGGCTCCTGCATCAGGGCGAAACCAAGTCAGATTCCGTCGTGACGAAGAAGGCATTTGTAGTCAGACGCTCACGCACTGGCCAAGGCATCAGGGTGAATGCTCGGCGACTTCACGAGGAGCTGGAGGAGACCTTTGAAGAGTACGTCGCTGCGTTGCTCGAAGGAGACCAGGATCTGAGGACTGCTTTCGTCAGA
>JBCKZH010000122.1:0-11167 GCA_038919385.1 Vicinamibacterales bacterium | reverse complement strand
CGAGGAAGGCCGCGAGCACGGCGATGTCGAGGTACTGCGGGGCGAGAATGGCGGCCCAGGTCTCGACCGCTTCCTCTTCGAACCCCCAGGGGTCGGCGGCCAGCATCACTGCTTGATCCGATCCGGCGTGAGAAAGGTCTTGGCCATGATGCGCGACGCGTCACGCAACGCGCGGGCGGCGCTGTTCATGGTAATCGACGCGCGCGACACGGCAGCGATGTCGCCACCCACCCGGAACGGGTCGCGAATGCTCTTGTTCTTGAACTGCGTCACGAACGGCGGCGGATCGATCGAGAAGTAGCCGTAGGGTTCGGAGTTGTAGTCGTCGACGACGCCCTGGATCACGCCGCGGATGTCCATGCCGACGAGAAAGTGAATGGGCCCGTGGTACGCGCGCTCGTTCGGCACCAGGTCGGTGGTCCAGAAGATGAAGCCGATCGGCGGCGCCGCGGGATCGGTCTTCGGATCGACGCCGTACACCTTGTAGTGCAAGGGCGTGCCGCCAAACGTCGAGAAGCCACCGGCGTTCGGAAACAGCGTCTTGAAATGCGGTTCGGGTCGCGGATTGGTGAAAATCCGCTTGGTTTGTGCGGCGAGCGTGACTAGTCCAGCCGTGCTGAGCAACAAGATGAGAACGCCGAATCGCTTCAAACACACCCCTCCGTGGACTGTGCCAAGCATAGTCGCTTTTACTTGATCCCCTTCGACAATAACCGCCGAGTTCTCGATTGGCGCGCTTCCGTCCCCGACGATAAACCGTGCCCCCTCAAATAGCGTTCCGCGCGTGCCATTCTGCACAGGACTGGCCGCCTGGACGCAACCCATCGCGAACAGGGCGCACAGAACGCACGACAGATACACGAACGTGGTCGCTAGCACTGTCCAGTCTGTCTCGCGCTCCTGATCTAACCCGGCGGCCGTCTGCGAGGCCGAATGTCCGGAACCGGCTCGCCGCCCTCCTTGGCTCCAAGGCCGCGAAGCAACGCCGCTGTGGCGGCGCGGTTGCCGAGATTGTCGCCTCCGCGGTTTCGGCGTGGCGCTTCGGCAAGATCGAGCGGCGTCTGTCGTCGTCCGTTCTGAGCATTCACGTCGGCCTTGCGGCTCACGAGGTATTCGATCACGCGATTCAGCCCTTTCGCGCCGGCAAGGTGCATGGCGGTATCGCCGTCGCTGTTCGCGGCATTCAGGTCGACGTCTCCCGAACTCAGAAACTTGACCATCTCCAGAACGTCGCGCTCTTCGTCCTCAGGTGTTTTCGGAGTCACATCATCTGGAGAGGTTGTGTGAATGAGGCGGAAGAACACGTACCGATCACGGCGATCCCTCCCGAGTCCTTCCACATCGCCAGAGTCGGTTTCCGGTGTGTCCACCGCTGCCATGATAGGCGTTGAGCCGTCGGGCATTATGAAGTGGAGGTCTGCGCCTGCTGCAGCCAGGGCTCGCATGATGGGGATCTCCGCGAACCTGGCTGCAAGGTACAGGGGAGTGGCCCCAACTAGCGTATGGCCGAAGGCGAAATCGGCACTCTGGCGGCGCGCCCCATTCGCCCGTGTAATCGGCGCGTTGGGATTCGCGCCATGCGCGAGCAGGGCCTCAACGAACCGCACATTCCCCTTCAGGACCGCCGCGTGGAGAGCGGTGTAACCGGCAGCGGCCACATCGGCGGCTGCGCCGTGCTCCAGAAGATATTTGCCGACCTCCAGGTGGTCGCTGTATGCCGCGACTACTAGGGGACTCATCCCTGTAGGAGCAGGGTCGTTCACCTCGGCGCCCGCCCCCAGGAGCAGCTTGGCGGACTCCACGTCACCTTGCTGGGCGGCAAATAAGAGTGCTGTATATCCACCCTCGCTGACGTCGACAATGTCTCCGGTCTTGAGATGCTGTTCGTACGCACCAGGGTTGTAGCTCGCCTGCCGTGACGTCAAAATCAGGCTCTTACGAACACGTATTCTGGAACGCGCCTTTACGTCGGCGCCAGCCGACAGAAGGACTCGGACAACTTCCGGACGCCGACTGGCTGTTGCCCACATCAGCGCCGTCTGGTCGTGGGTCGATTCTCTGGCGTTGACGTTCGCGCCGCGCGCAACCAGCGCGGCCGCGATCTCGGCACGGCCGGCTCGCGCGGCCGCCATCAGTGGCGTTTGCCCCGATCTTCCGGCCGCATTTGGATCCGCTCCCGCCGCCAGCAACCGCTTGGCAACCGCTGAATCCTCGTTGGTACTGGCCAGAAGCAGAGGGGTCACGCCGAGATCATTTGCCACCTCGACCTTGGCTCCGGCACGAATCAACCGGTCGACTATCTCGGCATCGCCCCAATAGGCGGCCCAATGCAGGGCTGTCGCGCCATCTCCCAAACGCTCGTTCGGATCGGCGCGCTGACCAAACAGCACTTGGACAGCCTCCGCGTCCTTCCGTTTGATCGCCTCGGCGAGCCGCGCCTCGCCCGGAGCAGCAAGCGCGTCGCTGGACAGCACAGCGACTAGAGACAGCGATATCCCATACCCCACGAAACGTGTCCGTCGGCGAGTCCTATTCATAGGTCAGTCCCAAGCCCAGGGTTCCGGAAGCGCGTTCGCCTCTGTTGCGACGGCCGTCCTACCGTACTAAGACAGCCAGAGATGCTCAAGTTCCCCGGTGCTGTCCCCCAAGCTGTCGATGTGGACACCGAGCTTGTCAAGTAACGTCAGGTGCAGGTTGGGTAGCGGCGTGTCAGCAGGATATTGGAGATGCCGCCCTCCTTTATTACCCGCGCCTCCGCCCAACAGCACGAGTGGTAGATCAGTCGTCGCGTGAAGGTTTCCATCCGACATACCTGCGCCGTACAGCAGGATCATATGGTCCAAGAGCGAGCCGTCCCCGTCGGGCGTCGCGCGCAGACGCTCGACGTAATACGCGAAGATCTTCGTGTGGAAGGCGTTGATCTTGGCGTAGTTCGCCTGCTTCTCAGGCGTGTTCTGGTGATGTGAGGTCGGATGATGCGCGTCCGGCGCTCCAATTTCTGGGTACTGGCGGCCACTCAGCTCACGTCCCAGCATGAAGGTGGTGATGCGGGTTAGATCGGTCTGGTGCGCGAGCACTTGCAGATCGAACATGAGCTTGGCGTACTCCTCATACACAGCCGGTACGGCGGCCGGTTGCTCGATGAGAGGCAACTCCTGATCCTTCTGTTCCTCAGCCCTCTGAAGACGTCGCTCGACGTCGCGAACAGCATCGAGGTACTCATTGAGCTTGTGGCGATCGCCAGCTCCCACTCGGTATGTCAAACGATTCGCCTCTTCCAGAACTGAATCGAGCAGGCTCTGGTCTCGTCGAATTCGCGCCACGCGCGCGGCCGCGTCGGTGGTTGTCGCGTCACCAAAGAGCCGCTCGAACACGACGCGGGGATTGTGTTCCATAGGGAGCGGCGTCGTTGGACCTCGCCAAGCGATCGTGTTGATATACGCGCAACTGAATCCTGGGTCGCAGGATCCCGCAAAATCATTGGGCTCGAGCGACAGTTCGAGCGACGCAATCTGCGTCTCCTGGCCGAACGCCTTCGCCGCGATCTGATCCATCGACACTCCGGCGGCGACTTGGGCCTGTGCCTGCACACCCTTGGGCGGCACGCCGGTCAGCCATCGCGTGCTGGCTCGCGAATGCAAGCTGGCGCCCGCATTTTTTGCGACGTTTAAACCGGAAATCACAGTCATCGAGTCGCGGAACGGTTCCAGCGGCTTGAGTGTTGGAGTGAACTCGAACCCGAGCCCCTCCGTCGTCGGCTTCCAGTTGCGCATCAAAATCCCGTTCGGAATATAGACGGCAGCAAAACGGCGGATAGGCTTCGCAGCGCTCGTGCCGGCAAATGCCGGGACCATGCCATCCAGAAACGGGAGCGCCAAGCTCACACCCAGTCCTCGCAGCACAGTACGTCGCGAGAGGGTCTTCTTCGTGATGATCATGATTCCGCACTCCTCATCTGGAAAGGCAAACTCTTGACGATGTTGAGAATGATCGAGGACCAGCGGAAGTCCTTGTCCTTTGTCGCACGAACCACTTGTCGTATCGCCGGTGCGTCATAGTAGGCAAGCTCTCGTCCAATCGCATACGTCATCAACTTCTCCACGACCGTGGTCACAAACTGTTCGCGATTGGCCAGTAACAGGCTCCTGAGGCCCGCAGGGCCCTGGAATTTGGTGCCGTCGGGAAGCTCGGCCGAAGAGTCAACGCGAGTACCGGCTTCGTCGATCGTACGCCATGCGCCGATAGCATCGTAGTTTTCGAGGGCAAAACCAAGAGGGTCCATTCGTGCGTGACAGCTGGCGCACGCCGGACTCGCGCGATGTTGTTCAAGCCGCTCGCGAACCGAGGTCAGCTGTCTGGTGCCGCTGTTTTCCGGCAAAGGCGGAATATCGTCTGGCGGTGGCGGTGGCGGCGTGCCGAAGAAGTTCTCGAGCAGCCACTTGCCGCGCAACACGGGCGACGTCCGATTTGGGTACGAGGTCACGATCAAGACGCTGCCCTGGCCCACAAGGCCCCCGCGTTGGTCGTTTGTGAACGTCACGCGCGTGAACTGGTTTCCGTAGACATTTGGAATCCCGTAGTGCCGCGCCAGTCGCTCGTTCACGAACGTGTAGTTGGCGTTTATCAAGTCCAGGAGGCTCCGGTCTTCGCGCAACTGGCTCTCCATGAACAGTTGCGTCTCCTGACGAAACGCCTCACGCAGGTTCTCGTCGAAGTCAGTGAAGAGATCGGAATCCGGAACGACGTCCCGTAGATTGCGGACAACAAGCCACTGGCCGACGAAGTTGTCCACGAGAGCCTTCGAGCGGGCGTCGCTCATCATTCGGTGGATTTGTTGTTCGAGTACCGCCGACTCGTGCAGTTTTCCAGCAGCCGCCACGTCGAGCAGCGTGTCATCAGGAATGCTGCTCCATAGAAAGAACGATAGGCGCGAGGCCAGTTCCACATCGCTGATCCGATGGATGGACGACGGTGTCTGAGACGGGTTCGCTTCGAGCCGGAAGAGGAACGCGGGACTGGTCAACAGGCGTTCGAGCGCAAACTCGATTCCGGCATCGAAATCGCCCTGCGTGCGGCCGGCCCTGAAGAACTTCAGGAGCGGCTGAATGTCCTCTTCTGCTAGCGGACGTCGGTACGCGCGGCGCGCGAGCGGCGCGAGTATCTTCCGAGCGCACACTTCCTCATCGGTGCTGGTGCTGGGGCGGCAGACAAACAGTTTCGTGCGGCTGGGAGAATCGCTCGTTCGAGGCGCTGTGAAGGGTCCGCTGATGGTGACAATCGCAACTGCCGGGTTGCCGTCAGGCAGCTCGTTACGATCTCGAGAAACTCCGGCCTGTCTCTGGATGACCCCTTCAGGCGCCCACCTCTCATCAACGAACGAGGTTCCCACGACGCGATGGCCGGCCTTGACCGTGGTCCGGACTTCCAGGTCGCGGTCCATGTTGTGGGAGTAGTCTTCCCACGCAGGATCGGCCTTCAGGTTTGAGCTGTAATTCTCCGGCGGAGCCATCTTGACCCACTGCTCGCCGCCCACCGTGAATTGTTTGATCAAGCGGCCGTCCAGTCTCACTTCAAGATCGTGCGGCGCGCCCAAACCGATGATGTGGTCGTTGCCCGTACGGTGGAGCGTGATCTTGATGACATACTCGCCATCGACAGGAAAGTAATACGGAATGGCGGTTCCGCCACGCGATCCGAATGGAAGGTCCTCACTCATCCGGTCGCTCTGCATCATCCACTTATGAATTCGGTGCTGTTCGAAATCGGGGCCTACAGGACGGCCCACGACGAGCCGACTGATCTTGCGGGCGGCGATCAGGTACCGTTCCATGAGAGACGGTGACACTGACAGGATCTCTGCGTTGTTGTCGAACCCGTGGGCGTCAGAACTATCGCCAGGCAGGAGTGTGCGGCCGTCGATCTGAATGTCAAAGAGATCGCGAATCGCATTGGCGTATTCGGTGCGATTTAAGCGATGAATCGCAGGCCGCCCGGGCTGAGGATGCGCGTCCGCTGCACGGTCGAGCTCGGACTCGAGCCACGACGCGAACGCCATCTGAGCCCCTTGGTCGGGGCGAGGCCTACCCAGAGGCGGCATCGCACCGGTGCGGAGTTTGCGGACGACCTTTTCCCAAACATCGCCGTTCTGGCCTACCGCAGAAAGGTCGGCGGTATCGAGCCGGAGGCCGGCCGTTTGAAGCCGCGCGTTGTGGCACGCGACGCAGTACTTATTGAGGAGCGCGCGGCCGGCTGCGGAAGATGCCTCGACTGACGTTTGCCGCGGCTCCAGCTGAGCGCCGGTCGCCTGAACATGGGGAAGACCCGCCGCGAGCGCAATTGTCCAGCTCGCAATGACGCCTGCGGCAAGTCTCGCGGTCCAGTTGCGCGAGAGCGTTCGGCCGATAGATGCTAAAAAAGGGAGATGCACTCGACAATTGTCCTTGGGACTGGATAACCGGTCAACTACCCAACTACAGTGATGGGTCCGTCCGACGGATCGACCCTCTCAGAAGGAGCCGAGGCGCTGCCCCGTCGAGAGTCGGGGGACACGGCGGCCTTTGTCCAGGCTCAACTCGAGGACGAAAGTAAGCCACACTGCACCCGACACGGAGAAAACAGGCGAGTTTCCGTTGCTCCGTCTCGAGCCGAACACCGCCCTCCCTGTTTCGCAGCGCGGGGCAGTTCTGCCACCTAGGGTGCTAGATAATGTGGATGATGCCCCGCTGGACCGCGACTCGGACCGCTGCCGTGCGATCTTGGGCTCCGAGCTTGGCCAGAATCTTCTTCACGTGCACCTGCACCGTCTCGTGACTGATGCCCAACGCGGCGCCGATTTCCTTGTTCCGCATACCGCGCGAGATGAGCTCGGTCACCTGCATCTCTCGTGGACTCAGGTGTGGACGCGACGCCCGTTCGTTCAGCCGTTCCTGCACCTGCCTCATGGCCATCGGCTGTTTGCCAACACTGACTTCGCGGATCACACTTACCAAATCATCAGCAGCGGTGTCTTTCAATAGATACGTCGTCGCGCCAGCTTGCAGGGCGGAGTAGATATCTTCGTCGCCTTGCGACATCGTCAGCACCACAATCCGCGCAGCTGGGTCTTCGGCGCGAATCATTCGGATAGCATCGATGCCACTCGTGGCTCCCAACCGCAGATCCATCAGCGTGACATCGGGCCGGTGGCGACGAAACACGTCGACTGCCTGCTGTGCCGTCGCGGCAACCGCGACGACCGACATGTCTTCCTCACGGTTGATGATCATGGACAGCCCATCGCGCACAATCCGATGATCGTCCACGCAGAGCACTCGGATCTTGACGGGAGGCATAGTGTCGCTAGTGTAGTGCGTCCAACGCTTCTTTACATTTGCCGATTTTGGCCATAATGCTTTGGACAGATGCCGTCCAGACAAAGACGCGGGGGTTCTGGTTGTGATTGTCCAGATATGCTTCGATGGCTGCGATCAGTTCCGGGACACTGCGGAACACTCCGCGGCGGATGCGCTTGTCGCTGATTTCGCGAAACCACCGCTCGACCAAGTTCAACCAAGAACTCGACGTCGGGATGAAGTGTAGGTGGAATCTGGGATGGCGCCGGAGCCAGGATGGCGCGCGGGGATGCGTGTGGGTGCCGTAGTTGTCCACGATCAGATGCAGATCGAGTTCGGTCGGCGTCTCGGCGTCGATCTTCTTGAGGAACCGGATGAATTCCTGGTGCCGATGCCGCGGCATGCAGTCGCCGATGACTGTCCCATCCAGCATGTTCAAGGCGGCGAACAGGGTGGTCGTGCCGTTGCGCTTGTAGTCGTGTGTCATGGTCCCATAGCGGCCCTTCTTCAAGGGCAGGCCCGGCTGGGTGCGGTCGAGGGCCTGGATTTGGCTTTTCTCGTCGACGCACAGCACTAATGCCTTGTCTGGCGGATTCAGGTAGAGGCCGACCACATCGGTCAGTTTCTCGAGGAAGTTCTTGTCTCGACTGAGCTTGAAGGTCTTGACCAAGTGCGGCTTGAGGTGGTGCTGCCTCCATATTCGCCGCACCGTGGCCGCGCTGACTCGTTGGGCCTTCGCCATGGTCCGAGTGCTCCAATGCGTGGCGGCGGGAGGTGTCGTATGCAGAGTCGCCTCAACGATGGCGCGAACTTTCCTGTCGGGGATGATCGGGATGCGGCCGGGCCGTGGAGCATCTTTCTCGAGCCCGGCCACGCGTAGCGCCAGGAAGCACTCTCGCCACAACTGCACGGTCGGGCGCGAGACGGCCAACTGCCGTGCGATATCCTGATTCGTCACCCCGTCCGCGGCCATGGTGATGATTCGTGCGCGCTACACAAGGCGCACCGCCAGCCTCTTCGCGCGCGCCCATGCGGTCAAGGTCGACCGCTCGTCGGGCGACAGGAGTATTGGAGGAGCGAGATGCACATGATGCCAAAGATCGCTCTCGTCCATAACTCCGCTCTAAGGGCTCGCCCGGCGCCGACCGACGCCCCCGCCGGACGCGGACGCACAAACGCGGGCCCAAGCGCGGAATCGGCGGCCGGCTGGGGGCCGGGCGCGCCAGCTAGGCGCGGTCGCGCGCGTCGTGCATCGCGAGCAGGCGGCCGCGCGCTTGGACGATCTCCTGGAGCCGCTGGTCGCCGACGGGCACGCGCACCGAGAGCTGGCTCTGGTGGACGACCAACTCGCCCGGGAGGGTGAACAGCTCGTAGCGTAGTCGCTTCGGTCGCGCGTCGCGGAAACGCTCGGGCAGCGCACGCCTCTTGAGCACGGTGAGCACGGTGAACGTCAGCGCGTTGATGCGGAACCACGCGGCGTTCGCGCCGAAACGCGCGCTCGGCAGCACGCCCGCGCCCAACTCGTCCTTCATCACCCGGTGCACATGCTCGATGGTGCCGGCCTGCTGGCGATGCCAGCGCACCAGCTGTGCCGCGTCGAGATCGTGTCGGTTGCTCACGACGGCGTGGTAGCTGACGCCCGTGTTCTCGAACAGCTCGCGCTGCAGTGGGGTGAACCGCAGCGCGATGTAGCGCAGCGGCTTGGCATCGCGCGACCAGTCCCCCGGCGTGAACTCCACCTCGGCCAGGTCGACCTGTTCTCGTTCACGCGTATCGAGCGGAGCCCATTGCTCGGGCGGCGCCGCAGTGCAGCACGCCCGTAGCTGTTTGGTCATGTCTGCACTGATCGCGAAGGCGATCTTCTCATGCACGAGATACTTGAGCAGCGGGGTGTAGTAGGCCGCCGAGTCGGCACGGAAGCGGCGCTCGACGACCCACGGCGGCAGGTTCGCGAACGCCCGCTTCACCGAGGTCAACGGGTCGTCTCCGCCCGCCACGTTGCCGTCCCGAAACTCGTCGGACACGACGAGCTGCTGCTCCGCCCACACCGCCACGAGCGGTTGAAACCCTCGCGTTCCCTCGTACGCGACCTTCGCGTCGCGCTTGTGTGCCTCGATGATCGTGCCGTCGTGGTTGATCGTCGCTTGCGTCACGCTGCGGTCCGCGCCTCGCGCCACCAGCTCGCGGTTGATCGCGTCGAGGGCCCGCAGACCCTTCGACTTCGGCGGCACCCACGCCTTCTTGTCGGGCGGCCGCTCCTCGAAGCACTTCGGGTCGTGGAACGCTCCGAGGAAGTCGAGCAGCGCGGCGGGCGACGGAAAGGGCGCGCCCAAGAGCTTCTCCAGGCCCTTGTCCTCCGACAGCACGCGCACGTCCTCCAGACGGTCGCCGCCTGCCGCGATCATCGTCACGATGGCCTCGAGCTTCTGCTCGGGAGCGAAGCCTCGCTCGCGCTTCGGCTCCGGCAGCTCCTTGGCTGCAAGCTCGTCGAGCCCCATCGCCCGCATCGTCTCGACGACGAGCGTCAGCCCGGTCCTGGCGGTCACGTCATCTCGGTCAGCCAGCTCCAGCACGAACGGCAGGATACCCTGGCGGCCGAGACGCGGTCGCAGGCCCATCAGCTCCCCCGGCGCTGACGCGCCCGGCGACGCTCTCGCGCCTCGCGTTTCAGATCGGACAGCTCGCACGCGGTCAGCTCGTTGATCAGACCCCAGAGCCGTGTGTACGCGTCGATGGCTGCGCGCACCCTGCGTTCGTCTTCGGGGCGCACGTGCAGCGCGTGCGTCCGCCCATCGAGCTGCACCGTGAGAAACTTTCCTCCGTGCCGTCGGCTTGGATCGCGGGCGCAGGCGCAGTTGGGACGGCCGCAGCGGCGCACGCGTTCGACCAGCGAGCCGCGCATCAGCGCGCCGACGCTCAGTGCGCACAGCTGCTCGCGCAGCTCGCGACGGCGCCGCTGGGTCTGCTCGCGGTCGGAAGCCATATCTGAATCATATTACACTAACCAGATTATCGGGCAAGCGAAAACTCGCCCGTTGGGCGAAACTCCGGCTGCTACCAAGTCCTTGCTATCGCAGCGGATGCCGGGCGGCCGGCATGCTTAGAGCGGAGTTATGGTCTCGTCGGAGTCTATTGTCAAGTTACTTTAGACGCACTTACTTTAGACGCACTACACTAGTGCTAGTTCGGCGAGATTGGCACGACCGCTTCAATTTGTGCGCCACGGCCTTCCGAACTTGTAATGGTCAGACTGCCAGCGACGGCCTCGGCGCGCTCCTTCATGCTCAGGAGACCGCAGTGGCCGTTGCCGTCGACGACAGTCTCGACGTCGAAGCCTCGTCCGTCATCAATTACTCGCAGAACGATTGCAGTGGGTTCGTGGCACAGTTCCAGATGTACTTGACGCGCTTGAGAGTGGCGCACCGCATTGGCCAGCGCTTCCTGTGCAATGCGGTAGAGCTGCTCCTCGGCGTCTGCCCACCGGCCCGTTGGCGTCCCGGTGACCGTCATGTCGAAGGAAATCGAGTGTCCGGCTGTGGCACGCTCGCCAGCCTGCCGAAGGGCTGAAATCAAATTGCCGGCCTGCGGCTTCGGCGACCGCAGATTCGAAATGGACTGGCGAGCTTCGCGGACGAACTCTTCCGCGTCGCGCCTCACGCCCAGCAGACGCTCGCCCGTAACGGCCAAGGGCGTAACCTCGAGTTGGCGGGCAATCGCATCGCACTGCAGGCCGACTCCGATGAGGCCTTGTAGCACTGTGTCGTGAATCTCACGACTGAGGCGAGTGCGCTCTGCGAGCAGCAGCGAGAACTGTGTCCGCACTTGCCGAATGCGAA
>JBCKZH010000121.1:0-11172 GCA_038919385.1 Vicinamibacterales bacterium | reverse complement strand
GTTCCGTTCAGAAGTCGCTCTCGGATGGCTGGCCAGTGCTGTTTCAAGTAGTCCGTGATATCGCCGATGGTCATTCCATCGACGCCCGCGCTACCTTTGTTCGCCTTGACCCGCCGTAATGCTTCCTTCAGATTCTCTCGCTCGATGACTTCCTCCATCAGTCGGTCGGTGCTCGCTGGGCTTTCGAGTCCATTCGTCGCCCCGGACGATTCAGTCTCTTCTCCTCCGGCCGCTCGGGCTTCACCCGTCAGCGCGGGAGAGAAGTCCAGTCGCATCTGGATGTTCTGCTGCGTGTCGTCCGTGAGATTCATGATCTACCGGCCTCTCCTTCTCGTTCGGGCCTTCAGCCCTCGTTCCCGGTTCGGCCTATCTGTTGCTCCGCCTTTCGGCTTTCGGAGTGCCTCACTAGCCTTGCCGACGTCATGACCTACTACGCCCTCTGCTGACTTCTGCCCGACGGTCAGCCTGCCTCTCGGCAGGCTCAGTCGCTTTCGCGACACCGAGCAGATCTCCTGGGGTAAGTGCAGTCGCCTTCCGCGCGCAATCGCCGGATCTACGCTTCGCATGCTTGATGGATATGGACTTCGCAGTAAGTCGCCCGCTCGTCCCACGCTCACGCCTTCTATCCGGTTCTTGTCCATCGACTCGCGCGTTTGCTCCACGCTTCCTTCAGACCCCGCCTCGCGGCGATAGCCCTTGCGCTTCGCTAACCCTTCACCTCCATCAGGTTGGGTAGAAGACTTTCACTTCCAAGCTGCTGAACATGCCCAGCACACGACTAACCCGCTTCGCGGGAGGCGGTCGCTCGATCCTCGCACTGGTGTCGACCGCCACCATCTGATTCCCCCGCAGTCTTCGCTGAACCTCTCCCTCTCACTCCTCTGATCTGCGCGTATCGTGGCGGAAACCCAGGGTGGGAGCGTGCCGCTCTCCCCTTTGCCAAGGAGCGCGCCATGACCTCTCTTCGCCAACGCCTGATCGACGACATGCGGATCCGTAACCTCTCGCCGCTGACGCAGGCCTCGTACGTCGGGCACGTCTCGCTGTTCGCGCGCCATTTCAAGACGTCCCCGGCGCAGCTCGGGCCCGAGGAGATCCGCGCGTATCAGATCTATCTCACGACGGAGCGGGGGCTCGCCACGAGCTCCGTGATCGTCGCGGTCGCGGCGCTTCGCTTCCTCGACACGGTCACCCTCAAGAAGGACTGGCGGATCGCGCACGTCCTCCCGATGCCCAACAAGCCGCAGACCCTGCCCGTGGTCCTCAGTCCGGGAGAAGGCGTCGCGTTTCTCGCCGCGGTCCCCGACGTGAAGCACCGCACGATCCTCACGGCCTGCGACGCCGCCGGCCTCCGCATCTCTGAAGCCGTGCACCTCACCCTGCCGGCGATCGACAGCCAGCGGATGGTCATCCGCGTCGACCAGGGGAAAGGGCAGAACGATCGCGACGTGATGCTGTCGCCGAGGCTGCTAGAAATCTTGCGCGACTGGTGGCGGGTGAGCCGATCCCGGCTCTGGCTTTTTCCCGGCGCTCGGCCGGAGCAACCGATCACCACCCACGCCGTGGACAAGGCCTGCCGGAAGGCCCATCGGCGCTGCGGTATGCCCAAGCCGATCACGCCCCATGCGCTGCGACACGCCTGCGCCGTACCTCTCCTGGAAGCCGGCACCGACGTCCGCACGATTCAATTGCTGCTCGGCCATCGGAGTCTCGCGACGACGGCCCGGTATCTGGCCGTCGCGACCACGCGCGTCTGCTCCACCGCGAGCCCCCTGGACTGACTCCCGCGCCCGGTCGCCCCTGCGTCCCAGACCGCCACGCCGACATCCGTCTGAGCATGGGGTCGATGGATCGCCCGACGCTGGAGGTGGCGGACGTGTTCCGCCGCCACGGCGATACCTATCGTGACGACGCAGGTCCGTCGCTGTCGATGGCGCAGCGACGCGTCATGACCGCGATCGCGCAGTGCCGCACCGCCGCGCTGGGCGGCCCTGTCGAGCCGTGCGATCGCTGCGGGCACACGCGCGTCTGGTACCACTCCTGCCGCAATCGCCACTGCCCCACGTGCCAATCGCTCGCCCGCGCGGCGTGGATCCACGCCCGCGAGGCGGACCTCCTCGAGACCGAGTACTGTCATGTCGTCTTCACCGTGCCCCAGGCCATCGCCGAGATCGCCTATCAGAACACAGCGGTGGTCTACCCCCCAGCACCTGGGCGCCCAGATCGGGTTCTTCGCCGTGCTCCACACGTGGGGACAGACGCTCGTCCATCATCCCCATCTGCATTGCGTGGTGCCGGGCGGCGGCCTCTCGATCGACGGCACGCGCTAACGTCTCCTGCCGACCGGGCTTCTTCCTGCCGGTGCGGGTCCTGTCGCGCCTGTTTCGGCGCCTCTTCTTGGAGGCGCTGCAGGACGCCTTCGACGCGGGCACCCTCCACTTCGGCGCGTCGCTGGACACCCTGCGCGACCGAGCGGCCTTTACCCGGCACCTCGGGCCCGCCCGACACGCGGAATGGGTCGTGTACGCGAAGGCGCCCTTCGCCGGACCTCAACAGGTGCTGGACTACGTCGGCCGCTACACCCACCGCGTCGCCATCTCCAATTCGCGACTGCTCGACATGCAGGATGGGCACGTGCGCTTCCGCTACAAGAATTATCGAGAAGACGCCCCCCATCAGAAAACGATGACGCTCCCCGCGGGCGAGTTCATTCGCCGGTTTCTCCTTCACGTGCTGCCGGCCGGTTTCCACCGCATGCGGTACGACGGCTTGCTCGGCAATCGCCACCGGAAAGAACACCTCGCCCGCTGCCGCCAACTCCTCGGCACGTCGGCTCCTGAGACGCCCGCGGCGACGGTACCGGCGGACTATCGCGACCGCGACGAGGCCCTCACGGGCATTTCCCTGCGCGCCTGCCCCGTCTGCCATGACGGGCACATGCTCGTCGTCGAGCGTCTGGCGCGCGCCCACGGCGGCGCCGCGATCATGGATACCTCATGAGGAGACCGGTCCCCGTCCACACCGGCTGTCGTCCTTCGCGCGCGCCGCGTGACAGGAGTCGTCTGCGCGCACGAGCGTTCGAACGGAGCACGCCCGCCCCCCACCGCCCGTGGCGTGGCCGCGAGTGGAGGCCGTCGCCCGTGGCACGGCTCCGGGCGCGACTCCTTCGCGCCACGTCCGACGCCGCGTCGCCTCCTGTGAGGATGCAATTCCCATAGCGCTGCACCGGGGCAGCGGTTTCGTCCAACACGTTTTTAGCGCACCGCCGCGGCGACCCACAGCTCGCCCCTCTTCGGAGCGTCTCGCCGCCGCGTCGCCGCGCTAAAAACGCTCTGCATTCTCGGACCCAGCGGATTCGGCCGCTCCGCGCCGGCCAATCGACCAGCGTCCCTGTCCGCAACGACACGGAAACAGCATCCAGCAGTCGGTCGCCAATCCGGCTGCCGCCAGATCGAGTTTTTGGTAGGCACAGGGAGTGTCACCCTGCCATCCGCCTGTCAAGGATTGTCGAGATAGCTACGGCGAGCGGCACGAAAGTCGCCTAAAATGGTCGCATGCAAAGGATGTCGCTGCCGATGTTCGGTCTCGGCCTTGGCGTCGCGGCAGGCATCATGTTCGCCACGACCGCGGGCCACTCGCAGCGCGTGCCGGAGTTCCGTCCGGCGATTCCGAAGGTCTGGGACGAACGTGAGCTGGCTTCGATGACGCTGCCGGCCGCCGTGCCGGGCGGCCGCATCCTCTACGTCACGTCCGGCGACTACTACAGCGACCGCGTGCTGCCGATTTACAGGAGTTACCCGGTCTACGCGCCGGGACGTGAGCCCGCCGGCTACTTCGCGTCGCTCCAGCGTCAGGAGCCGCAGGTCGTGTTCGATCCGCTCGCGCTCAAGTCCGAGGCGGACTGGATCGACGCCGGCCGCGTGATTTTCGACACGCCGGTCGACTTCGGGCCGATCGACAACGTGCGCGATCCCGCGTGGTACGCCGCGGTCAAGCCGCCGGTTGCCGGCGACGGCACCATCACCGCCTACCGCTACATCATTCGCGAGCCGGGCAAGCTTGAAGTCGGCCTCACCTCCTGCGGCAGCTGTCACAGCCGCGTCATGGCCGACGGATCCGTGATCAAAGGCGCGCAGGGCAACTTTCCGATCGAACAGGAGTACGCGTATCGCCTGCGCAAGGCCGGCACGCTCGAGGGCCACAGAAAGCTCGATGCCGGCCTGATCTTTCCGGAGCTGGCGAAGGACGACATCAACCACGGGTTCTACCGGCAGACGCTCGAGACGGTCGCCCGCTCACACGAGGCGATGATTCCCGGCATGGCCGCCCGCCCGGGCTTCAGCGTGTTCGACATGCCGAAGATCGCCGATCTGATCGGGGTGAAAGACCGGAAGTTCCTCGACCGCACCGGGCGACTTCAGCACCGGGGGATCGGCGACCTGATGCGATATGCCGCAGCGTGTGTCGGCGTGAACTACTTCTTCTCGTCGGCCGCGGCGCTGCCACCGGCACCCGATCCCGCGTCGACGGCGACGTACCGTTTCAGCGACGAGCAGCTCTACGCGCTCTCCCTGTACATTTACTCGCTGAAGCCGCCGCCCAATCCGAACCCGTTCGACGCCCGCGCGGCGCGCGGCCAGGAGGTCTTCGCTGCGCAGCGCTGCGGCGGCTGCCACACGCCGCCGCTCTATACCAACAACCAGCTCACGCCCGCCGGCGCGTTCCAGATTCCCGATGCGGACCGCACCGCCTACGACATCCTCGACGTGCGCGTCGGAACGGATGAACGGTCGGCGACCGTGAGCCGGCGCGGGCGCGGATACTACAAGGTGCCGTCGATCAAAGGCGTGTGGTACCGGGGGCCGTTCGAGCACAACGGATCGGTGGCGACCCTGGAGGACTGGTTCGATCCGGCGCGGCTGCGCGGCGACTACGTGCCGACCGGCTTCAAGGGGATCGGCATCGAGACCCGGGCCGTCAAGGGCCACGCGTTCGGTCTCGGCCTCTCGCCGGAGGATCGCCAGGCGCTCATTGCATTCCTAAAAACGCTCTGAGCCGGCCGACGGGCGTTCCAGAAAAAACCATGACAGCCCCCGTCGGGGGTGGTATACCAACGCCGCGATTATGTTCAACTGGATCGTTGCCGAGATCCTTGGACGATAGACCGTATTAGCGGCCTCCCGGGTCAACATAAGGTCGGTTGGCCACAAAGCACATCAACGCAGGGCTGATTATGCCCCTTCGACACCGTGGCGCCACGGCCGATGAGGGGCACTCGCGCCGATCCCCCGCGCGCGCGGCACACCTCCGGCCAACGCGCGGTCCCACACGCGGTCGCGCGGTCGGGTTCAATCGTCGCTCGGCGGGCGATCGTCGCCGTCGAACGGCAGCGGCGGGTCGCGCGCGGGCCGCATCACCGGCATGTCGTCCGGCAGGCCCAGATGACGCAGGATCCGGAGGATCACCGCCGGCTCTTGAATCAGCGCCACCAGCGTCAGACGACCGGGACAGCGCGGGCAGGCCAGGACGTCAAACCCGAAGCTGCGCTGCATCAGGTCCGCCCATCCGCGATTACGTGGCCGCCCGCCGTCGGCGGCGACGTACGCGGTCGCTGCCGGCTCCGCTCCAACGGCATCGGCGACCGACACCGGAGGGACGATGGCCACGGCACCCCCGCGGCCGTCGGCCACGCCACGACCACGGGCATGGCGGCGGAGCCAGCCGAGCACGGCGCGCAGGTAGACCGCAACCACGGCGCGGCACAGCGCGTGGTCCCACGCCAGCACGTATCGAATTCGCGGCGGCAGACTCAAGACCCACTCCACCCCACCGCGCAGAATCCGCGCGGCGGGGACCCCGGCCTGCCGGATCGTATCCACCAACCACCAGGAATTCAACGCGGTGTTCGATCAATGCCGGCAATATGTCGCGGAAGCCGGGAGGGGAAACCCTCGGTCGCGAAATCTATCAGTTCGAAACAGGTTTGACCATTACACGCTATCCATGTAGCATGTATCGGTGTGATTCAGTCATTTCGCGACGAGGCTACTGCAGACCTCTTTCGCGAGCGCAACACCAAAGCCGCCAGAGCCATTGCTCGAGATATCTGGCGCGGTGCCCAGCGCAAGCTGAAACTGGTCGACGCAGCGGCTCGGCTGGACGACCTCGTTGTGCCAGCCGGCAATCGTCTCGAGCTCTTGAAGGGGCGTCACGCCGGTCGCCACAGCATCCGGATCAACGGCCAGTATCGGGTGACGTTTCGGTGGGAGAGTGGACATGCCTACGAAGTTGCGGTCGAAGACTATCACTAGGGATGCGTCCTGGTTGGGGCCGGCGATTGCCCCCGGAGAGATCCTGCTCGAGGAGTATCTGAAGCCGATGGGCCTGGGCCAGGTCGAGGCCGCACAGCGCCTGGACATCTCGCTCAACCGCCTGAACGAGATTGTCCTCGGGAAGCGCGCTGTCACGGCGGATACCGCGCTCAGACTGGCTCGACTGCTGAAAACCTCGGCGCAGTTGTGGATGCGGCTGCAAGCGGACTGGGATCTGCATCAGGCGATGCAGCGCGAGGCCAAACGCGCTTCCTAGCGCTCCTGTCCCTTGTGACCTCGCCGCTACTTCACGATCCGCACCAGCACCGCCTCCAGGTCGAACATGTCGTGGCCCAGCGCCTCGACGACGACCTGCTGGCCGGCGCGCAATTCTGACTGCGGCACTTTCTTGAGCTCGCGCATCACCTGCGTGCTCTCGTTCATGTCGATCTCGTAGGTGGCGCCGTCCATGGCTTTGACATCAAGCTGGGTGGCGTGGACCTTCACGATCGATCCCGCGATCTTGAACTTTTCGTGGGCCGAGGCCGTGGCGGCCTCGGCCAGCAGGCACAGGATGACGAGCGCGCGTTTCACCACGTCAGAACCATACCCTGAAACCGGACACGAAGCGCCAGCCGCCCACGTCCTCACCATGCTCGCGCGCAAGGTCGCCCGTGCCGAACAGCTTGCGGTGCCAGACCCTGCAGGCCGACCGCAGCCCACGTGCGGCCAGGGCCAGGCGCGAAGTCCTGCCGCACGCCGCCCACCAGCGCGAAATATTGCGCCCCAGCATCAGGTGCGCCTCGGCGTCGTCGAATCCGCCGTCCTGGTAGTCGGCCTCGGAGCGAATCCAGATGCGGTTCAGATCACCGCCGACCCAGGCCTTGGTGTCCCAGAGCGCCCCCACGCCAAGCCCGGAGACCTGCCACTCAAGCTGGTCGCCCAGCACCATGAAGTGCAGGCCGGTGTCGTGCACGGCATGCCCCTGCAGGTCGGGCGGGAACGCGGCCTTGCGGTCGTCGTCGGTGGGCGGCGGCACGGGCGTGGTCTGCGCGGTGACGGTGGCTGCGTACGCGATCAAGAGCGACGCCACGATGACCTCGCGGATCCCAAGACTCCAAGCCCCCAAGCCCCCAAGTCCCCAAGCCCTAACGACCCCTGCGCGCGCCATTATTCCTCCACCCGCACTTCGCGGAACATGCCGGCTTCCATGTGGAATAGCAGGTGGCAGTGGTAAGCCCATCGCCCCAGCGCATCGGCGCGCACGCGATAGGCGCGCTTGGTCCCCGGCGGCATGTCGATGGTGTGCTTGCGCACCTGGAAATTGCCGGCTTCGTCCTCGAGGTCGCTCGGCGACATGTGCATGTTGCCCCGGGATCCGGGGTCCGGGATCCGGGGTCCGGGATCCGTTAAGATGCGGTCGTTGGCTTTCCGCCTCGTCTCGATCGTGGCTCTCATCATTGCGCTGCCGTTGGCCAGCGACGTGTTCGCGCACGGCGTGGCCGCAAGCGACAAGGACCTGATCGCGCAGGGCCGCCAGCTCGCCGTCTTCATCTATCTCGGCGCCAAGCACATGGTCACCGGCTACGACCACTTGCTGTTCCTGTTCGGCGTGATCTTCTTCCTCTATCGCCTCAAGGAAGTCGCGATCTACGTCACCCTGTTCGCCGTTGGCCACAGCATCACGCTGCTCTATGCCGTAATGAGCGGCACCCACGTCAACCCGTTCGTCATCGACGCGATCATCGGCCTGTCGGTGGTCTACAAGGCGCTCGACAACCTGGGCGGGTTCACACGCCTGATCGGCTTTCAACCCAACGCCAAGCTCGCAGTGTGGATCTTCGGACTGTTCCACGGGCTGGGACTCGGCACCAAGCTGCAGGATTTCTCGCTCTCGGCCGACGGCCTGGTGCCGAACATCCTGGCCTTCAACGTCGGGGTCGAGCTTGGGCAGGTGCTCGGCCTGAGCGCCATCCTGATCGCCATGGGTTTCTGGCGCCGTTCATCCGGTTTTCACCAGCACGCCTTCGCCGCCAACGTCGTCGTCATGACGTGCGGCTTCGTCCTGGCCGGCTATCAGCTCGTCGGCTACGCCACGCAATAGGATTCACGAATGACCACGCCAGCGACGCCACCGCTACCTTCCGTGCCTCAGCTCGCGCGCGCGATCGGCGTCGCCGTCGCCGTCGCGTCGATCGTCCTGGTGACCGCGGTGCTGCCGGCGGAGTACGGCATCGACCCGACCGGCATCGGCCGGGCGATCGGCTTGCTGCGTCCTCCGGCGCCGGCGATCGACATGTCGATTCCGGTCACGCCTGAAGCGGCGGCCACCGTCACCTCGTCCGAGGTCGCCTACCGCAGCGACGAGATGACGCTGACCCTGAAGCCCGGTGAAGGCGCCGAGATCAAGGCGACGATGGCTCGTGGTGGCAGCTACGTGTTCAGTTGGACAGTCGAGGGCGGCACCGTCGAGTTCGACATGCACGGCGAGCACAGCGACGGTTCCGGAGGCGAAGCAAGCTACGCGAAAGGCGAAGCGGCCGCCAGTGGTTACGGTACGTTCCACGCACCGTTCGACGGACGACACGGCTGGTTCTGGCAGAACCTCACATGGGAACCGGTCACCATCACACTCAAGACCAGCGGGTTCTACGCGAGGATTGAGAAGCTGTGAGCCGTCGCGTCGCGCGCGGATTCAGTCGGGGATGCTGAAGGGACGGGAGACCCGGGTCACGAGGGTCCCGGCCGACGAGACGTCCGCCCGGGCCACGTAGCGTCCCGGCGGCAAGGTCGCGGTCGGCAACAAGGCGCGCGCCACGGCCCACGTGCCGAGAGACCCGGCTGGTTCGCCGCGCGACAGATCGGCTGTCGCCACCAACTGACTCGCGCCGCCCGCTTCCGCGACCACCGCCACGCGAACCAGGTCGGGTAACGGCTCGCCCGGGGCGGCCAGCATCTCCAGATAGGCGACCACGGCACCGCGATCGATCCGATCTACCCGTGGTTGCAGAGGATCCCGCGGCGCGACGGGCGGCGGCGCCAACATGAGATCGCTGACCCGCACGCCGCGGGTGGCCACCACGCGCGCCTCGAACGGGCGCTCGACGCTGCCGTTCCTGCCTAACGCATCGATCGCACCGACCCGCAGCGTGTAACCGCCGGCCGGCACGGTCGCACTGAACCAATAGCGCCCGTCTGCCGCGTCGTGCATCGCGGTGGCGGCAATCACGCCGCCGGCATCGATCAGCACGAAGCCCAGCCGGGCGCCCGGCGCCACGCGGTCGCCGAAACCGGCCTCGGTACTGACGACGACACGAACGTTGGTGGACGTGGGCTCCGCATACGCGTAGGTCGCCACTCGCACGGGCAGTTCAGTCGACAGCGCCGGTGCGCGCAGCAACGCCACCAGGCGCGCATCGCGGGCCGAGGTCGACGCCGGCGCCGCCGGCAGCGTGAACCCCGGGCGCGCTCGCAGCTCACCGCCGCCTCGCGCCAGCGACACCTTGATGCGGTGGGCGCGGCCGTCGCGCTCCGCCTCGAGCGGTTCGAAGGCGAGCAGGTAGTAACCCGACAGCTCGCGGGCAATGCGCTGGAACGGGCGCGGATCGCTGCCCACCAGCCGGAACACCGCGCCGCGGGCCGCGCCGGTGACGCGCGCCAGGCCGTCGCCGCGCACCTGCAGATCGCGCACGAAGGTTGGCGAGACCCGATCCTGCGCGGCTTCAAACGTCGGTACTTCGAGATGCAGCGCGTAAATGGTGACCCGCGCCGCCTGCGCTTCTGCCGCCACCTTGGCCAGGTCCACGCGGCGCGGGTCGGCCACCATGCCTTCCGACAGCATGACGATGGTCTTGGGGCCGGGGATGTCCTTGAGGCTGACGATCAGCGCCTCGAGCGCGCTGAGCGAGATCCGCGCCTGGATATGGGCGTGCTGGGCGATGGCCCGCGACTCTTGTTCGACCTGCTCAGGACACGCGTCGCGGCCGCCGCCCGCGTCGTCTGCCGCACGCGCCAGGCTGAGGTACTCGGTGAGGGAGCGGCCGCATTCACGCAGTACGGCATCGGCCAGCCGCGATCGACTCCCCTCGGCAATTTCCAGCGCCTCGCTCAGCCCGAGGTTGAATTGCTGAAACACGGGATCGGTCTGCCCAGTCAGCGATGCCAACCGCCGCCGGAGGGCCAGGCGATCGCGCGTAAAGTCGAGCGCGCCCAGTCGCGCAAGGCCGATCACGGCCACGCGATCCGAGGCATCCAGCTGGTCGATGAAGGTTTCCGCGGCGCGAAGCGCGGGCCGGCCTTCGAGGCGGCGGATGTGCGCCTCATCCACGGCCACCACCACGGTGCGTCCGGCGTCGGCGTCCTCGTCCTGGTTTGACGTGAAATGAGTCGCCGCGGGGCGCGGCGCACGCGAACCGCGTGCGGCTTGCGAAACAAACTGTGCAGACACCACGCGGCGGGGCCGGCCGTCCACTTCAAGACGAAAGTCGTCCGGACCGAGGGTGTCGAGCGGGTCCCCGTTCCGGCCGATGACCGTTGCATCGACGGTGACGAGGTCGACGCCCGAGCGAAAGGTCGGCTGCTGACCCGCCAGCGGGACCAGGCCGGTCAAGAGGACAACCGCGATGACCACCGCCATTACAACTCTTGACATATTCGTCTCGGCGATCCATTTTAGACGGGAATCCGTGGTGCCAGCCGCCGAATTCCGGGTGCGAACACGCTACAGTCCGGGACGAGCGAGGTGTTGAACGTTGATCGTTTAGTGGAGGTGGTCGTGAAACTGTCCCGCCTGTCGTTGCGCGGAGGACTCCCCGTCCTCGCGCTTGCCGTTTTGTTCCAACTCGTCACGGGCCCGTCCGCG
>JBCKZH010000120.1:0-11248 GCA_038919385.1 Vicinamibacterales bacterium | reverse complement strand
TCAGCGGCGTGTTCTTGATCGGCAGCTCGCGGACCCGGATGCCGGTGGCGGCGTGGATCGCATTGGCGAGCGCCGGGGCAAGTGGCGGCACCGGCGGCTCGCCGAGCCCCCCCAGCGGCGCAGCGGAGCGGATGAACGCCGTCGTCACCTTCGGCGCATCGGCGATGTGAATCATCGGGTAATCGCGGAAGTTCGTTTGCACGATCCGGCCCTGGGCGATGGTGATCTCACTTAACAGCGCCGCCGACAGGGCGTAGATGATGCCGCCCTCGACCTGCGCGGTGGCGCTGTCCAGGTTCACGACGTCGCCGCAATCCACCGCCGCGTAGACGTGCAGGACCTTGAGCCGCCCTTCGGGCGAGACCGCCACGTGCACCACTTCGGCGGCGATCGAGCCGAAGCTCTCGCAGATGGCAATACCGCGCCCTTCGCCCGGCGGAAGCGGCGTGCCCCAGCCGGCCATAGCCGCCGCCTTCTCGAGCGCCGCCTTGAAGCGTGGTTGCCCGGCGAGCAGCCCGCGCCGGAACTCGAACGGGTCCTTGCCGGCTGCAATCGCCATCTCGTCGATGAACGACTCCTTGAAGAAGCCGTGCTGCGAGTTGAGCACCGACCGCCACTGCC
Source organism: Vicinamibacterales bacterium (assembly GCA_038919385.1). Lineage (GTDB taxonomy): Bacteria > Acidobacteriota > Vicinamibacteria > Vicinamibacterales > UBA2999 > 12-FULL-67-14b. Next base: position 10,627 of record JBCKZH010000120.1, on the reverse strand, counting down.
CGGGCCGGATCGGGTGATCGGCCTTCTTCTCCTCGGCCTCCTTCTCGGCGATGGCATAGGGCATGAACACCGCTTCGCTGTTGCCGCCGCCCGTGTAGTTCGAGTGCGCGGCCAGCGGCCCGCCGTTCGCGTCGAGCGCGCCGGCGTGACGCGACATCGCCGCCGGACGGTAGTAGTCGTGCTGGATGTCGTTCTCGCGCGTCCAGATAGTCTTCACCGGCGTCGGGGACACCGCCTTGGCCACGCGCACGGCGAGGTCCACGTAGTCGAACGTGAAGGGAAGCCGGCGGCCAAAGCCGCCGCCGAGCAGGAAGTTCGTGAGCCGGACATTCTGGGTGTCGATGCCGAGCGCCTTGGCGGCGACCGAGCGCGCGTTCAGCGGATCCTGCACGCCGGTCCACACCTCGGCGTGGTCGCCCTCGACCTTGGCCGTGCAGACCATGGGCTCCATCGTCGCGTGCGCCAGGAACGGCGCGCGGTAATCCGCCGTCACGACCTTCGCCGCGCCCTTTGGCACGTCAGGGGGCGGGCCGAGCGCCTGGTCGAACGCGGCGAAGATGGACGCGGTGGAGACGTTGCCGTGCCCGGCATCGCTGAACTCCGGTGTGAGCGCGGCGAGTGCGCGGCGTGCCCGCCAGAAGCTGTCGGCGACGACCGCGACCGCTTCGTCCAGCTTGACCACCCTCTTCACGCCCGGCATCGACTCTGCCGGGGTGGTGTCCACCGACCGCAGCTTGCCGCCCTGGACCGGCGCGATCTCGACCGCGGCGTAGAGCATGCCCGGCGTGGTGAAGTCGATCGCGTACTTCGCGCTGCCGTCCACCTTGGACGGGAGGTCGCGCCGCGGCACCGAGGTGCGGCGGAGAGTGAAGGTGCCCGGGTCCTTGAGCGCGGGGCTGGTTGGTACCGGCTGCGTGGCTGCCGAGCGCGCAAGCTCGCCGAAGGAACTGCTGCGCCCGGATGCCGCGTGGGTAACACGTGACCCCTTGGCCGTGCACTCGGAAACGGGCGCGCCCCACTGCTGCGCCGCGGCGGCCAGCAACATTTCCTTGGCGGCGGCGCCGGCGACGCGCATGCCGAACTCACCGGTGCCACGCACCGCGGTGGAACCGCCCGTCACCATGAGTCCGAACCACTCGGTCAGCTTGTAGGCGCCGTAATCGACACCGCGCTCGAGCACGGCGGGGACGTAGCCGCCGCCCATGGCGCGGATGATGTAGCCGTTGGCGTACTGGTCCAGCGCCGGCGCTTCCTGCACCTGGACCAGCGACCAGTCGGCGTCCAGTTCCTCGGCCGCCATCATGGCGAGCGCCGTCGGTGTGCCCTGGCCCATCTCGCAGTGCGGGATCAGGATCGTGATCAGGTTGTCGGGGGTGATGGTGATCCAGGTGGTGAGCTGACCCTTCTCCGCGGCGTCGGCGGAGACGAGGGAGTGCCGGCTCGGGGCGAAGGTGAAGCCGGCGACGCCGAGCAGGAAGCCGCCACCGGCGACGGTGCCGGCGCCGATGAACGTGCGCCTGGTCCACTTGTTCACGACGTCGCCTCCGTGGTCCCTGCCGCCGCGTGAATGGCCGCGCGCACCCGCGCGAATGTGCCGCACCGGCAGATGTTGGTGATACTGGCGTCGATTTCGGCGTCGGTCGGATTCGGCGTCTGTTCCAGCAGCGCCGCCACGGCCATGATCAGCCCAGACTGGCAGTAGCCGCACTGCGGCACCTGGTGCGCGAGCCAGGCCTGCTGCACCTTGTGGAGCGTGCCGCCCTGCGCAAGCCCTTCAATCGTCGTCACACTCTTGCCGTCGGCGGCGGACATGGGCAGCACGCACGAGCGCACTGGCCGGCCATCCAGGTGGACCGTGCAGCTGCCGCAGGCGGAAATGCCGCAGCCGAACTTGGTGCCGGTCAGGCCGAGGGCCTCGCGAAGCACCCACAGCAGAGGCATCTCCGGTTCGACGTCGAGTGAATGTGGCGTTGATCAGTTCGTTGAGCTGGTAGTTGCGGTCGACACCGGGCATGGGAACTCGGCCGCCGGCCGGGGCCGCGCCCGAACGTGGCGGCGCACCAGGCGCCTGCGGGTTACCGCCAAAGCCAAGGCTCTCGCGGCTGAGGCTCGCGAGATCCGACACCTTGCTGGTGGCCTTGAGGTCGGCGCCCTTGCTGGCCAGTAACGTGATGACGTCGGCGCGGTTGGCGGCGGCGGCGTACATGATGGGCGTCTGCGCCCGCACACCGTCTTTCGCGTTCACGTCGGCGCCGGCGTCAACCAGCACCTTCACCGCGTCAGCCTTGCCGGCCGCGGCCGCGACCATCAGCGGCGAGGTGCCGTTGGGCGTGCCGGCCTTCACGTCGCTGCCGGCCTTGATCAGCGCGTCGATCACCGTCGCATGCCCCTGCTGGCTCGCCAGAAAAAGCGACGTGTAGGCGCCGAGGCGCGTCGTGGCGCGCACGTTCGCGCCCGCGAAGACCAGCATTTGTGCCAACTCGAGGTCGCCGCTCATGGCGGCCCAATGCAGCGCTGTCATGCCATCGCCCTGCGCGGCGTTGACGTCGGCGGCCGACTTCAGCAGCGTCCGCACCGCGGCCTTGTCGCCGTTCATCGCCGCGTCCGCCACGGGAGCAGTGGCCGCCGCCGACAACAGCGCCGACATGCCAATCGCCATCATCCCGGCGACAAACGAACCGCGAATCACTTTGCGCATATGCGTATCCCTGTCACGAACGTTAACCACAGAGGACACAGAGGACGCAGAGTAAGTCTTTCAAAACGCCCGGCCGCCGCTGAGCAGCACTGGCCTTTAGAAAAGTATTCTCTGTGTCCTCTGTGTCCTCTGTGGCCAATCTCTATTCAGCCGCCGCGGTGGTCGCTGGCACGGTGTTCAAATCGTAGGCAGACGTGCTGTCGCCGAAGGATTTGAAGTCGTCCATGCCCAGCAGGTGCGCCACCGACAACATCACGTTGGCCATCGGCGTGCCGGCGGCCGCCTTGTGGTGCACGCCGCCCTTGAGCGCACCGCCGGCGTGGCCGGCGAGGAACAGCGGGCAACGCTTGTGGTTGTGCACGTTCGAGTTGCCCATGGGCGACCCGTAAACGATCAGCGTGTTGTTCAGCAGGTTGCTGTCGCCGTCTGGCGTGTTCTTCAGCTTCTCCAGGAAATACGGAATCATGCTGATGTGGTACTTGTTGATCTTGGCGAAGTCGGTGATGCGCTCGTCGCGGTCCTGGTGGTGCGACGCCGAGTGGAACGCCGCCTTGTAGCCGCTGTCGGGATAGACGCGGTTTGAGGCGTCGCGGCCCATCTTGAACGCGAACACCCGCGTCGTATCCGACGCAAACGCCAGCGCCTGCAGGTCGAACATCAGCTTGACGTGTTGCTCGAACGAGTCGGGCACGCCAACCGGCGCTCCCGGCAGCTCGCGCTGTTCGCCCTTGCTGTGCGCCGCTTCCACCTGCTGAATCCGACGCTCAATCTCGCGCACATCCTCAAGGTAGTCGGCCAGGCGCGCGCGATCGGCGGCGCCCAGGTTCTTGTTGAGCCGCGTCACCGCGGTGCCGAGCCAATCGAGAATGCTCTTGTCCTCGGTGCGCCGCTCCTGGCGCTCGGCCGGCGTCGCGCCGACGCCGAACAACTGGTCGAACACGGTGCGCGGGTCGCGGATCATCGGCAGCGGCCGATCTGGCGCCGCCCAGCTGATCGAATCGGTGTAGGTGCACGAGTAGCCGTAGGAGCAACCGCCCGCCTGATCCACGTTCTCGATGCACAGCTGCATCGACGGGATGGCGGTGGTCTGGCCGAACCGCTGCGCGTAGTACTGGTCCAGCGACGTGCCCACGAGCACGTCGGATCCCTGCGTCTGCTTCGGGTGCATCTGCGTCAGGAACACCGCGCTCGAGCGGAAGTGGTCGCCACCGATCTCCGGGGCCGTGAACGCCTCGGCATTGCGCACGTCGGTGTTGCTGACGATGGTGATGTCGTTGCGGAACGGCTCAAGCGGCGCGAGGCTGCCCGGCGACAGGTCGAACTCGCGGCCGACCGCAGCCGGCGCCCACAGGTTGTTCTTGATGCCGAACGCCGTGCTGCCGGCAGAGCCGTGCACCATCTCAATGGCCGCCAGGCGGACCTTGCCCCGTGCCTGCGCGAAGGTGGCGCGGGCCGGCACCATAGCCTCGAGGAACGGCAACGCCATGGTGACGCCGACGCCCTTGAGCACCGTGCGGCGGGAAATGTGCTTCTGCGTGATGTACATCGTCTCTGCTCCCGGCGGCACTGAAGTGCCGCCCTCCTGGCACTAGCCTATCGCACGACGTCGGTCGCGCGGCGTTGCTTCGCGACATCGGCCATGCCCATCTTGAATGCCGGGCTGTTGACCACTCCCATCACAAACGCGGACATGCGGTTGTTGCTCTTGCCGGCGTCGCGCACAATGGTGCGAATCGCCGGCATGTCCGTGTGCTCAATTCGGCGGCCGAGCGCATACGTCATCAGGCTCTCGGTGAATCCCGTGAGGAACACGTTCGAGTGCTTGAGCAGCGCGTCGCGCAGGCCCGATGGGCCGTCCATCTTGGTGCCGTCGTACAGCTCGCCGACCACATCGACGGGCACTTCGTTGTCCTTGATGCGCCAGGCGCCGGTGACGTCGAAGTTCTCAAGCGCCAGGCCGAGCGGATCGATCACCTTGTGGCACGACGTGCACGCCGGGTTCTTGCGGTGCTCTTCCATGCGTTCGCGCGTCGACAGCAGTTTGCCGCCTTCGTTCGCCTTCACAACATCGAGCGACGGCACGTTCGGTGGCGGTGGTGGTGGCGGCGACGCCAGCAGCACCTCCATCACCCACTTGCCACGCTGCACCGGCGAGGTGCGGTCGGCGACCGAGGTCAGGGTGAGAATGCTGCCCTGCCCGAGCAGGCCACGGCGATACGGCGGCAGCGCGACGCGCTGAAAGGCGCTGCCCATCACGTTGGGAATGCCGTAGTGCCTGGCTAGTCGCTCGTTGACGAACGTGTAATCCGCCGTCAACAGCTCGGTCACCTTGCGATCCTCGCGGACGATGCTGTCGAAAAAGAGTTCGGTTTCGCGCTTCATGGCACGGGCCAGCGTGTCGTCGTACTGCGGATACAGCAGGTAGTCGGGGAAGATCTTGTCGAGGTCCTGCAGGCGCAACCACTGCGACCCAAACCGCGTCGACAGCGCCTCGGCGCGCTGGTCGGCGAGCATGCGGCGCACCTGCTTCTCGACGCCGGCGGACGTGCGCAGCGAGCCAATCGCGGCGGCGCGCACCAGCTCCGCATCGGGCGCGGTCCCCCACAAGAAGAACGACAGGCGCGACGCCAGATCCTCATCCGCAATGCGGTAGGTTGCCGTGCGGATGCCGGCAGGCTGCTCTTCCAGGCGGAACAGGAAGCGCGGGCTCATCAGGATTGACTGCACGGCCAGGCGAATGCCGGGCTCGAAGCCGCCCTTCTTGCGTCCCTGCTCGTAGAACTTGATCGCGTCCTGCAGGTCGGCAGCAGTCGGCGCGCCGCGGAACGCCTGCGCCGCCAGCTTGTTCACGATCTCGGCCGCGCACGATTCCTCTTCGGCCGCGTTGGTCGGCCGGCACGAGAAGACCTTCAGGCGGCTCGGCGTGTCCGACACACCCGTGACGTCGAGCGGCCCCTGGACGACGAAGTCGCGCAGGTGCGGCAGCATGGTGATGCCAAAGGTGATGCTGACGTCGGCCAGCGTGTTCTCGATCGGCATCAACAGGTCGTCGACCGGACCATCCAGGCGCTGGATGAACGCCGCCGTCACGCGCTGCGGGCCGGCCTTGATGTGCACCGGTGGGGTCGTCAATTCGAGGCTGTTCTTGGGATCGGTCTCGCTCATGCGCGTGTTCAGGTCGAACAACGCGACGCGCTCACCATTCACAGAAATCTCGACCTGTTCGGTCAGGCCGTAGGCGGTCATGGTGTTCCGGCCCGCGAGGCCACCGAGCGGCTCGTAGTGCAGCGAGGTCTTGAACACGTAGTGGCCGTCGGCCGGGAAGGTGTGAACCACCGAGGTGCCGCCGCGGGTGCCCATCGGCGCCCCGTCAACGCGACGCATCTGCGAGGCGGCGCGGGCAATCTTGAAGGTGGTCGAGGTCGCGGTCGCCTGGCGGTCGCCCACGGCAAGCCGGCTGATCTGGCTGGCCGCGCGCAGGTAGCCGTCCATCAAGGTGGGCGAGAAGGTCTGCGCATCGGCAACGTTGTCGAAGCCGTGGCCGATCGTGTCGGGCGGGAGGTACGTCGTCACGTCGACATCCACGTTCAGCAAATCCTTCACTGCGTTCGCGTACTCGGCGCGATTCAGGCGCTGGAAGGGACGCGAGCCGGGGTTCGGCTTGAGCGCCGCCGCCTTGTCCATGCGGCCCTCGAACGCCGCGGCCAGGCCGGTGAGCACGGCCGGCTCGGGCCGCCGCGCGCCCGACGGCGGCATCATGCCGGCGCGCAGCTTGCGGATCATCTTCTCCGTGGTTTCACCGTGATCTTCGAGCGTGGTCGCGTCAAACGCCGCGAGCGAGAGACCGCCGGCCTTGCCGCGCTCGCTGTGGCAGCCGGCGCAGTACTGCTTCACCAGCGCGGTCTGCTCAACCGGCAACATCGTGGTCGAGGCGGGCGCGTGCGAGGCGACGGGCTTCGCCACCGGGGCTTGCCGCGCCGAAGCGGCCGATGAAGCCGCCGCGGAGGCGGGCGACTGTTGCGCTGCCACGACGAACGGCAGCGCCAGAACACCCGCAACGACGAATCTCTTCAACACGACACGCACTTGTGGTTGTTTTTCGAGCCGAGCTTCTCGAGCAGCTTCAAGGTTTCCAGATACGGCTGGGTGCGCTGCACCGGGCCGTTGGCCATGTCGGCCACCGTCTGGCCTTCGCGGTTCACCTTGGTGACGTCGGCGCCCTTCGACACGAGATACAGAATGCTGTCGTTGTCGCCACGCGCGGCGGCGTGGTGCAGCGCGGTGTTGCCGTCGTGATCGACGGCGTTGACATCGGCGGCAGCCACTTCGATCAGGTACTTGATGCCGGGCAGGAATCCCGCCGGCGAGTGAATGTGCGAGTTGGCGGCGAAGCCTTCGCCGAAACCGACACCCGACGCGGCCTGTAACACCGGCACGCCCGGGCCACCAATGGGAATCGGCGGAAGACCGGACACGTCCTGGGCCTGGCGCACTTCGCCTGAATCCCCAAGTTGCTGGCGGCCGGCCGGGCGCATGGTCGGGATGTGCGCGTCGGCGCCGTGCGCCATCAACAGCGACATGGCCGCGACATCGCCGGCAAATGCGGCACGCCACATCGGTGTCGCGCCAATCTCGTCCACGCCAGCGAGATCGAAGTTGTACTCGGAGTACCAGACCTTGCGGGTCAGGCGCAGGTTCGGATTCGCGCCCTTCGCCAACAGCGCACCCATGAACTCAAGGTAGGTCGTCTGCTGCTGATTGAAAGCGCGCGGCTGCGGGTAGAGCGCGCGCGGCGCCCAGGTCACGTTCAACGCCGCATAGAGAGGCGTGACGCCGTTGACAGCGGCCGCATTGGGGTCCGCGCCCTGCTCAAGCAGCCACTGCGCGAGGTCGAAGTGGCCGTTGATGGCGGCGATCAGCATGGGGCTGGTCTTGTCGCCGGCCGACATCTGGTTGACATCGGCGCCGGCCGCCACGAGCGTCTTCACCGCATCGGTGTAGCCGCCGCGGGTCGCCAGCATGAGTGCCGTGAGCCCGCCCTGGGTGCCGATTAGTTCGTTGTAGAAATACGGGCGTTCGATCCCTGGCGTGCCACCACCACCACCACCGCGGCGTCCGCCGCCACCAGCGGCAGCCGCGGGCGCCGCGGCACCCGGTGCCACTACCTGACCCGCCCGGCCCTGGCCCGCGCCGCCCGGTTGCGCGCCGCTACCCGATGTCTGCGCGAGAAATTCCTGCTCCCGGCTACTCAGGCTGCCGACGTTGACAACCTTCGACGTCGCTTTGACATCCGCGCCGGCCTTGATCAACGCCTTGACCGCATCGACGCGATTGTTAGCCGTGGCGAACATCAGTGGCGTCTGTCCGAAGGTCTTCTCGCGCGCCTCGATTTCGGCGCCGTTCTCGACCAGTGTCGTCACCGCCGAGGCACTCCCTGACGAGGCCGCCATCATCAGTGCGGTCGTGCCAAGCGCATTGGCGGCCTTGGCATCGGCGCCACCCGCAATCAAGGCGGCGATCACCGCCGCATGGCCCTGTTCGGCCGCCATCAGCAGCGGCGTGTATCCGCCCAGACGCGTGCTGGCCCTGACGTTGGCGCCGGCAAACAGCAGCACCTGCGTCAGCTCGGCATCACCGTTGCGCGCGGCCCAGTGGAGCGCGGTCATGCCGTCGCCCTGAGCGGCGTTGACGTCGGCGCCGTTCTTGATCAGCGTCCGCGCCGCGGCCGCATCACGCTTCATCACCGCATCGGCGACGGGCGCCGCGGCCGCGCTCAACAGCGCCGACAGCGTGATCGCCACGACGCCCATCAAGCCCATTCCGCGAACTACTTTGCGCATATGCGTATCCCTGTCACGAACGTAAACCACAGAGGACACAGAGGACTCAGAGCCAATTCTTCACAATGCCCGTCCACCGCTTGGCGGCACTGGCGTTTAGAAAAGCAATTCTCTGCGTTCTCTGTGTGCTCTGTGGCCAATGTCATTCAGCAGCCGCGGTGGTCGCCGGCACCGTCGTCAGTTCGAGCCGGCCCGTGCTATCACCAAAGCTCTTCAGGTCGGTGAGACCAATATCCTGCATCAACGACAGCATCGCGTTCGCCATCGGCGTGCCGTCGGCGGCCTTAATGTGCAGGTTACCGCGCAGCGCGCCACCCGCCTTGCCCGCGAGGAACAGCGGGCAGCGCTTGTGATTGTGCACGTTCGAGTTGCCCATCGGCGAGCCGTAGATCACCACCGTGTTGTCGAGCAGGTTCTGGTCGCCCTCGGGCGTGTTCTTCAGCTTGTTCAGGAAGTACGGAATCATGCTCACGTGATACCGGTTGATCTTCATGAAATCGGTGACGCGATCCTCGCGCTCGCCGTGGTGCGAGGCGGGGTGGAATGAGGAGCGGACGCCGCTGTCCGGATAGACGCGCGCCGAACCGTCGCGGCCCATCTTGAACGAGAACACCCGCGTCACGTCGGTCGCAAACGCGAGCACCTGCAGGTCGAGCATCAGCTTGACGTGCTCTTCGAACGCATCGGGCACGCCGACCGGCGCTTCCGGCAACTCGCGGGCTTCGCCTGAGGCATTGTGCGCTTCGACGCGCTGGATGCGGCGTTCGACCTCGCGCACTTCCTCGAGGAACGCGCCGAGCCGCGCCCGGTCGCCAGCGCCCAGTTGCTTCTTCAACCGTGCCACTTCGCCGCCAACCCAGTCGAGAATGCTCTTGTCGGTCTTGCGGATGGCGGCGCGTTCGGCCGGCGTCGCGCCGACGCCGAACAGCGAATCGAAGGCCGCGCGCGGGTCGCGAATCATCGGCAGGGGCTGGTTCGGCGTCGCCCAGCTGAGGCTGTCGGTGTAGGCGCAGCTGTAGCCGTAGGCGCAGCCGCCGGCCTGGTCCACCGTCTCGATGCTTAACTGCATCGACGGGATGGCCGTCTCCTGGCCGAATTTCTGCGCGTAGATCTGGTCGAGCGAGGTGCCGGCGCGCACGTCGGACCCTTGCGTCTTCTTGGGGTGCGCCTGCGTCAGGAACACCGCGCTCGAACGAAAGTGGTCGGCGCCAATCTCGGGCAGCGAGAACGCCTCGGCGTTGCGCACGTCGGTGTTGCTGACAATGGTGAGGTAGTCACGGAAGGGTTCGAGCGGCGACAGCGCGCCCGGGCTGAGATCGAACGCGGTCCCCACCGCGGCCGGCGACCACAGGTGCTTGCTGGCGCCGAACACCGTGGCGCCGGCCGAGCCGTGAACCATCTCGATGGCCGACAATCGCACCTTGCCCACCGCCGCCGTCTTGGCGAGCAGCGTCTGGGCCGGCACCATGGCATCGAGCAATGGCAGGGCCATGGTGACGCCAAGGCCGCGAAGAACGGTGCGGCGGGAGATGTGCTTTTTTGTGATGAATGCCATGGTTTTTATCTCTCCACTGTCGTGTCGACTGCTTCGGCCTTGCTCATCTGGAACGCCGGGCTCGTCACAATACCCATGACGAACGCCGAGAAGCGGTTGTTGTTCTTCGCCGCGTCGCGGGTAATTCTGCGAATGGTCGGCATGTCGAAGTACTCGACGCGCCGGCCGAGGCTGTAGGTCAGCAAGCGCTCGGTGAAGCTCAGGACGAACATGTCCTGGTGCTTGAGCAGCGCGTTCCGCAGGCCCACCGGCCCGGCCATCCTGGTGCCGTCGTAAAGGTCGCCGACCGGATCCACTGGCGCGCCGTTGTCGCGAATGCGCCACCGGCCGGTGACGTCGAAGTTCTCGAGCGCGAGGCCGAGCGGATCGATCACCTTGTGGCACGAGGTGCACGCCGGGTTGGCGCGGTGCTGCTCCATGCGCTCACGCGTCGTCAGCTGCCGATCGCCGGCTTCGCCCTTCGTCTCTTCGAGCAGCGGCACGTTGGGCGGCGGCGCCGGCGGCGGTGACGCCAGCAGCACTTCCATCACCCAC
>JBCKZH010000119.1:0-11405 GCA_038919385.1 Vicinamibacterales bacterium | reverse complement strand
TTTCGCCAGCTCGGACGTCGTTCGCACACGTCTGGCCGGTGCGGCGGACGATGGCACTATCTCTATTGAGGCCGGGAAGACAGCGTACGAGCAAGCGCGCGCGCTGATGTTGTCGGCTGCCTGCGCAGCGGTTGAGCCACGTGCGCTGTATGCGAAGAGGAAGCCAGAGCGTGCGATGGGCTACCTCAACCACGCGCGATTTGGTGTTCCGAAACGCGGAAGCTATGTCTTGACCATAATCTCGCCGGTGAGTCCGAGATTGGCAATGGACAGGAATCTTTTCGGCGAGGTTCAGGCAGAGGAGCCTTTTGAGCGGCGCGTAGTTCGGGTTCTGGCGCAGGCCCTTGAGCAAGCCGCAATCTCCGGTCGAGAGACGGCTGCGACCGGGAGTTTCGAGCCGATGAGGCGTGCCGTGGGTCGTGGCGTCAGCGCCAACCTCTGCGATGCGTTGGTCGCCTTGAATCAGTGCAGTGGAGACAGGGGTGTTGATTTCTCCTTTTTCTGGGCGCCGTCTCGCGGCTTGCCAGACGAAACAAAGTCTGCAATCTCGATTCAGGCCGACTTGGTTCCGATCCTTGAGGAAACGGCGAGGATGTTCCGCGAGACCGGCGCTCAGCCGGACGTGGAGGTCGTTGGAACGGTCCACAAGCTCGAACATCAAGCTGAGGAGCGAGGAAAAGTCACCATCAATGGAACTGCGGATGGCGTGGCTCGCTCCATAACGTTGGAATTGATGGGGGACGAACACAGGATGGCCGTTCGGTCCTACGAGGAGCGAATCCCTCTCGCGTGTCTCGGGGAGTTGGTCAAGGAGGGTCGTTCTTGGTTATTGAAGAACCCGAGAGACATTGCCCTCCTTGAGCACCCAATCTGACGGCTAATCGGTAGTCAAAGAGATGGGGAGTCCGCTTAACGAATCCATCGTGGAGGAGGCCGCGCTCGACTGGCTTAACGAATTGGGTTACGCGATTGGTCACGGCCCTCACCTTGCTCCCGGAGAGCCGGCTGCGGAGCGCGATTCGTTTGGTGATGTCGTGCTCGTCGGCCGGTTGCGCGAGGCCATCCACCGGCTGAATCCGAAGGTTCCCGACGAAGCGCGCGAGGATGCACTGCGCAAGGTGCTGCGCGTCGCGTCGCCTTCGCTCATTCAGACCAATCGCGCCTTCCACAAGATGCTCCGCGATGGTGTGGAAGTCGAATATCGCCGCGAGGATGGCAGCATCGAGAACGACTACGTCCGCCTCCTGAACTTCGACTGGCCCAAAGACAACGATTGGCTGGCCGTTAATCAGTTCGCGGTCATCGAAGGCCAGCATCACCGCCGTCCCGACATCGTCCTGTTCGTCAACGGCCTGCCGCTGTCGGTGATTGAACTCAAGAACGTTGCCGACGAAGACGCCACCATCTGGTCGGCGTTCAAACAGCTCCAGACCTACAAGAGCGAGATCGGCTCACTGCTGCAATACAACGCCGTGCTCGTGGTGTCGGACGGCGGCAGCGCGCGCATCGGGTCGCTCACCGCCAACCAGGAATGGTTCAAGGTGTGGCGCACCATCGATGGCTTGGGGCCGGCGCCGAAAGACCTCCTCGAACTGGAAGTGCTCGTCCGCGGCGTGTTCGACCAGCGGCGGTTTCTCGATCTCATCCAGCACTTCATCGTCTTTGAAGACGATGCCACTTCGGATCGCGTCAACAAGATCATCGGCGGCTATCACCAGTTCCACGCCGTGAAGACGGCGGTCACCGAGACCGTGCGGGCCAGCCAGGACGTTCGCCAGCGGACCGATATGGTCGCGGAAGAACGCGAGTTCTGGGCCGGCTCCATGCGCGACGGCAAACCCGGCGATCGCCGCGCCGGTGTGGTGTGGCACACACAAGGGTCAGGCAAGAGCCTGTCGATGCTGTTCTATGCCTCGCGCATCATCGCCGAACCGGCGATGGAGAACCCGACGCTGGTGGTGCTGACCGATCGCAACGACCTGGACGATCAGTTGTTCGGCCAGTTCCAACGCTGCCACGACTTCTTGCGTCAGATGCCGGTCCAGGCGGAGGATCGGGAACATCTCCGGACGCTCCTGCAAGTGGCGAGCGGTGGCGTGGTGTTCACCACCATCCAGAAGTTCATGCCGGAGAAGGGCGAGAAGATGCCCCAACTCTCGACCCGGCGGAACATCGTCGTGATTGCGGATGAGGCTCACCGTAGCCAGTACGACCTCATCGATGGCCTGGCCCGCAACCTCAGGGACGCCCTGCCGCAGGCTTCGTTCATCGGCTTCACCGGCACGCCCATCGAACAGAACGACGCCAACACCCGGGCCATTTTCGGCGACTACATTTCGATCTACGACATCCAGCGGGCCGTGGCCGACGGCGCGACCGTCCCCATCTACTACGAGAGCCGCATTGCCAAGCTCGGTCTGAACCAGACGGCGCTGCCGGCAATCGATGCCGAGTTTGACGAGATCACCGAAGGCGAAGAAGAGTCCCGGAAGCAGAAGCTCAAGACCAAGTGGGCGGCCATGGAAGCCCTGGTGGGCGATCCCAAGCGCATCGCCATCATCGCCGCCGACCTGGTTCAGCACTACGAGCGCCGGCTCGAAGCCATGGACGGCAAGGCCATGGTGGTGTGCATGAGCCGCCGCATCTGCGTCGAACTCTACGACACCCTCATCAAGCTGCGTCCTGACTGGGCTGGCGCCAAGGATGACGACCTCGAGGCCGAGAAGAACAAGCCCTGCGTTGTGAAGGTCGTGATGACCGGCAGCGCGGACGATGGCCCGGCGTGGCAGCCGCACATCCGGAACAAGGCCAGGCGCCGCGATCTGGCCAATCGGTTCAAGGACAGCAAAGATCCGTTTCGCATTGTCATCGTCCGCGACATGTGGCTCACCGGCTTCGACGCGCCGTGCCTTCACACCATGTATGCGGACAAGCCGATGCGCGGTCACGGCCTGATGCAGGCCATCGCTCGCGTGAACCGCGTGTTTCGCGACAAGCCGGGTGGGCTGGTGGTGGACTACCTTGGCCTGGCCGACCAGTTGAAACACGCGCTGGCGACCTACACCGAAAGCGGCGGGCAGGGCAGTCCCAGCATCGACACCGCCCAGGCCATTACGGCAATGCAGGAAAAGCACGACATCGTCTGTGGCATCCTGCACGGCTTCAACTGGCAAGCCGCGGTCGGCGATCCGAAGAAGGCCCTGCTCATGCTGCCGTCTGTTCAGGAGCATGTTCTTCAGCAGCAGGACGGCAAGCAGCGTTTCATGCAAGTGGTCACCGACCTGTCGCGAGCCTTTGCGCTATGCGCGGCGACCGATGCGGCCATCGAGCTGCGTGACGACATCGCGTTCTTCCAGGCCGTCCGTTCACATCTCGCGAAGACTCTGGGCTCGCAGCGTCCGCCTGATGAACTGGACGCGGCCGTTCGTCAATTGGTGTCCAGCGCGATCATGGCGGACGAAGGGATCATCGACGTCTTCGCGGCGGCTGGACTGAAGCGTCCAGACATCTCGATTCTGTCGGATCAGTTCCTGGCCGAAGTGCGGGGTCTCAAGCACAAGAACGTCGCCGCTGAACTGCTCGCGAAGCTGCTGAAAGACGAGATCAAGCTCCGCTCGACACGCAACATTGTCCAGAGCCGGCAGTTCAGCGAGATGCTGAAGGCCACGCTCAACGCGTACCACAACCGCGCTATTGCTACTCAGGAGGTGATCGAAGAGCTGATCAAGCTGGCCAGGGAAATGAGTGCCGCCACCAAGCGAGGCGTTGACCTTGGACTGAATGACGACGAAGTCGCCTTCTACGACGCGCTGGCCGCCAACCAGAGCGCGGTGCAGGCGATGGGCAACGACGAGCTCAAGGTGATTGCCGCTGAACTGGTGACCAAGGTCCGCGGGAGCGTGACCATTGACTGGACCCTCCGCGAAAGCGCCCGCGCGCGCATCCGCGTGATGGTGAAGCGCATCCTGAAGAAGCATGGCTACCCGCCGGACCTGCAGGATGAGGCGACGAAGACGGTGCTCGCGCAGGCTGAATTGCTGTCTGCAAATTGGAGTTCCTGACCAGTCTCTCTGGGTCCCGATCGGACGGGAATAGCTTCGCCGTTGGCGGCTGGTCTTCTCATCATTCAGGCGGTTCAGCCTGGCCAAAGGCACCGTATCTGGCTCAGTAAATACAGAATTTCAAATTACGAAATTCGATATTGATTATATTCATCATAGTCGGTAGACTCTTGAAATCGCATGCGCGTCATTTATCGGGACACGGGCCTTGAGCGGGTCGAGGCGGACGCCGACTTCAACGGTGGTCTCTCAAAGGAGATCGTCTCTGGCTTTCGGCGGAGAATGCAGCAGATCCGGGCAGCCGTGGATGAGCGGGCTTTTTATGCGGTTAAGTCCTTACATTTCGAAAAATTACAGGGAGATCGTGCCCACCAGAGGTCGATGCGAATCAACAACCAATGGCGATTAATTGTCGAGTTCCAGGAGGGGGCAGAGGCAGAAGGGAAGAAGACAGTGGTGGTCGTAGGTATCGAGGACTACCACTAGAGAGGAGGCGGTGATGACGATGACCCAGATGATCCCAGCAGAGGCGTTCCCGATGACCGACTTCCTCAAGGAGGAAATGGAGGCTCGCGGGTGGAACCAGGCCGACTTGGCTCAGATCGTGGGGAAGTCTCCCCGCGACATCCACTCGCTGGTGAATGGAAAGGTTGTCTTGAAGCCGGAGATGGCCACGCTTCTCGGAGATGCCTTCGGAACGGGTCCGGAATACTGGATGAACCTTGAAACTTCGTATCGCGCCTGGCTGACCGGCCGCGCAACCAGAGAGACAGTCTCACGACGCGGACTGCTTTTCGAACTGGCCCCGGTCAGGGAAATGCTCCGGCGCGGTTGGATTCGACCGGCGGATGACATCGCTGTCCTTGAAAAACAGATTACGGAGTTTTTCGGAGCGCCAGATGTCGATTCACTGCGAGACATTCCGTTGCCGTTCGCGGCGAAGATGACCGCTGACTATCAGGCACCAACGGCCTCTCAGAAGGCGTGGATGGCAAGAGCCAGGAATCTGGCACACGCAGTGTCAGTGAAGAAGCCTTTTTCAGATGCCGCCTTCAGCGATTGTTTGGCATGCCTTCGTTTGCTGTTGAACGATCCGGAAGAGACCCGGCATGTGCCCCGAGTGTTGGCCGATCATGGGATCAGATTCCTTGTGATTGAGCACTTGCCTCGGACGAGGCTAGATGGCGGCTGTGTTTGGCTCGACAAGGAGTCTCCGGTGGTCGCCTTATCGATGCGGTTTGAGCGGCTCGATTGGTTTTGGTTCACGCTGATTCACGAACTCGGACATGTGAAGGCTCGGGATGGCCAAGGCCGCGATGGCATTGTGGACATTGCGTTGGTTGGCCAAGATGCGACGGCCAGAGAGGACAAGTCAGAGACCGAAAAGGCAGCCGATTTTTTTGCGGAAGAGTTTTTGGTTAGCAGGGCCGAACTCGAAAATTTCGTTGATCGCGTTCGGCCTTTGTACTCGAAAGAACGAATTCGTCTTTTTGCTAAGCGATTGGATGTTCATCCCGCTTTCGTTGTCGGTCAGTTGCAACACCGCAAGGAGATTGAGTATTCCCACGGCCGAGACGTGTTGCGCGACAAGCTCAGAGGAACGATTACGGCGAACGCTCTTACGGATGGTTGGGGTTATGAGCCACTAGCGGTGTAAAGGAGCTTCAATGGCTGGACTCGGGCCTATGGGAGCCACACCGAGAGGGAATTCTCAGCCACTGAAGGTGGACGTTGACAGCTACAACCAAAATCAGAACAGCGGCAAACCGATCCAGATGATTTTTGACTTCACTCTCGACCTCGCCGATCTGGGCGCGCAGAAGATTCTTTATTCAGAATGGCTACTTCGCCGCGACCACTCATCGGCCAAGGAGCTTGCGGAGTACATCTCCGACGCCTTCGAGGAGATGCGCACGAAGTTACTCGCTCGCGAGGGCGATGACGCCGGCTTGCTCTCTGCTCGCGGAGTTCCTGTGATGGTCGCCTTCCGTCTGCCACCCTCGGTGGTCACGGACACCAACAGGCCGCGAGTGATACTATCCGCGCACTGTCCGGAGGCGGCGGTCGTCACGGTAGGCGCTTCAGGTGGAGGTCAGGATGATACGCAAGACAAGTGTGATCGTCGCAATCGTCGTCGTCGGCGCGTGGGCGTTGGCCAGCGCGCAATCCGCCCCGTCGTTGCCAGGCGCCTGGCGTGTTACCGAGGTCGTGGTGACCGGCGCCAATGCCTCGACCAACAGCAGCCCGCAGCCGAGTCTGTACGTCTTCACCCGGCAGCACTACAGCATCCTCAGCGTCGGCGGGACGACCGCGCGCAAGGCAGCCGCCGCGCCGAAAGATCCGGCCAGACTGACCGACGCCGAGAAACTCGCACAATACGAACTGTGGAATCCGTTCACAGCGAATTCCGGGACGTATCAGGTCAGCGGCACTACCCTCACCACGCGCCCGCTCGTGGCGAAGAACCCTGGCGTGATGGGCGGAACGCAAACGCGAGAGTTCAAGATCGAGGGCACCACGCTGACGCTGATCCAGAAGTCTGCCGCGGGCCAGCCAGCCAGCGAGACGAGGACCAAACTGACACGGGTGGAGTAGATCGGGCTCAGCGCGATTCTTGACGCGAATGATCCTGGCCGAGATCGTCGCCGCCACCGTCGCCGCGTTCCTGGCGTCGGTGGCGGTGGCCTCGTACCTGATGGACGCGGCCGGCCTCGGCCTGATGCCGGGAGTCGTGCTGGCGGCGTCGATCGCGATCGCGGCGGCGATCGCCTGGTCGCTTCGAGCCGGCGTCAAGCCGGGTTGGTTCGATCTGCTCGCCTGGCCTGGCGTGGTCGGACTGGTGCTGGCCTGGCTGCTGCGCATCGCCTGGCCCTCTCTGCTGCCGCCCGGCGGCGGCTCCGACCTCACGCATCACCTCTTGTTGGTCGACTACATCGAGCGGGCCGGCCATCTCGTGCACGATCGCGCGCTCGAAGGCGCCATGGGCGAGATGGCGCATTACACGCCAGGCGCGCACCTCACGGCGGTGATCGCCGGCGCGTGGACCGGCACCGACGGTTTCCGCGCGTTCTACAGCGTGATCGCCGCGTGCGCCGCCCTTACTGCCGGCTTCGTGTTTCTGATCGCGAGACGACTCCGCCTGCCGGTGCCGTTCGCCCTCGCGGCGGTGATGTTGCTGCTGCTGCCGCGCGACTACTTCGTCGGCGCGTTCACCCACGACGCCTTCCTCGCGCAGGCCGTGTGCGCGTGCTTCACGGTCGCGGCGTGGTGGGCGCTGGTCGTGTGGGAAGAACGGCCGTTGTTGCCGATGGCCGCGGTGTTCGGGCTGTTCGCGACCGCGGTGTTTCTGGCGTGGCCAGTGTGGATCGGTCCGCCGTTGCTGGTGTTCTTCGCGTTGCTGCTTCGTCGTCACGTCTCGGTCGGCTGGCGCGTGCGTCACTTCGCGATCGCGATGACGCCGCTGGTCGTGGTGAGCGCGATCCATGCGGCGGGGCGGCTGGGTTGGGCGCTGATCGTCCGCACCAGTGGCGCCGCGATGACACCGTCACTCGCCGTGGTCGGCTGGGCGTTTCCGCTGCTGGCCGCGATCGGACTGGCGCTGGCGATTACCAATCGGCGGGCGCGCGTGACCCTCGCATTCCTGCTCGCGATTGTGGTGCAGGCCATCACGTTGTGGTTCATGTCGGCGAGCATCGGCGCCGAGACACCCTACATGGCGTACAAGATGGGCTACCTCGCGATCTATCCGCTCGCGATCCTCGGTGCGCTCGCCCTGCACGCCGTCGTCGCACGCGCCGCGGTGTCGGTACAGTTCGTGGCGGGCTGGGCGGTGGCCACGATGATGTTGATCGCGGTGGTGCGACCGGCGATCAACGTCCCGCGTTCGATCCCGGTGGTCTCGATCGATCTCAATGACGCCGGACGCTGGATGCGCGCCAATGTGGGCGCCGGTTGCGCCGACTACCTGGTCGGCAGTTCCAACACCGCCTACTGGCTGCACCTGGCCGTGATGGGCAACCCCCGAAGTTCGGCTCGTACAGCCGAGATCGATCGTTTCGACTCGCGGGCCGAGATCGGCCGCTGGGTCGCCGGCCAGGGGCAGGGCCACGCCGTGGTCGACCTCGGCCTGCTGCCGGACGAAGTACGCAGCCGCGTCGAAGTGATGTCCCAGTTTGGAACCGCGGCCGTCATTCGCCGCCCTGGCGCGACCTGTCCCTGATCCCGCCTCCGCCGAGGCTTCGGCGAGGCAAGCCCGGATCCCGGCAGTGTTAGAATTGTGGGTTGTGATTTCAGTCAATAACGTCTCCATGCGCTTCGGCTCGAAGGTGCTCTTCGACGAGGTCGCCACCAGTTTCCTGGCAGGCCGCCGCTACGGGCTCACCGGCCCCAACGGGTCTGGCAAGTCCACCTTCATGAAGCTCCTCACGGGAGAGTCGCAGCCCCAGAAGGGCGATGTCGTGCGGCCCAAGAAGCTGGGCGTGTTGCGGCAGGACCAGTTCGCCTTCGACAAGCTGCGCGCGATCGACATCGTGATCATGGGCAACGCCCGGTTGTGGAGCGCGCTCGAAGAGCGCGACGTGCTTTACGCCAAGCCTGAAATGACCGAAGCCGACGGCATGCGTCTGGGCGAACTCGAAGGCATTGTCGGCGAGGAAGACGGCTACGAGGCGGAGAGCAACGCTGCCATCCTGCTGCAGGGCCTCGACATTCCTGACGAAGTGCACCATCGGACGATGGGCGAGCTGCAGGGCGGACAGAAGGTGCGGGTGTTGCTGGCACAGGCGCTGTTCGGCCAGCCGCAGGCGCTGTTGCTGGACGAACCGACCAACCACCTGGACCTCGACTCGATCCACTGGCTGCGCGATTTCCTGCTGCGCTACGACGGCACCTTGATCGTGATCTCGCACGATCGCCATTTCCTGAACGGGGTATGCACGCACATCGCCGACATCGACTACCAGACCATCATCACTTACACCGGCGGCTACGATGACATGGTGATGGCGAAGACACAGATTCGCTCGCGCCTCGAGTCTCAGAACGAGCAGCGTGACAAGAAGATCGCGCAATTGAACGACTTCATCCAGCGCTTCTCGGCCGGCACCAGGTCCAGCCAGGTACAGTCGCGCCGCAAGGAAGTGGAACGGCTGCAGACCACCGAGCTGGCGCGCTCGAACATTCAACGCCCGTACATCAAGTTCGCGATGACTCGGCCGTCGGGCCGCACGGCGCTGGAGTTCGAGGGCATTTCGAAGTCGCACGGCTCGCTCGACGTCATCTCCGACTTCAGCGGCCTCATCAACCGCGGCGAGAAGATCGTGCTGGTCGGCCGCAACGGCACCGGTAAGACCACCATGCTGAAGGCGTTGCTTGCCGACGCGCCCGGCCTGCCGCCGGCGCCGGGCGACGTCGATGCCGGCAAGCTGAAGTGGGGCCACGAAATCTCGATCGGCTACTTCCCGCAGGACCACACCGGCGAGATCCAGAAGGGCATGACCGCGGCGGCGTGGCTGCACCAGTTCGATCCGGATGCGTCGCGCCAGGACATTCACGGCCTGTTGGGGCAGATGCTATTCACCGGTGAAGAAGGCCTGAAGCCGACCGAGGCGCTGTCAGGCGGCGAGACCGCGCGTTTGTTGTTTTGCCGGATCATGCTGCAGAAGCCGAACGTGCTGGTGCTGGACGAGCCGACCAACCACCTCGACCTCGAAGCCATCAACGCGCTCAATGTCGCGTTGCAGAAATTCGAGGGTACCGTGCTGCTGGTGACGCACGACCAGGACCTGATGGAAGAAGTGGGCACGCGCGTGTGGCACTTCGACCACGGCGCGATCAAGGACTTCAAGGGCGCGTACGAGGAGTACGCTAGCGCCAACAGCCTGTCCTGACCGGCAGCGGCGCCCATGGTCCCAACCGAGCAGTCCCAACCGAGCGGGCGGGACTCGGACGAGCCGGTGGTGTATGCTCCACTGCGCCGACCGAGCATGCCTCCTGAACCCGGCCTCCTGATCGACGCCTACCAGATCCTCGAACCGATCGGTCGAGGTGGTATGGGCGAGGTCTACCGGGCGCGCGATACCCGGCTCGGACGCCAGGTCGCGATCAAGTTCGTCTCGGAAGGTTTCGAGGGCCACAGCGAGGCCGCCGCCCGGCTCGATCGTGAGGCGCGCCTGGCCTCATCACTCAACCATCCAGGCATCGTTTCAGTGTTCGACGTCGGTAGCTGGCAAGGCCGGCCCTACGTTGTCATGGAGTTGATCGAAGGCGTGACGCTGGCGGCGGCGTTGGCCTCCGGTCGTCTGCCCGTGAGACGGGCTGCCGAGTACGCGCTGCAGATCGCCGACGCGCTGTCGGCCGCCCATGACGCGGGCGTCGTTCATCGAGACCTGAAACCCCAGAACATCATGGTGGGCCCGGAAGGTCGCCTCAAGATTGTCGACTTCGGCCTCAGTCGTAGTGTGCCGAAGGCGTTGGCCGCCGATGCTCAAACGGTGGTGGCTGAGTTCTGGACCGCCGACCACGCCGTGCTGGGAACGGCCGGCTACATGGCCCCTGAGCAGGTGCGAGGCGAAACCGCCGACGGCCGCGCCGACCAGTTTGCTCTTGGTGCGATCCTCTACGAGATGCTGGCGGGGCAGCGCGCGTTTCACGGCGACACCGACATTCAAACCCTGTCGGCCATTCTGACGGCGGCGCCGGCGCCGGTGGCCGGCCTGCGGCCAGAGGTCCCGCCGATTCTCAGCACGGTTGTCGAACGGTGCCTGGCCAAGGCTCCGGACCATCGCTACGCATCGGCGCGCGATCTGGTTCACGACCTGCGCGAGGCCGTCGAACAACAGGTGCTTGAAACGCGCGGGGTGCCGCACCGCCGGCGCCAGGCCGCGTCGCGCATGAGGTGGCCGGTGTTCGCTGGCATCATGACGATCGCGGTGGCGGTGGCGGGGGGCATCTGGGGGCTGCGCCCTTCCGGAACGGTCGGGCCCGATGCGGTGGCCCTTCGGCAGATTGTCGTGTTGCCCTTTGTGAACATCACCAAAGATCCGGCCGACCAGGTGTTCGCCGATGGCCTGGCCGAGACGCTCACGAGCAGCCTGACGCAGCTCGAGCGATTCCAACGGACCCTGCGCGTGGTGCCCGCCAGCGAGGTGCGCAGAGGACTTATCGCCAGCGTGCGGGAAGCGCGTCAGGCGTTCGGCGCGACGTTCGTCGTGAGCGGGTCGATCCAGCGGTTGCCGTCGCTGATGCGGCTGACGCTCAACCTCGTTGACGCCAGGGCGCTCGTCCAGATCGGATCGCGCACGATCGATTTCGCCGCCGGTCACGAGGCGCTGACCCAGGACACCG
>JBCKZH010000118.1:0-11414 GCA_038919385.1 Vicinamibacterales bacterium | reverse complement strand
TATTTGAGATCTTCTATTCTTCTAAAAATTAGCACTAGAATGAAGGCATAAACCACGAGTGTGGCTGCTGCAGTCACCGCGCCTCCGTCTTAGATTTTCAAAGATTTGTCTGCAGTTTACCACTGGCGCGCGACGGGATCAACCACAAGTTCGCGGATTCGTAGCAGTTCCAGCGATTCGAGCCCGTGAACGGATGGATCCGACCGTGCCGACGCGCGTAAGCGATTGACCCGGTGATGGTTAGCACTACTTTGTCACCTTCGGAGCGGAGCATTTCGGCGGAAGCTGTCGAGCATGTGGCGCAACCGTCGGCTGTGCAGCACGTAGAGCAGGCCCATGATCTCGCGGACCCAGCCGCGGACGACGGGTAGGGTCGGCCGTGGACCGTCGGTGGGGTGCGCGCGCTCGATCTGCAGGAAGGTGAACGCGACCGCCGTCAGCACGACATGATGCGCCCAGCCCTGATAGGTGCGCCCTTCGAAGTGATCGAGCCCGAGATCGTCTGTGAGTTCTCGGTACTGCTGTGCGATGGGCCAGCGGCTCCGCGCCAGCGCGACGAGGTCGACGAGCGGCGTGGTCGCCGCGAGATGGAGGAGATAGTACTTGCGTTCGTCGGTCGCGGAGCGTTCGCAGAGCAGCCAGCGCTCGCCCCGTCCCTGCGTCGGGCGCACGCGCAGCGCACAGAACCGCGCGGTGAGCGGGCCGGCCGTGCCGGTCCCCACGTGACGGTCTCCCACGCCTCGTCGGGCGCCGCCGCCGCGAGCGCGGTGGCGGACCGGGTGCCGGGCACGCCGGCCACTGCGAAGGTGGCCGCGCCCCGAATCGCGACGCCGTACGCGAGACCGAGTCGTTCGAGCCCGACGCGGAACGCGGCGGTGGCGCCGTAGTCAGCGTCGACCACGACGCCGGTGATCGTGAAGCCCGCGTGCAGGACCGCGCGCACCTGGGCCAGCGCGATGCGCCACTTTTCGCGGAAGCGCACCGTCGGCGGAATGCCGGCCGCGGCGCAGCGGGCCGCATCCTCGATCCACGAGGTCGGTAGGTAGAGGTCGAAGGCCAACGGCCAGGTGCGGCCGTCCGCGATCAACGCACTCGACACCGCCACTTGGCAGTTGCCATCTTGCCGAGCGCCCCGCAGTACTGCCGCTGCACGCCTGGCGAGTGCGTGCCCTGCTTCGGGAACCCGGTGTCGTCGAGCGCCAGGATCCCCGTGCGGATCGGCACGACCGACCGCAACTGCGTCCAGACGCGAGACGCGTCCCACGGGGAATGCGTGATGAAGTGCTGCAGCGCCTGGTAGTCGCGCGGATCGCCCAGGCGGCTCTGCATCGCCTGCATGGACTTCCGCTCGCTGTCGTTGAACAGCCCGTCGATGTACCGACTCGCGGCGTCCCGCTGCGGCTGTCGGCTGAAGCACGCACTGAAACCGTCCAGGTACTGACCCAGTCGTCGCAAGAGCGCGCGCGCCGGGCCCGTCGTCACCTGCGCAGCGTACAGAATGTACGAAAAAAGTACAAGTCCTCACTCGCGAGCCCCGCGATTCAACATGACAAAGTAGTGTTAGGCCCTCTTCGACGTGAAGGACTTGATCGAGTTGAGCGCGTCCTCAACGAGATCGCGAGCTCCCTCAGCATCGGCCAATAATTGACACACCAGCCGGTCTTCTATCCGTGCGGAAAACCTGCTGGACGGAGGCCCCAGCTCGAATGCCCTCTGCGCCGCAGCCATGGCGAAGATGAGGGAATCGCAAGCCTGCCCGGAAGCGTGCGCGGCCTGCCGGAGCAGCCACGGCCTCGACGCGTTCCCTGGTAGAGCACGTATTGCGTTCTGGGAGAACTCCTCTGCCAGGGTCGCTGCGAAGGTCGCCATAATCCCCATCGCAAACAACAGCGCCTGTGCTCCACCGAGCAGCGGCTCTGCAGCTGCTGGGACAATGTCCCATTCCCTAAGAACTACTAAGGCGAGCGTGAGAGCAGCGGCGATCAGCATCACGATAAAGAGCTGGACACCCGCGTCCAGCTGGTACGAGCCCGGAGTCCTCTGAAGCTCGATCTTTAGCCTAGTGAGGCGACAGATCGAAGTGCCGAAGAACACGATGTTGGCAAAGGACCACTCCTTGAACAGCCACAGGTCATCATAGCCGCGACCAAGGAGGCCGGTGAGCAAGCCAAGCATACCTATCGGGATTATTGCGTACAACACAACGTCGCCGAATAGCCAGACCATAAACAGTCGTGGTATCCAGGTTAACGTGCGCTGGACCAAGCCCTTATAACTATTCGCTGTTGTCATAGCTGCCTCGGTGTGACTCTGATCGTCCGGTCTAACGCCTGCGCATCACCAGCGGCGCTCCCCGTTCGCGCAGCGCCGTCTGGTGCATGCGCTGTTAGACAGCTGGTTGGTTGGCTCCCCGCACACGAACACGATCTGGCTCGACGATCCAGAGCTGATGATCGACCCAATGCGCCGCCAGAACTGGAAGAACCCGGGTCAGCATCTGAAGCACGTGCCGTCGACTGGGCTCGGCCGGTCGAAACACCACGATACCGACGTACTCACTCGGCGGATAGGCACGGATGTCGGCAAAGTCCAGATCGAGGGTGAAGAGTACTCGGCCTTCCCTTCGGCACGCTGCCCCGACCGTGGGGTCTTCCGCGCCGGCCAGTCCTTCGTCGTGAACGGTGTCGCAATCCCAACCGGCAGCCCGAAGAAGCTCAGTGGCCTCAATCGGCACGTTTTCGTCGAGCTTCGCGCGCATTCGCGAATTCTACGCCGGGAGCGGCAGGACCCGTTCTTGCGCGAGGTCAGCGGCATAGGCCAACGCAGCCTGAATGCCCTCCGTGGTGAGAGAGGGGTAGCTGCGAATGATCTCGCTGGCGGACAGCCCGTCTGCCAGATTGGCCAGCACGACGGCGACCGGAATTCGCGTGCCGCGAATGCAAGCCTTGCCGTGAAGAACGGCCGGATTGACCGTGATGTGTTTCTGCCAGTCCATGAACGAGTCCCACCAGAAGAATACCCAGAAGTCGTTCAGCTGTCTAATTAGTAGACAGCGTAGCGGCGTGTCAATCCCGACCTTCGTGCCATCCGTTCACGACCGCAACCCACAGAATCGATAGGGATTTTAGCAGGAGTCCAGGTCGCCCGGCGATTGGGTTTAGCCCGCGAAGAAGATCGCGAAAACCCTCGCCAAACGGCGATTTTGGGTGGATACGCGCCAACGGTGGCGGGTCATTTCCGGGAACCCGTGACGCCGGTGTACCCGCAAGGGCTTCATTCCCCTTGGGCTTTTGACGCCCAGTGCGCCTCGGCGCATCCCGTGAAGATCGATCATGGTCGTCGACACATCGCGATGCCCGAGGAGCTCCTGCACCGTGCGGATGTCATCGCCGTTTTCCAGCAACTCGGTGGCAACACTGTGACGCATCACATGCGGACTGACACGCTTCGTGATGCCGGCGCGCCCGGTCGCCTCCGCCAGCGCCTTCTGGATCACCACACGCGTCAGATGGCTCTACCACACCGACCAGGCGGACGCCGGCCTCGCTCTCGCCATGGACGCTATTCCCCGCATCGAGCGGATGGCCGACCGCAACCTCCTCGAACGGATGAAGCTGCTGGCCGCCGAAGGCCTCGGGGGGCGCGTGGGCCGGGCCACCGAGGGGGCCCGGCTGATGGCTGACGCGGTCAGCGCCAACCCCGATCCCCCGCTCGAGATGATCGCCGAGGCCTCACGCGTCGCCGGCCGCCTGGCCGCGCACGATGATGCGGCAGCGGCCGCCAGCCACTTCGACCGCGCCGCCCGCATCCTGCACAGCGTGGGCAACCTCACCGCGCATGCCGAGATCCAGCGCGACGCCGCCGAATCCGCCGAGCGGGTCGCCGTTCTCAGTGCCGTCGTCACCGGCGGTGAGGACACCGGCCCTCCGCGGTTCCACGAAGACCCGCCGGCGCGCGACCTTCCCGACCTGCGCCCACCCGCGGCGTCACTCACCGAACGCATCGCCGCCCTGATCGACCTCGCCGCCCATCCGCCGCTGCTCGCCGCCGAAATCCTGTCGCTCGTCGCCGACACCCACGCCGCCCTCCACGCCCGTATCGTCGCGATCGGGCCGGACGGCCAACGCGAACTGCAGGCCGCCATCGCCGCCGCGGATGCGTCGGCGTGGCGAGACGATCACCCCGATTGCATCTCGCTGCCACTTGGCCCGCATCGGGATCGGCAGTTCACGATCCTCACCCTGCCGCGCCCCACGGCCACGGCCCGCGCCACGCTGCTCGCGGTCGAACGGCTGGCCCACACCGCCCTGGCACTCGCCCGCGCCAGGCACAAGGAGCGCGAACAGACCGCGCTGTGGCCCGAACCCTCGCCCGAACAGCAACTCGGCCTGGTCTGCGCCTCAGAGCGCATGACGGAGCTGGTCAAGTCGGTGCGCCGCGTGGCACCCTCGAACATCACCGTGCTGATCACCGGCGACACCGGCGTCGGCAAGGAACTGTTCGCGCGCGCGCTGCACCAGGCCTCGGCGCGCCACGACCGCATCTTCCTGCCCTTCAACTGCGCCGCCGTCCCCCGCGACATCATCGACAGCCAGTTGTTCGGCTACCGCCGCGGCGCCTTTACCGGCGCGCACGACGACTCGCCCGGATTGATCCGCTCCGCCGCCGGCGGCGGCACCCTGTTCCTCGACGAGATCGGCGAGATACGCGGTGCATCGACACGGAGCGCCCCGGTTTGATGACAACCCCGGTTGCCTGTGTGCAACCCGGGTTGCCGCCGACCCGGGAATGGCGCGTTCCACCTATCCCCGGATTTCCCGGCCATTGGCGCCAGCACCAATGCCCGGACCCGGGTGTCGCTAAGTTCCGGTGACTCGCACGGGCAGAAGGACTTGCCCCCGGATCGAATGGCGGCAATAATGCCCGCGAGTGGTGGGGGGTTCCTACTGCACGCGGCGGCGGACTGGGCGCTGACCAGCGACTGGCGCCATCCACCTATATAAAGTTCGGCGGACCGCAATCGACAGATCGACCAGAATCGGAAACTCAAGCCGTCTGGGAGGTTGCCTTCCCGTGGTCGTCGCTGTATGGTGATTGTATGGCACGACTCCTTTCGACGACAATTCGACTCGACCAAGAAGACGTACGCGCACTGAAACGGGCTCGAGCGGCCGGTTACTCTACCTCGGAGCTCGTTCGAAAGGGTCTGCGCGTCGTCGCGGCTCGGTACTACACGGGACGACGGCCGCCCTCGACACGGCTATTCGAATCGACGGATGCGAAGCTCGGGGACGAATCTGAGCTGTTTCGAGATTTCAAGGATTGAGCCCGCCAGTCGTTGTCGATACCGGCGGGTTGCTTCGCGCCGTTGCTCGCACGAAAGATGGGAAACCGAGCTTCCCGGATTATGAACGGGTACTGACGTCGGCGAGCGTCATCATCGTGCCGGGGCTCGTGCTCGCCGAGGTGGACTATTTTCTTCGGGACAACCGAACCACGATGCGCAAGATAGTCGCGGAGATTTTTGACCCAGGGACGCGCTACGAATACGAGCGACCCCTTCCCGAGGACTTGATTCGAGGTCTTGAGTTCGACGCCAAATTCAGCGACCTGAACTTGGGGTTGGTTGATGGAACGGTGGCCGCAGTCGCCGAACGAAGGCAGGTCTACCGAATTCTCACCACCGATCGTCGCGACTTTGGCGTCATTCGCATCGGCCTACGTTTCACGCGGCCGCTTGAATTGGTGCCCTGACGATGCCGCATCGCCCGCCGAACCACGCGCTGGAGCCGTCGGCGCGTGCGGACGCTGGAACGCGCCGCGGCTCAGCGCAGGCGTTAGCCGGACAGAGAAGTCCAGATTTCTACGCTTCTACGTGGTTACCAACGATCCGGTCCGCCTGGTCGCCGTCTAACAGTCATGACAGATGCGAAGCGCCTGGATCGGGATTGGTCCCTTCCCCTCGATCACGCTGCCCGTGCGCAGCGACGTGCGCGAAGATCGCACGGGCCTCCAGTTGACGCTCGCGGTATCGGTAGTTGAACACCAATGCCGGTTGCGCGCCAGTGACCAACGCCAGCGTCGAGATCTGGCACGGCCGGTCGGGCACCGGGCTCTTGCACGGGAAAATGCCGCCGACGGCTTGACCTCCGGACAAACGGAGACATACTCTCTTCAGGTCGGCTCCCCGCCCCCTCAACCTCTTTCCGGGAGCCGTTTGCAACGTGGTGAGCCAGGCGACTGTGCATACATTGCCGGTGCTTTCTCAGGATGATGTGTGCCTGAGAGAAGTACATCTGTCCGACGCGGCGGCCCTGTCGGCGCTTTTTGCCAGGGCCGAGGTGTCGGCGCACCTCGATCCGCCTCCAGGGACCATTGCTGAATTTGACGCGTGGATTGCGCTGAGCCAAACGCGCCGGTCCGACAACCGCGCGGCGTGCTACACGCTGCTCACCGGCAACCAGGAAGTCTCGGGCCTGTTCATGGCCTTGCGCCTCGAGAACGGCGATCGCGCCGAGATTGGCTTCGCCATATCCCCGGCGCTGTGGGGCACCGGCGTGTTCCAGAAGGCCGTCACCCTCTACCTGGATTTCCTGTTCAACGTGTGGGGTGTGAAGACGCTGGTCGGCAAGACGCTGGTCCGCAACGCGCGCGGCATCGGCGCCATGCGGAAGCTGGGCGCGACGATCGTCGAAGAGTCGATCCGCAACGGCCAGCCGGAATATATCTGGACGCTGGAACGCCAGCGTTAGCCAGTCGCCTTCAGGATTTCGACAATCGCCTGGCGAATCGCCGGCGTCAGGTGCGCGTACTTGGGACCGCCCTCGTCACCGGCCAGCACGCGATCGATCTTCCCCATCACCAGACTCTTGACCGCGGCCGGCAGCGCCTGAAACGTCGCCGAGTCGATCGTGTAGCTCAAAGGGTATTTCTGCAGCCGCGTTCGCAGATCCAGATCCCTCAGCGACCGTCCCTTCGCGTCCCGCTTGCCGGCGGCGATAAACGTCTCGGTGAACCCCGATGAGCCTTCGATTGGGCCGCCGACGATCGGCGCCTCATCCACGAACAGCATGTAATCGACGATGGCGTCCGCGGCTTCGGCCACCCGCGACTCGACGCCCACCTTCGATTCCCACGTGGCTCGCGTCAGCAGGTTGAAGAGGTGCGCCTGGTGCTCCATCACCATCAGCGCCACGATGTCGCTGTACGGCGTGGGATAGCCGCTCAGGTCGAATTGCCCTTCGAGCGACACCTTCGCCGGGGGCGGCGTGGTACCAGGCCTGCCCTCCGTAGCCCTGGCGAAGGAGGGCATGAAGAGGGGCAGGTTTCCCGCGTGCCGGGCCGGCACGCGCTTGCCCGTGACGTACCACCCGCCCCACCGATCTTCGATCGGCCGATAGTGATCGACCGTGAACCCGTTCGCGTAGTCGTTCTCGTCCTTGCGCGGGAAGGTGCTGAGAATGGTCTGGCCCGGCACGCCCAGCGTGTCCCACGAGAGGTGGCAACGCAGGCACTGCTGCTCGCGGCCAAACGTCGGCGCCGGCGCCCGCTCCTGGCGCACGGCGTAGAACACCGAGCCGAGCGCGGCATCCTGGGCGACGATCTCGAGCAACCCGCCGCCGCGGACGTAGCCCACCGACACGGTGTCGTTGAAGTAGATCGCGCGGGGATTGGTCATGGTGATGTGCTGCGCCTGCAGGCTGGTCTGCGTGTAGACGAGCACCTGCGACTCAACGGGGATGTTCAGCAGATCGAGCACCGACTTCAGGTAGCCGGATTTCTCGTCGAAGACGAGCGAGGCCGACCTGTCGGCGAGCTTCCGGTTCAGCGCCTCGACGACTGTGTTGGCGTCAGTCGTGCCGTAGCGAATGGCGGGATGGTTGATCGACCGATCGAACGCGCCAGGGCGCTGGGCCATGGCCATCGCCACCGTGCCGGCAAAGAGCGCCCCGGTCAGGCTGAAGAGGACCGACGGTCGCATCAATTCCCGCGCGCTATCTGCCGCCGAACCAGCTCGGAATCGGCATGTCGGCCATCGTCCTCAGCCCCGGCGCCACGCGCAGGATCTTGGGAATCGAGTTGACCGTAATCGATGCGGTGGCGACGTCGCCGTGAAGGCCGCCCGCGACCTTTGAGGTGACGCGCGGATGGCCTTCGATCGTGACAGCGTCGTAGGATTCCGGCGCGCCGAGATAGGCCTCCATATGAAGCGTGATCACGGCCTTGCCCTTGCTGTAGCCGATGCCGTCCTGGATGATGCCGCAGACGTAGCCGGGGTCCACGGCAATCAGCTCGCTCTCGACGGCCTGCTCGGCAATCTTGGGCTGGATTACGTCGGTGACCTTATCGAGCTTCCAGCCCATGGAGTCGGCGATCATCTGCACGCTCTCGGCCAGGCCGACGTGACGCACGCTGCCGTCCTTGACCTTGGCGGCGAACTGTTCCTTGGTGAGCCCGGAGCCGATCTTCTGCTGGAACGGCAGTCGTCGCGTGCGCGCGTCCTGGATGCGGTCCACGCGAATGCTGTCCACGCGTTCGCAGATGCCGGTGAGCGTGATGGGCAGCACGTCCATCGCGAAGCCCGGGTTCACCCCGGTGCCGAGCACGGCCACCCTGGCCTTCTTCGCGAGCGCGTCGATCTTCTTCGCGAGCGCGCGGTTCTTGCCCACCGGATACGACAGCTCTTCGGTGGTCGAGACGATCGCCACCTTCTTCTTGAGCACGGCCTCGATCTGCGGCATCACCTTTTTGAGCGATGAGCTCGTGCACAGCACCACCACGTCGGGCTTGCCCGCCTTGATCGCGCCCAGCGCGTCGTTGGTGACACGGATCCGCAGCTTCTTGTCGAGGCCGATCACCTGCCCGAGGTCGAGGCCGATCTTCGCGCGGTCGATGTCTACCGCGCCGACGATCTGGAATCCCTTGCGTGAGGCCACCTGGCGCGCGACCGCCGCGCCGATGTGGCCCAGTCCGTAGAACAACACTCGAATCGCCATAGCAACTTCGGATTATATAGGGAATGAACCGGGTTACGATGGCGATGGTGACGGACAGAAAAGGACTCGGGGGACTCGGACGCCTCGCCTTGCTGGCGGGAATCCTCTTTTTGCAAACAGGCACCGGCGCCCAAGCCCCAGGCGTGCCTCAAGTGGCGCCTCAACGATCCCCGCGCAATGCCAACTACGACATCGATGTCACGCTTGACCCCGCCACGCGAACGCTCACGGGTAGCGAAGTCATCTCCTGGCGGAATACCGGCGATCTCGCCGCGTATTCCATTCGCCTCCACCTGTATTGGAACGCCTTCCGCAACACCAACTCCACCTGGCTGAAGCAGCGAAAGCTGGGAGGCGACGACCCGTTCGGCGACGCAACCGCGGGAGACTTTGGCTACACCGAGGTCGCGACCGTTGTCGTACTCAACGACGATGGCACGACGCGGGAGGATTTGAAACCGGGCCTTCGCTACATTTCTCCGGACGATCGGAATACGGACGATCGCTCGCTGGCCGCCGCGACCCTGATCGCGCCGGTGCAGCCCGGCGAGAACCTGCGCCTGCGCATCACGTGGACCGGGCGCTTCCCGCGCAACTTCGACCGCACCGGCGCCATCGGCAACTACTTCTTCGTGTCCCAGTGGTTTCCCAAGCTGGGGGTGTTCGACGCGGGCGGCTGGACGGCTCACCAGTTTTTCGCCAACTCGGAGTTCTATTCGGATTTCGGTAACTACGATGTCCGCATGACGGTTCCCACCGGGTGGATGGTCGGCGCCACCGGCACCGAGCGCTCGCGCGTCGAGACGGACGGCGGCCGGACCACGCACCGCTACGTTCAGGAAGACGTGCACGATTTCGCGTGGACGACCAGCCCCGACTTCATCGAACGGAAGCAGCGCTTCCAGCACCACCCGTTGCCGCCGGTGGAGATGCGGTTGCTGTTGCAACCCGAGCACGAAGGGCTTGCCGACCGGCACTTCGCGGGCACCGCGGCGGCCCTGCGGTACTACGGCGAGTGGTTCGGCGCTTACCCGTACGGCCACATCACGATCGTCGATCCCCCGTTTCAAAGCGAGTCGGGCGGCATGGAGTACCCGACCATCTTCACCGCCGGGACGCGATGGCTCTCGCCTCGTCTCAGCAACGATCCCGAGTACGTCGTCCTGCACGAAGCCGGGCACCAGTTCTGGTACGGCATGGTGGCGAACAACGAAACCGAGTGGGCGTGGCTGGACGAGGGCATCAACGAATTCGCGGACTCGCGGGTGCAGTCCGTGGCGCTTCAGCCCAACTACTTCGTGCAGCGGTTCTTTGGCGACTTCATCCCGTGGCAGTACCGCGACATCCCGCTCGGCCGCGCCACCGACACGAACTGGATGAACGCCTACCGAAGGCTGGGCGACCGGGATGCGCTGTCGACGCCGACTTATCAACTGTGGCCGGCGAGCCATCAAGCGCAGTCGTATCACAAGGCCGCGCTGATGCTGCACACGCTCGAGCGCAGGCACACGTGGGAAGTCATGCAGCGGGTGTTGTCGACGTTCTTCGCGCGCTGGCAGTTCAAGCACCCCAGGCCAGAGGATTTTTTCGCGGTGGTCGACGAAGTCACCGGGGCGCCGCACGCCTGGTTCTTCGACCAGGTCTACCGCAGTTCCGACACGTTCGATTACGCGATCGAGCGATTCGAGAGCGCGCCGGTGTCATCGCGCGGGCTGGTTGAGTCGGCGAACGGCCTGACGTTCCAGGACCGGACCACGGAAGGTTGGTATCGCACGACGGTGGTCGTGCGCCGGCTCGAGGCCGGGATCTTCCCCGTCGATGTGATGGTGACGTTCGCCAACGGCGAACAGGCGCGAGAAACGTGGGACGGGCGGGCGCGCTGGCAGAGGTTTACGTTTGAGCGCCCGGTCAAGGCGGTCTCGGCGCAGGTCGATCCCGAGCGCGTGTTGCTGCTCGACACCAACTACACCAACAACAGCCGGGCCATCGAACCGGCGACCGAGCAGGCCGCGGCCAAGTGGTCGCTCCGATGGATGGTGTGGCTGCAGGACCTGATGATGACGTACGCGTTCTTTATATGAGCATGACCGCCGTCTTCGTTGACGGGCTCAGGCGCGTGAAGCGGGCGCCGTGGTTGGTGATCGGCCTGTGGCTGTCGACGCTGGTGCTGGCCTTGCCGTTGTCGCTGGCGCTGCACGGCCTGATCGGCGAGCACCTCGGCAGCAGCATGGCGGCGCAGGCGGCGGCCGAGGGCATCAACTTCGACTGGTGGAACGAGTTCCTCGCCCAGACGACTGGCGTCGGCCGGACATTCGTGCCGGCGATTCTGGGCTTCGCGGCGATTCTCGCGAACTTGAGCGGGGTGGCGGACGCGAGCGGCCCGCCCTCGCCGGTGGTGTGGGTGGGGGCGGCGCAACT
>JBCKZH010000117.1:0-11481 GCA_038919385.1 Vicinamibacterales bacterium | reverse complement strand
CTGCGCTGCGTGCGCGACGCGCGTATCGGATTCGGGCCCGCCTACGCTCGCCCGAATCTTGTCGGCGAGCTTCGGCGAGGTCTCGCCGTAGCGGCCTTCGGCCGCGGCGGCGGACAGGGACGCCTTCGCCATTTTCAGCGCTGGGGCTTCAAACGCCGCAAACGCTTCGCGCAACGCCGCTGACGCCGCCGTCGGCGTGATTTCCGCGCCGAGTGCTTCGCGCATCCGCTTGATGGCGCGCGCGTGCAGTTGCGACACACGCGATTCGTTCACGCCCAACTCCGTGCCAATGTCTTTCATGGTCACTTCGGTGTAGTAGTAGAGCGCGATCACGCGCTGTTCGCGCGGCGGCAGCGTGGCAATGGCGTTGCGCACGCGGCCCTTCACTTCGTCTCGCTCGTACTGCAGGTCGGGGCGCTCGGGTTCGGCGGGCACCATGACGGCGGGCAATTGCGATTCGTCGACGTTCGCGGCGCTCGAGAATGGCGACGTCGACTCAATGGTGTTGATGCGGACGATGATTTTGCCCAGGCGCTTTTCGTCGGAGCCGATTTCCTGCGCCAAGTCGGCCAGCGACGGCTCGTGGCCGAGCGTCTTGCGCAGCTTCTCCCGTGCGGCCTCCAGCTCGCGTCGCACGCGACGCACGCCGCGCGGCCACGCGTCCTTGCGCAAGGCGTCGATCATCGCCCCGCGAATGCGCCGTTCGGCAAACGTCTCGAACTTGATCCCGCGCGAATCGTCAAAGCGATGCGCAGCGTCGATCAAGCCGATCACGCCGTCCTGCACCAGGTCGCTCAGGTCGATCGAGTGCGGCATGGTGGCGGCCATGCGACGGGCCAGCGCCTCCACAAAGGGGATGCCGGCTTCTACGCGGGGGTTCGCCTTGGGCGCCGAAGCGTCGGCGTAGGCGGCTGTGTCAGGCGTCGGGGTCATCTCAAGAATCTCCGTTGCCTGCCCTAACGCAAGTGTGATGCCTGAGCTGTGTCAGTGTGGTCAGCGGCGTGCAGGTCGTGTCAATCGTCGGCTTAAGTGTCTGCCAAATAAGACACTTACACGGACCTTCTTACCGCGGAACGGCGAAGGGAGAGGCAGGCCACACGGCGATTATGGTCAAAACAATGACGGTTTCAAAAGTCATTGCGTCAATAAATTGGCTAAAAGTCTATTTTTGGAGTGAGAGCTTAGGAATTGCGGATCCCGGATCCCGGACCCCGGATCCCGGACCCCGGATCCCGGCTCTAGGCCACGGCATTCGGGCTGTTGGGGTGCTTGGTGCCGTCCGGCTCGCGCCAGAGCGTATCGACGAAAATGCGGATGCTGCCGCCGGCGGTGCGCAAGTACTCGACCTTGTTCGCCGCGATCCAGTTGTAGATCGTGCGCCGGCTGACGCCGACCATCTCGCACGCCTTCATGATGCTCACTGTTTGCCGTTCCACGGGGTTAGCCTCCGAAGGGTTGTATCGGTGGTTGCCACAATGAGATTAGGTGTGCAGTTTGGGCGGGTGGGTCAGGTAGGGCTGGTGGGGCAGGTAAGGCGGGTAGGGGACGTCCAAGAGAACGTGAATCCGTGGCTAATCGGTGGCTGTACTTGACAGCAGCTCGGCGGCTCGTCAATATTATGACAATACATGGCTGAAGAACCAAGCCGCAAGCCGCAAGCCGCAAGGCATTTGCTCTTGGTAGACGATGAGGAATCACTCAGAAGTGTTGTAGCAGAACGACTTACGGACCATGGCTTCGACGTGGTGCAGGCCGCCGATGGCGAGTCTGCCCTCAAGGCCCTCGACAGCTTTGCCTTCGACGTCATCGTCTCGGACCTCCGCCTCCCCGGCGTTGACGGCCGCCAGGTCATTGATGCCGCCCTCACCCGCTACCCCGGTATCGTCGCCATCGTCGTCACCGGCTACGGCACGGTGAAAGACGCGGTGGATGTGATCAAGCGCGGCGCCGCGGACTTCATCTCCAAGCCGTTTCAGTTTGACGAGCTGATGCACGTGCTCACTAGCGCGCTCGAGCAGAAACGGTTGAAGAGCGAAAACGCGTACCTGCATCAACAACTGGATGAGCGCTTCGGGTTGGGATCGATGGTCGGCAAGAGCGCGGCGATGCGCGCGTTGTTCCAGTTGATCGAGACCGTGGCGCCGACCACCGCGACGATCCTGATCAGTGGCGAAACCGGCACGGGCAAGGAGATGGTCGCGCGCGCGATTCATCAAACCAGCCCGCGGCATCGCGAGCGATTCGTCGCGATCAACGTCAGCGCGATTCCCGAGACGCTGCTGGATGCGGAGCTCTTCGGCCACGTGCGCGGCGCGTTCACCGGCGCCGTCGCCATGCGCCAGGGCAGGCTCGAACAGGCCGACAAGGGCACGCTGTTCCTGGACGAAGTGGGCACCATGCCCATGGCCTTGCAGATGAAGATGTTGCGCGTGCTGCAGGAGCGCGAGTTCGAACGCATTGGCGACCACCGCACCATCAAGGTCGACGTCCGTATTGTCGCCGCGACCAACGCGGACTTGTTGAAGATGGTGAAGGACGGCACGTTCCGCGAGGATCTGTACTATCGCCTCAACGTGATCGCCGTGCAGCTCACGCCGCTACGTGAGCGTCCCGACGATATCCCGCCACTCGTGCAGAGCTTTGTTCAGAAGTTCTCGGCCCGAGACCCGGGGTCCGGGGCCCGGGATCCGCGCACTCAAAATTCGGATCCCGGATCCCGGATCCCGGGCCCCGGTGTTCCGACAGTGTCCCAGGAAGCCATGCGCAGGTTAATGGCGCACGCCTGGCCAGGCAACGTCCGTCAGCTGGAGAACGCCATTGAGCGCGCACTGGCCATGCTCGGCGGGCGCACGCAGATTGAAGTCACCGATCTCCCACCCGACCTGCAGCCTACGGGAGCAGAGTCGGTGACGCCGTCGCTGGATCTGCCGGAGCAGGGCATCGACCTGCCGGCGCTGATCGCGACCATCGAGAAGGATCTGATCGATCGCGCCCTGTCGCGCACGGCACAGAACCGCGGCGCCGCGGCGCGCCTGCTCGGGTTGAAGCGGACGACGCTGGTGGAGAAACTGAGGCGGATGTAACTTCCCCGGGGTCCGGCGGGCCGGGATCCGGGGTCCGGGATCCGGGATCCGGAAGCCGCGCGTCAATGCTCGGCCTCACTCCATAACTCCGCCCTAAGAACTCGCCCCGGTGCCCGCCGCCGCCCGCGCGGACGCGGACGCGCGCGTCGTGCATCGCGAGCAGGCGGCCGCGCGCTTCGACGATCTCCTGGAGCCGCTGGTCACCCACGGGTACGCGCCCGGAGAGCTGGCTTTGGTGGACGACCAACTCGCCCGCGAGGGTGAACAGTTCGTAGCGAAGTCGTGTCGGTCGCGCGTCGCGGAACCGCTCCGGCAGGGCACGCCTCTTGAGGACGGTGAGCACATTGAACGTCAGCGCGTTGATGCGGAACCACGCGGCGTTCGCGCCGAAGCGCGCGCTCGGCAGGACGCCCGCGCCAAGCTTGTCTTTCATCACCCGGTGCACGTGCTCGATCGTGCCGGCTTTCTGCCGGTGCCAGCGCACCAGCTGTGCCGCGTCGAGATCGTGTCGGTTGCTCACGACGGCGTGGTCGGTGACGCCCTTGTTCTCGAACAGGTCGCGCTGGAGGGGGTGAACCGCAGCGCGATGTACCTCAGCGGCTTGGCCTCTCGCGGCCAGTCGCCAGGCGTGAACTCCACCTCGGTCAGGTCGACCTGTTCTCGTTCACGCGTATCGAGCGGAGCCCATGGCTCGGGCGGCGCCGCGGTGCAGCACGCCCGTAGCTGCTTGGTCATGTCCGCGCTGATCGCGAAGGCGATCTTCTCATGCACGAGATACTTGAGCAGCGGCGAGTCGTAGGCCGCCGAGTCGGCGCGGAATCGACGCTCGACGACCCATGGCGGCAGGTTCGCGAACGCACGCTTGACCGAAGTCAACGGGTCGTCGCCGCCCGCCACGTTGCCGTCTCGACACTGATCCGAGACCACGAGCTGCTGCTCCGCCCACACCGCCACGAGCGGCTGGAATCCCCGCGTTCCCTCGTACGCAACCTTCGCGTCGCGCTTGTGCGCCTCAATGATCGTGCCGTCGTGATCGATCGTCGCCTGCGTCACGCTCGGGTCGGCGCCTCGCGCCACCAGCTCGCGGTTGACTGCGTCCAATGCCTGCAGCGCCTCCGACTCCGGCGGCACCCACGCCTTCTGATCGAGCGGTCGCTCCTCGAAGCACTTCGGATCGTGGAACGTCCCGAGGAAGTCGAGCAGCGCATCGGGCGACGGCAAGGGCGCGCCCAAGAGTTTCTCGAGGCCCTTGTCCTCCGACAGGACGCGCACGTCCTCCATGCGGTCGCCGCCCGCCGCGATCAGCGTCACGATGGCCTCGAGCTTCTGCTCGGGAGCGAAGCCTCGATCGCGCGTTGGCTCCGGCAGCTCGTTGGCTGCGAGCTCGTCCACCCCCAACGCCCGCATCGTCTCGACGACGAGCGCCAGCCCGGCCCTGGCGGTCACGTCATCTCGCTCCGCCAGCTCACGCACGAACGGCAGGATACCCTGGCGGCCGTCACGACGTGGTCGCAAGCCCATCTCAGCTCGCCTTGCGCCGTCGCGCGCGGCGCCGCTCACGCGTCTCGCGCTTGAGATCGGACAGCTCGCACGCGGTCAGCTCGTTGATGAGCCCCCAGAGCTGTGTGTACGCGTCGAAGGCTGTGCGCACCCTGGTCTCGTCTTCGGGCCGCACGTGCAGCGCGTGCGTCCGTCCAGCGAGTTGCACCGTGAGAAACTTCCCACCGTGCCGCTGGCTTGGATCGTGGGCGCAGGCGCAGTTGGAACGGCCGCAGCGGCGCAGGCGCTCGACCAGCGAGCCGCGCATCAGCGGCGC
Source organism: Vicinamibacterales bacterium (assembly GCA_038919385.1). Classification (GTDB taxonomy): domain Bacteria; phylum Acidobacteriota; class Vicinamibacteria; order Vicinamibacterales; family UBA2999; genus 12-FULL-67-14b. Next base: position 6,582 of record JBCKZH010000117.1, on the reverse strand, counting down.
ACAACTGAGCGCGCGCAACTGCTCGCGCAGCTCGCGACGACGGCGCTCCGTTTGCTCGCGGTCAGAGGCCATATCTGAATCTTATTACACTAACCAGATTTGCGGGCCAGCAACAACTCGCCCGTTGGGCGAACTGCTCGTCGCGCCTATGTCCCCGCTATCGCGGCGGATGCCGCGGGGCGAGCATCCTTAGAGCGGAGTTATGGTCACTCACGCCGAGCGATGCGATCAGGCGGTTCAGCATCATTCCCACACGCGCCGCCAACTCCCTGGCGGGTGCGACGCCCTGTCGGGTGGTGAAGCTCCATGCCGCATCAAAGATGCAGCTTGGGTGCCGACAGAATTTGCTCGGAAACTCAAGTGACGCGAACTGAGATGTCGCAGTTCTTTCGATATGGAAGGTCCCGAGACTGAGCACTTTCTTCCATGCCCGGATCCCGGACCCCGGATCCCGGACCCCGGGATCCGGCGGGCCCAGCCTCAAGCCCGCCTGATCACTTGATCCGTGAACACCGTCACATCTTTCGCTTGATGCAGCAACAGATCCAGCGGCGTCACGCGCCGGGTCCGCGACAGCGCGGCGTGGAGTACCGGCAGCTTGCGCGAGCCGATGGCGATCAGCCAGATCTTCTTGGTCCGCAGCACGAACGGCAGTGACAGCGTGAGCCGGCGCGGCGGTGGCTTGGGTGCGTCTTCGATCGCCACCACGCGCAGGTCGTCGGCCATCAACGCGCGGTGACCGGGGAACAGCGAGCAGATGTGGCCATCTTCGCCGACGCCGAGCAGCGCCAGGTCGAGCGACCCACCCTTCAGTTCGTGCGCCAGTGTCGCGTCGTACTGCATCGCCGCGGTGGCCAGGCTCACATCGGCGGGCATGCGGAACGCGCGCGGCGCCTTCGCGCCAAGTGGCCCAAGCAGCATCCGCTCGGCAATGCCGTAGTTGGATTCCGGGTCGTCTGCAGGCACGGCCCGCTCATCCGCCCAGAACAGCGAGATGCGCGACCAATCCACGTTGGCGTTCTTGAGCGCACCCAGAAAGATCAGGGCCGTCGCGCCGCCAGACAGAGCGCACGACGCACTCCCCCCACCTGCCCCACCCGCCTCACCTGCCCAACGTTCAAACGCCTCCGTCAGCCTCGGCCGCAGCTCGTCGATCCGGGCAACCACCAGCTCCATTTCACGTTAGGATACTTTGTGCCGCCTAGATACGTGTATTGGACGATCATCGTCGACGGCCAGCCGACAGCGTTCCGCTCCGGTTCCCTCGAAGACATCATGCCGACCTTCAATCGCCTGAAGGAGAAGCAGCCGACCGCCGAGCTGAAGTGGTTCCAGAACGGCCAGCTCTGGCCCTCGCGTCACGACGCGCAAGACTTCGCGAAAGCGTCCACCTACGCGAAAGCTCCGGCGGACAAGCCGGAGGGTAAACCCGAACGGGCATGGAACGCCAAGCCCGAGTGGAAGACCCGAACCTCGTTCGCCCCGCGCGGCGAAAAACCCTCTTGGAAACCGAAAGGCGAGAAGCCTGAATGGGTTCCGAAGGGCGTTTCAACCCCCAGGCCGCCCGCCTTCGCTAAAGCTATGGCGGGCGAGCAAGCTGCAAGCCGCAAGTTCGACGACCGTCCCGCCAGTCAAGCACGCGGCAGCAAGCCCGAGTGGAAGCCGAAGGGCACGTTCAAGCCGAAAGAAGCCGGCCACGCTTCCGCCTACGCTAAAGCTTCGGCGGACAAGCAAGCCCCAAGCCGCGCCTGGAGCGATCAACCCGCATGGAAGCCAAAGGGCGCGTTCAAGCCCCATGAAGCGGGCCACCGTCCTTCCGCCCGCGATCAGGCGCGCTCGTCGTTCAAACCCAAGTCGTACACGCCGAAAGGTGATGACCAAGGCGCCACCCGCAGCGCGCGCGCACAGAGCCGCGGTGACAAGTTGGACTGGAAGCCCGCCTCCGCCAAGGCTACGGCGAGGCAAACCCCTGTCTCCCGTGGCGATGGTCCCAATGCCGGGTTCGCGAAGAGCGATCCCGATGCGCCCAAGCGCAAGTGGGTGCCCAAGGCCGAGTACAAGAAATCCCTCGGCATCGAAGTCAAGAAGGACAGCAAGTGGCGTCCCGGCGGCGATCACGTGGACCCGAAGCAGAAGTACAAGGACGCGAAGAAGGCGAAGTGGGGCCGCGTCAAGGCCACCATCCGCGCGCGATCGAGCAAGCCGCGCAAGCGTGAGGACTAGTGTGCTGATCTCCCGACTGCCGGATCCCGGACCCCGGATCCCGGATCCCGGTTTTTAATGGTCGCTCACCTCGTCCTGCTCAAGCCGCGCGCGACGCTCAGCGCGGACGAGCGCGAGGCGCTGCTCGAATCCATGCGCGTCGCCTTCACCGGCATCCCCGAGGTCCGTCGCGTCCGCATTGGCCGGCGCCTGCTGCTCAATCGCCCCGGCTATGAAACACAAATGGCCGAGCACTATGAGTACTCGGCCATCATCGAGTTCGATTCCGAAGCGGACTTACGCGTCTATCTCGACCATCCCCGGCATCTGGAGTTAGGCAAACGCTTCTTCGAGTCTGCCGAGACCGCGCTCGTCTACGACTACGTGGCGGTCGACGCGGTAGACGTCAAGACCCTGTTGTAAGTCGCGAAGCCAGAGCCTTGAGAAACGCATTGAGATCTGCTGGCCCCTCGGTCGCGGCGCGGTGCACCCGCACCATGTCAAGTGTGTCGTAGGCGTGGGCGACGAGGTTGCGGAACCCCGCGGCCTTCACCAAGCGATCGGCCAAGGCCGGCTCAATCGATCCGTGCTTCTCAAGCAACCGGAATGCATCGGCGTACGTCCGGGGACTGCCGTAGTCAAATCGAACGCATGCCGAGACCGCAAGGTCGATCACTATCTGCGTGGCTTGCCACAAGTGAAGCACGACCGCGTCAGAGGCATCGGTCGCCGGATGTAGATCGCCTGGCGCAGAAGGCAACCGGCCGGCGACGCGGTCCAAATGCCGTCGAACCATCGACGCTCGCTCGGCCAACACCGCGGCGTCGAGCGGGCTCATCCGGCCAGCCTGGCGAGGCTCACCGCGTAAGCGGGACCAAGGACAGGAGCCATGTCGCACCACGCTGATACGGCGTCGAGGCGGAACTGCTCGAACAGCGCGGGTTCACGCTGGTAGACCGCAACGCCGTCGCTCGCCGCCTGGTAGCGAAGGAGGCCGGACGCCCGATCGAGATCGGCGAGGTCGAGATGATTGGTGCGGAGGCCTTCTCCCAGGCTCGCCATCAGGCCATCCACGTCAAGCCCAGGCTCGGCAGAGTAGGCGAAGTCCCAATCGCTGCCAGCGTGCGAGTCGCCCCTGGCGCGCGAACCGTGGAGCACCAGCAGCTTCAAGCCCGGGTAGGCCGAGGCGATCGCGCGAATGGCGTCGGTCGATTGGGCCACGCCTAATCATACGCTTGGCGGCCGCCTGCGACGGCTTCTCACCCGTCGAGGTTGTCGCGTCCCAGCGCCCGCTTGATCGAGCGGACGATGCCGGGCTTGTTGCGGACGTCGTCCAGTTGTTCGAGCAGCGCCAGGGCTTCGGAGATCGTCTGCACGGGCCGCACTCCCATGCGCTTGGCGCCGGCCGGCACGTCTTTCATGTGGCCGTGCCACACCAGGATCACTTTGGCCTTCGACTCCACGGCAATGTCGAGGCAGTTTTCAGGACGGTCGTCGACGAACGCGTCGAGCTGCAGCGCGTCGGCGATCTTGCCGCGCGAGCGGTGCACCACCATCACGCTGGGGTAGCGAAAGCCGTGCGCGTCGAGCCAGCGCTGTGACTGCAACTGCGTCAGCTCCCCCGCGGTCGATGGCCGCGTCGTCAGGAAGATGATCTCCCAGCGGCGTTCTGATGCCGTCTTGGCGATGCGCGCGATGATCCCCGGTTCAAGCTCGGGCAGTGTCGTCCAGAAGTTTTCGATCTTCTTGACGTGATCCCACAGTTGCATCTGCTGGCGGGCGGTGAGGTGCAGTTCGTCCATGGCCAGCGTGCCGGGGCTGTCTTCTGGTTCCTGGACCTCTTCGCCATCGGCGCCCTCAGGGCTGGGCGGCGCTTTCTTGTCGGCCGACTTCGCCAGCACTTCTTCGCCAAACAGCTTGAGCGCCTCCTGGTGGAGGGCAGAGTACATGTCGGCAACCGTGCCGTCGAGATCGAATCCTATGCGTAACGGCATCAGCTCTTCACCAAGTTGATGGCACCTCGGCGACGACCACGCCCCGGCTTTTAGCGGCAGCCAGCAGTTTCCGATCGGCGGATGCGAGCACGGCGCCTTCGCGCTCGGCGAGCGCCAGATAGACGCAATCCGGCACTTTGTGGCCGAGCGTCAGCGCCAGGGCCAGGGCCGCCGGCGCCAGCGCTTCGTCTTGCGCCAACTGAATGATGCCGTCGTCCACGGCATCGAGAAGGGCGGCCAATGCGCTGGTGGCGTGAATCGGCGTCAGGTCGCCGCCTTCGGCCTTGCGGCGAAGGGCGGACGCGACTTCGGTCACTAGCAACCGAGGCGCGAGCCACCGGACTGATTGCTCGATCAGGTTGACGCTCTCGGGCGTTCCCGGTTCGTTGACCACGAGCTTGACCGCCACTGATGCGTCGATGACGCCGACGCCGGCCGTCTCAACCACGTTGGTCCCGTTCGCGCCGAATCAGGCGTGTGCTTTCGAGGCGCGCAGCGCCGTTGGCGTTGTTGCTGCTCCGAATAGCGCCCGCGCGTTTCAGAAAGGCGGCGCGCCGGGCGTCAACCGATGCGGCCAGGGTGGCGCGAACCTCTTCCTCGAGGGACACGCCTTTGCGTCCCGCGCGGTCTTTGAGGGCGCGTGCCACCCGGTCGTCCAATTGACGGACTTTGAGATCGGCCATCGGCAAAGATTACCAGTTGACCCCATGTGGGGTCAAACCGGGACGCCTCGGACGGCGCCATGATTGGCGAGGAACCACTCGTACGTCCCTTCGATCCCGTCGGCGAGCGACGTGCGGTGTCGCCAGCCAAGGGCATGCAGCCGTGAGACGTCCAGCAGCTTGCGGGGGGAGCCATCCGGCTTGGTCGTGTCGTAAACGATGGTCGCGTCGGGATGGACGATGCGGCGGACCAGGCCGGCGAGGGCGGCAATGGCAATCTCTTCGCCGGTGCCGACGTTGATGTGCAGGGCGGCCTGGTAGCGTTGCATCAGGAACACGCACGCGTCGGCCAGGTCGTCGACGTGCAGGAACTCGCGGCGCGGCGAGCCGGTGCCCCAGATCGTCACCTCGCGGCGGCCTGCCGTCTTCGCATCATGGAACTTGCGGATCATCGCCGGCAGCACGTGCGAACTCGCGAGATCGAAGTTGTCGTGCGGGCCATACAAGTTGGTGGGCATGGCCGAGATGAAGTCGCTGCCGTACTGCGTGCGGTACGCCTGGCACAGTTTGATGCCGGCGATCTTCGCGATCGCGTACGACTCGTTGGTCGGCTCGAGTGGTCCGGTCAGCAGGGCTTCTTCCGGCATCGGCTGCGGGCAGTTGCGCGGGTAGATGCAGGAGCTGCCGAGATAGAGCAGCTTCGCCACGCCGAACAGGTGTGCGGAGTGCACGACCGTGGCGTGAATCATCATGTTGTCGTAGATGAACTCCGCCGGCCGCGTCGAGTTGGCGAGAATGCCGCCGACGGTGCCGGCCACCAGATACACGAACTCGGGGCGGTTGGCGCGGAACCAGTAGTTCACCGCGGCCTGATCGCGCAGGTCCAATTGGTCGCGCGTGGCGGTGAGGATGTTCGTGTAGCCGAGTTGTTCGAGCCTGCGGACGACGGCCGATCCGACGAGGCCGCGGTGGCCGGCGACGTAGATGCGGGAGGTGGGCGTCATGGCTGACTGGAGTGTATCAAGCATCCAAACGCCGGCCAGCGCGTCAGGCTTTCAAGGGATTGGTCCACCGCAGGCTGGCAAACCTGGCGAAGTCGCCATCGGTAGAACACAGGGTCAGGCCATGTTCGATGGCCAGGGCGGCGAGGTGGGTGTCGGGCACCAGGCGACTGGTGATGTGGGCATCGGCGAGCAACGTTTCCAGGATCTCGCCGTGCGACGCGCCGGGTGTGGGGATCCACACGTTGTCGCGGCGGAACCATTCTTTGGCGATGTGCCAGGCTGCCGCTGGCGTCGCGGGCTGGCGAAAGACGACGGGGTTGGACGCCACGCGGACGAACGCCAGGATCGACGGCCACGGGATGCCCACCCGATCGGGGCTGTTCACCGATCGCTCGAACCATTGGCGGGCGTTCGAATGCTCTGGTGCGGCGGGATTGTGCGCGTAGAGCAGCAGGTTGGCGTCGACCAGAATCACTGGTGCTCTTCGCCTTCAACTCGCGAGAGCACCTCTTCGATGTTGTCCAGGCTGCCCACCAGGCTGGGACCGAGGTCGAGGGTTTGCACCGTGAAAGGCTGCGTGCGGGTTGGGGGCGTCGATAGGACGGCCAAGCCCGCGCGGAGGGCGGCGTTGACGGTGTCTTTGAGCGAGTCACCCCGCGCGCGCATGGTCCGCGTCAGTTGCGCGGCTACGTCTGGTTCCAGGGTCAGTGTTGTTCGCAC
>JBCKZH010000116.1:0-11570 GCA_038919385.1 Vicinamibacterales bacterium | reverse complement strand
TCGAACTCGAGGCCGCGCACCATGCGCCGGAACCCATCCACCAGCACCGGGATCTCCTCGAAGAAGAGGTCGGCCGATGGCAGCGTGAGGGTGCCGTCCTTGAGGGCCTCGTTGTTGCCCTGAGTGCGGGTGACAGTCTTCAATCTCAGTCGGGACATGGGCATTGCCGGGATCGCATCGGCACCGGCGAGGCTCAACAGCAAGCGCTGTCGAACCCCTCCGGCACGGCGAGCGCCGCCTTCAACCAGGCGTAGGGCAAATCGTCCGCCACCACATCGCGGACGGGTTTGAAGATCTTGAAGTGGCCGAAGCCTGAGCCGCGCTTCTGACGACAGACCCGAACATCATGGTGATGAAATCTTACCCGATCGGAAAACCTCGTCCCGGCAGGCCGATTGGGTTGGAGTATTGTTGTCGTCATGCGCCAGGGCCTGTCCCTTCTCCTTTGTGCGACATGGGCGGCCGTCGTGTCCGCTCAGGTCGCCGCTCCGTTCAACGACTCCATCCGCGTGGTCGATCTCAAGGCCGACCTCTTCTTTCTGGCCGGCGACAGCTTCAAGGGCCGGTTGGTCGGCACGCCGGAGAATGCGCTAGCCGCCGAGTTCGTGCGGTCGCGATTCGAACGCGCGGGCCTGAAGCCCGGCGCGCCCAACGGCTCGTTCATCCAGACGACGCAGCTCATGGTCGCCACGCTCGGCACGCGCAACACACTGACGGTGTCGTTGCCGGGCGGCACGACACTGGACCTGAAGCCAGAACAGGACTTCTACCCGCAGCGGTTCAGCGCCAGCGGAACGGTGAAGGCGCCGGTGGTCTACGTGGGTTTTGGCATTCACGCGCCGAAGCTCGGTTACGACGACTACGGCGACCGCGTGAAGGGCCGCATCGCGCTGATTCTCGAGCACGAACCGGGCGAGCGGGATCCGAAGAGCCCGTTCGATGGCGTGGTCACGGCGGAAGCCGCCGTCGCGATCAAGAAGGTGCTCGCCGCACAGGAGAAGGGCGCTGTCGGAGTGCTGTTTGTCACCGACGTCCACAACCATCCGGCACCTGCCAACTTCGAAGCGGCCGCGCGCGCGTTCTGGCCGGCTCAAGCCCCGCGCATCGATCGCTTCACGCTCGCCAGTTGGGCCGATCGCGTGCGCATTCCGGTTGGCCAGATCTCACCCGCCCTGGCCGAGCTCATGGTGCGCGGCAGTGGGCGATCGTTGCTCGACCTCTCGAAAGCCGCCGAGACCGAACGCGGCTTCGCCAGTCTCGCACTCGACGGAGTCGAAGCCACGCTCGCCACTTCGGTCAATCGGCACATCGTCCCCGACCGCAACGTGCTGGCATACATCGAGGGCAGCGACCCGAAATTGAAGGACGAAGTCGTGATCGTGTCGGCTCACTACGATCACGAAGGCACCGACGGCGCGATCGTCTTTAACGGCGCGGACGATGACGGGTCGGGCACGGTGGCGTTGATCGAGATCGCCGATGCGTATGCGATGGCGGCCGCGGCGGGTCAGCGGCCGCGGCGGTCGGTGCTGTTTGCCTGCTGGGGATCCGAAGAGCGCGGGCTACTGGGCGCGTGGGCGTATACCGAGCAGCCGACTTTTCCGCTCGAGCGCACGCTCGCCGTGCTCAACATGGACATGATCGGCCGCAATGAAGAAGTGCAAGTGGGCGGCGGCCCGCGCTTCAACGGGCTCGAGGTGCAGACCGCGGAATCGAACCGCAACGCCCTCAACATCCTGGGCTACAGCCGCCATCCCGAGCTGAGCGCAACGGTGGAACGCGCCAACCGATCAACGATTGGTCTCGAGTTGAAGATGCGGTACGACAACAACAACTCGAACCTGCTGCGTCGTAGCGATCAGTGGCCCTTCCTGCAGAACGGCGTGCCCGCGCTGTGGTTCCACACCGGTCTGCATCCGGATTACCACACGCAGTACGACCGGCCCGAGAAGATCAACTACGAGAAGATGGAAAAGGTCGCGCGGCTGGTGCACCAGGCAAGCTGGGTGCTCGCCAACCAGGACGCCCGGCCGAAGTAATCACAGTTGATACGGAATGCGAATGCCGGGCTCGTCCGAGGGAAAGTCCTTCGTGTTGCGTGTCACGAGCAGGGCGGATTCATGCCGGGCCGACGCCCAGATCAGGGCGTCGGGCAGGCGGATGCGCAATGTCTGACGAATTTCAACGGCGGCCCGCGCAATGCTGCGGGTGACTTCGACGATGCGAAAATCCCGGAGGAACATCTCGACGACGTCGCGCTCTTCCTCGTGGCGGACGCCCGCCAAGAGTTCCATCCAGGTCACGATGCTGATCAACGGCTGACGGTAGCGCGCCAGCTCCGTTTGTGCGGCATCGACCCCCTTCAGGTAGTCGATCAGGATGTTGGTGTCGAAGAGGGCCTTCAAGACCAGTCGCGTTCCCGCGCACCCCATTCACGCCGGAGCCGCTCCTGGTAGGCCAGTCCATCCTCAGGGATCGAGCGCCACAGGCCGAACGCTTTTTCGGCCCCGTGGCCGTGGTGCTTGCGCAGGTGTTCGGCCACGGCGCGGCGCACGGCCTCAGCCCGAGACACGCCTTCCCGGCGGCACCACTCATCCAGGGATTCGACCTGGCCCGCAGGCAAGTCGACGATAGTTCGCATGCGTCATCATAACACGTTATCAGATGACATAACGGACCCAGGCCGGCCGGCGACAGCGACAGCATCGAACTCAAGATGCGCTACGACAACAACAAGATCAACTACGAGAAGATGGAACGGATTGCCCGCCTCGTCCACCAGGCGAGTTGGGTGCTGGCCAATCAGGAGCAACGGCCGAAGTAGATCCCGGCGCTGCCACGCCGGCGCTCAGGGCGCCAACCAGAAGCTTGCCTTGATCGCGAAGAAATTGTCGCCACGGGCGCCCGGCGAGGAGAACATGTCCCCGATCGAGATGCGGCGGCTCAACGCCTCTTCTTCCGTGCGATTCTGCTGCCAGACGAAGTAGAACGTGCTGCCCGGCCGCCATTCCCACTTCAGGACCAGATTGCTCCGGAACGATTGCACGTGGAAGTCCCGGTTGGGCAGCGTGAACGTCGCGGCGCCGTCGGTGACGATGCGGCTGAGGTTCGGCAACAGCCCGAGCGTGGTGCCCTGGTCGCCGTAGCGGCGCATCAGCCGGCTGCTGGCCGCGGCCAGCTCGCCGAAGTCGCCGTAGCGGCCGCTGGCGGCAAACGGCTCGGCGTAGAAATCGAGCGTCAAGTCGGGCTTGAACGTGTAGCTCAGGCGCACTTCGGCGGCCCAGGTGGAGCGGTCGACACTGGCGAAGATGTAGCGGCCGCCGTAGGTCGCCGCGCCGCCGTCGCCGCGCGCCGTCACAAACTGTTGGGTGTTGACCTCACGGCCGTACGACGGATCGAGCGACAGCGACCATTGCGGGGCGGGCTGCATGGAGACGCTCGCCCCGATTTCGAACTGGAGTCCGCCGTCCTCGTCGCGGCCGTACTCGATCCGCTGGACCACGCGCGTCTGACTGGATCGGTTGTTCCCGGCCTGCAGGTCGACGCCCCAACGCCGCGGCGTCTGCATGGACGGACCGCCGCGCGTGAGGAAGGCATCCTGCGCCCGGAACGCGACCTCACCCTCGACTTCGGCGAACCAGAAATTGGGCCACGTGAGGTCGAGCCGTGACGCCGCCGATCGTTCCTGCTGGACGCCGCCGAACGTCCACTCGTTTCTGGTACCGAGCGACACCGAGTAGTTGCGATACCAGCGGCCTGGCACCGTCTCGCGGTATTTGATCTCGGCGTTGCCGGTGATGCCGTCCCCAGACGTAAAACGGCCCAGGTCGTTGGTTTCAAACTCGGGCGTCTCGATCTGGCTCGAGGCCTGCCAGAGCCAGTGGCGACCATTCCGTCGCTCGATGCGAACGCCCGACTTGTTTCCAGACAGCGTCGTGCGGCGCGGATCGTACCGGAGATACCCGGCATCTGGACGCTGCAAGTAGCGGGCGCTGGCGCGCTGCAGGCGCGTGATGGCTGGCGCCTCACCTTCGACGTAGCTGATGCCGCTGAAGGCGGTCACCTCGTACTCGCCGCCGTTGAGACGGATCACGGAGTCGCCGCTGAAGGTAAAGGCGTTGCGCGTGAGCAACGCCGCAAGCGGCGCGCCCGGCTCGAGATCCCGGTGCATCGCCGTCGTCATCACCGACCACGTCGATCCGCCCGATCCGAACTCCTGCTCCACCCGCGCCACGCCGTAGATCGTCCGGGGTGCCACCTGCACGCGTCCGAACGTGTCCTGCCGTCCGGATCCCGGGAGGTCCGCGTTCGCCGTAAAGGTCCGTGCGAACTCACCGGCCGTGACCGCCCCGAGCGCGCCGATCGAGGTACCCGAGGAGAGCCGGCCGGTGAGCTTGGCCGCGCCGAGAATCGTGCTCGCGCCCGGGTAGTCGGCAAAGTCCCCCGCGGCCCGGCCAGCCGGCCGCGCGCCGATCCGGCGCGAATAGAAGTAGTTGTTGACGTTGCCGACGATCAACCGGCTCCGCTCGACGAAGAACGGGCGCCGCTCGCTGAAGAAGGTCTCGAAATCCGACAGGTTGACTTCGGCCGGATCGCCTTCGACCTGTCCGAAGTCCGGGTTCGCGGTGGCTTCGAGCGTCAGGTTCGAGCCGAGACCAACTTTCAGGTCGAGGCCGACGCGGCCGCCCAGGTTGGCGCCGCCATTGAAGGGATTGTTGACGTCGCGGCCGCCCACGACCTGCGACGAGCCGGCCGCGTAGGGCAGCAGCTCCAGCCGCCGGCTCGGACCAATGCCGTCGATGCCGTGCAGATCGCCGAAGCGGGACGCCCACCCGCGCTCGGTGCGTGGTACCAGCGCCCAGTAGACCTGTTCGTTCCGCGACGGCACCCAACGCTGGACGTTGAGCCCCCAGACCTGCGGGCGTCGATCGTTGAAGCGGAGCTGCGAGAAGGGAATCCACAGTTCCGCCGTCCAGCCACTGCCGTCCGCCGACGTGTGCGCCTCCCAGACTGGATCGAAGCCTTCGTCGCTGCTGCGCCAGTCGTTGTTGTCGCTCGGATGGTACTCATCGAGCCGCACGCCCGACGCGGTGACGCCGAAACTGTACGCGGTACGGCGATCGAGGTAGGTATCGAGCGAGACCATCAGATGTTCGGCCCGTTCGCCATCGTCGCGGCGTCCCATCGGCGCCTGCACCGGGCCGCTCGACGACATGCGCGCGCCGATGTAGAGCGCGTCATCGTCGTAGACGAAGCGGACCTCCATCGCATCGGTCGCCGGCTCCCCTTCGACCGGCTCCTGCTGCACGAACTCGGTCAAGGCGGGCGCCGTGCGCCAGGCGTCTTCGTCGAGGCGTCCGTCGAGGTGGATCGATCCGTCGCCGACGCGGACCGCGTGGGCACGCTTACGGAGGTTGTCGGCCGGTGCCTGCTCGCCGGCGGCGTCAAGCACTGCCGAAGAGCAGGCGATGAATACCAGGGCAATGCACCGAAGGTTCGCGCCATTCATTCACGAGGACTTACGCCGCGGGCGGACCAAACGTTACGCAATCCGAGATCTCCGCCTCGGCACCCACCATGGGCAAGACCAGGTCAGAACCGCTTCGTGTACACCGCTTTCGCCGCCGCTCGCCGGTCGAGCGTTCGGTACCGCGACGAGGCATCCAGCTCGTCGATCCAGTTGTGCGTGTAGACGAAGAAGATGTCGTTGCCGGGCGTGAGGATCCAGCGGAAGCGCGACTGCCAGCCGAGCACGCGGCTCACCGAATCGAACTGGACGTTGTTCACCAGATACATGAACGGGCTGAACTGGGTGTCGACCACCGCGCGGTAGAGCCGCGTTCGAAAGTCGCCCTCGGCCAACGCCACGTCGTTGTATTCGTACGAGATGGTCAGCTGCATGTTGTCACCACTGTGTAACTCGACGCGAAAGGCCTGGAGGTCGGCCTCGACCGTCTCGATCTTCCCCCGGGTGTCGGTGAACACGCTCGGCTGCCCACCGAACGAAAAGCGCCGGATGTACCGGTTGCCCACCGGCCGCGGGTTCCACCGCAGCTCCGGCGTGTAGCGCCGGAAGTCGCGCCGGGACGTGAAGCCCACCGCGGGATCGTGATTCTTCTGCACTTCCTGGATCCCGGCGCTCATGTCCCAGACGTCATTGGGATAGTCCACGCGCAGGGACCAGGCGGCACTGTCTCCCGCGTTGAGCGCGGTCGAGTTCCACAGCCAGGACCCGGCGACGTCCAGGTTCTTGTTGCCGCGGAACGACGAGGTCGACAGCCGGAAATCAACACCGGAGGTGTGCCGGGTCGGCACCGCGGTCTGGTCCCGCGCGGCGCGTCCGGTATAGATGCCGCCCACGTAGGACTGGCGCAGGATGCGCCGACGCACGCGGGCCACGAGAAAGTCCTCGCCGAGCGCGCCGGCGTCTTCGCCCGTCCGCACGTAGAGCAGGCCCACGTCGCTTGTGCCGGCCTGGCCGATGACCTTGCCACCGCCGATGATGCGCTGCGGTTGACCGTTGGTCAGCCCGATGCGACGGGAAAAGAAGGCGTTGCTGGGGAAGCTGAAGAACGTCGAGCCCTCGAGAAAGAAGCCGCGCTTCTCGGGAAAGACACAGTGGAAACCTGGTGAGGTTGACCCGTCGCGAGTCGACTTCGGTTTCCGCGAAGTCGGTGTTGATCGTACCGATCGCCCGCAGGCTGGGCGTGATGTTGTAGGCCGCTTCGCCGCCCAGGTCGGCGGTTTCCTGACCGGCGATGGCGGGCGTGCGACCGGGGGCATCACTGAGGGTGCCCGCGAGGTACGGCTTCACCTCGAGGCCGCGCCCCTGTGTGATGCCCGTCAAGCCCACCAAAAGGCCCGCATTCGACATGCGCCGAAGACCCTGATTGCGTTGATGGCCGGTCCAGAGCAGCTCTTCACTCTTGCGGCGCACGGTCCGCTGGAAATTAATGCCCCACGCCGGCGCATTCGGGTCAAACGCGAGGGTCCGGAACGGGATGTCGATCTCGATGACCCAGCCGATCTCGCTGCGCAGCACGCGAGCGTTCCAGATGCCGTCCCACTCGCGACCACCACCACCACCACCGCCTGGCGCTCCCCCTCCGCCGCCAGGGCCACCGCCGAGAGGTAGGCCGCCTGGCCCCATCAGCGCATCGGCCATCAGCCCCGACGGGTTCATCTCAAATTACCTGATACCTGCGACCACGGCCGCAGCCACGAGGACTGCGAGAAACAGCCACCGCAGCACGATGACCCAGCGAGGCGCCGACGCGCCCGCGAGCCACGAAGCACGCCGATCGCGCGAGCGGAACCACCATTTGGTCACGTCGAACATCCCGGCCGGCGACAGCGACAGCATCAGGCCCAATCCGAAATCGAAGATGCGATAGCTGTCAGACACCTCGAAGACCACCGCCGTCCACAACCCGCCGGCAATGATCGACAGCGCCATACGATCCAGCGGATGCGCGCCTGATGACATGAGCACGGATGTGGTGCGCAACCCAAGGCAAAGGCCGGCCAGCGTGACCAGCAGGACGAGAACGACGGTCATGCGCCAGGAGCCGCGAACGTGAAGACCGATTCGTTCGACGCCACCGCCATCTGGCCGTCGGGCCCAAATGCCAATCCGACGAGCCCGGCGCCGGCGACCACCAGCTCAGGCGGCGAGCCGGGACGAAGGGCGAAGACGCCGCTCGCGCCGGCCAGCGCTTCCACCACGTGCAGCGTGCCCGCGGCATCGAAGGCGAGGCCCTGGGGCCTGCCAAACGGAATATCAAGCGTCTCGACCGCGCCATTCGGACTGATGCGACGCACCGAGTCGTACGACGCCAGCGTCGGCGCCGAGACGTAGAGATGGCCGTCGGGCGACATGGCCAGGTGAAACGCCGCTACGCTCGACGGCACGGTCGCGAACTTTTCGGTGCGGCCACTGGGCTGGATGCGGAAAATGGTGCCGTCGCGATCGCCGACATAGAGCGCGCCTTCGGCGTCGAACGCCAGGCCGCAGGCGACGCCGAGATCGGACGCCATCACTTCGTAGCGCCCATCATCAAACACGCGGTAGACGCGACCCTCGAACCGGCTCGACACATAGAGCCGGCCATCGGGTCCCATGACCATCGATGTGGGGTTGACCAGCCCGTGCACGAACGGCTCGCGCGCGCCACCACCGGCCGGAATGCGGAACACGGACACCGACGCTTCCTGTCCACGCGCACCGCTGTAGGTCACATACAAGGCGCCGTCAGGACCGAACACCGGATTGTCGACCTGGTGCAGACCGGTGGCGAGCAAGGCGCCGACCCGCGCATACAACGTGGCGCCAGGCACCCAGACCACTTTCACCGGGGTCTCGCCACCTTCGAGGCCAGTCGGCACGATGACCGCAAGGCGATCCGGAGACGCAAACGCCATGCGCGCCGGCAGGCCGCCGATGGTCACGAGGTCTGCCGTCGATTCGGGCTGTGGGAAGCCCTCGCCGCGCAGCCAGAGCCGTCCGCCTGCCACCACGCGAACCGGCTCCAGGCTTGTGATGACTGGCAAGGGCTATTCGCTTCCGCCGGGATGCGACATTAGGTGTCGTCCAGCTCGAGGTTCCAGTACAGGTAATCGCGCCAGCTCTCGGGTGCGCTGCGCAGCCCGATCGTCATTCGGATAGCGGGCGCCGACCTCGGCCGCCGCGGCGGCCGCACCATTCGCATGCGCGCCTCGTCTGGCGTGCGTCCGCCCTTGCGCCGATTGCAGGTGACGCAGCAGGTGACGATGTTCTCCCAGTCCTTGCGGCCGCCTTTCGACACCGGGACCACGTGATCGAATGTGAGTTCTTGTGTCGGGAACACGTCGGCGCAGTACTGGCAGGTGCATTGATCGCGCGCGTAGATGTTGGCGCGTGAGAATGGCACGTAGTCGAATCGCTTCTTGATCCGGACGTAGCGCAACAAGCGGATGACCGAAGGGAGTTTGAAGGCGAACGAAACCGCTCGGACTTCCCGGTCGTGATGCGCGATGATCTCGACCTTGCCCTGGCACCACAACGTCACCGCCTTCTGCCAGTTGACGACTTTCAGCGGTTCGTAGGAAGCGTTAAGGAGGAGCGTTTGCTCCATTTACACGACATTGTGCCATGAATCACGCGGGACTACACAATTCGGCACCCGGGCCGATAAGCTCTGGATGATGGGTCGAATTCTCGTCGCCACCGTCATGGCGGTCTTCGTGACCGCGTGCGCCAGTTCCGGCGGCATGGTCGACACGCCGCAACCGTTCCCGATGCCCGTCGCGAAGGGACGCCCCGGCCTGCCTCCGGTCAGCGGTCTGCCGGCGGGTGCGACCACCGATGGCTATGCCCTGTCGAGCACGGCCCTCTCGCTGCGCGGCGCGCCGTATCGTAACGGCGGCGTTGACCCGGCGAATGGCTTCGATTGCAGTGGCTTCGTCCGCTACGTCTACCAGCAACACGGCGTGCCCATGCCGCGCTCGGTGCGCGAACAGTTCCAAGTGGGCAAGACGATAAATCGCGACCGGCTCGAGGCCGGCGACCTCGTCTTCTTCAGCACCGTCGCGCCCGGCGCGTCGCACGTCGGCATCATGATCGGCGGCGACCAGTTCATTCACGCCCCCAGCGAGCGCGGCATCGTGCGCGTGGAGAATCTCAGCGCGCAGTACTGGGCCAGCCGCTACATCGGCGGCAAGCGCGTCGGCTAACGGATGCTCGGAGGTGGCTCGGGCGGAGTCTGGTCCACCGGCGACAGGGTCGGCATCGTCGCTGGCGGCGGGTCCTTGATCCCCATGCGCCTCGCAATGATCTGCTGACGACGGAGCAAGCGGCGGGTGGGCTTGGCCGGGCTGTGCTCACGGGGGTTGATGATCGCTCCGGCCAGCAACGCCGCCTGCTCCACGCTCAACGACGCGCACGGCCCGCCGAAATAAGCCCGGGCTGCGGCCTCGCAGCCGAAGATGCCGTCACCCCACTCGATCGTGTTCAGGTAGATCTCGAAGATCCGACGCTTGGTGAGTGCGGCCTCGAGCCTGCGTGCGATCAGCAGCTCCTTCACTTTGCGCATGGGGTTGCGCGACGGCGACAGGTACAGGTTCTTCGCGAGCTGCTGGGTGATCGTACTTCCACCACGCAGGAACTGACCTTCTTCCCAGTTCTTTTCGAGCGACGCCTTCAGCTCGGTGAGGTCGATGCCGTCGTGATCGTAGAAAGCCGCGTCTTCGGTGACGATCACCGCGCGCCGCAGGTTGGCGGAGATCTGGTGGTATGGCACCGAGCGGTGCCGGATCTGGAACCTGGCGCGGCCGGCATCGGCCGCCTCGCGGATGCGCAGCTCCATGAAGGCGGTGGTCGTGGGGTTGGTGGCGGCCAGCCAGCGGACATCTGGCAGCGTGAGATAGGTGTAGGCGACGTACGCGAAGCCGGCCGTCGCGATCGCGACCAGGATCCTGAAGATGCGTTTCGCGATCGACTTCGTCCGGCGGGCCACGTAGGGATTATAGGGATTAGGTCAGACCCCTCAGCCGATCTTCCAGCATGTCGAGGAAAAACTTTTTACTTATCTTCAGGTCATCGTTAAAATGTGCTAAGGAACGGCGTCGTATCCTCCACCGACGGCGCGGCCAGGGGAACCGTGGATAACTTCGGCGCAGTCAGGCTTACCAGTCAGTGCCCCGTCACCAACGGGAGCACCAGTGCAACCTGGACAGGGAACATGAACGCCTCGGCACTTGCGGGGACGAACTTCGGCCAGGGCCAGTACTCCCGCCCCAACCATTGCGCCTCGAATGGGCGGCAGGTGTCAAGGGCGTGGCTGTTGCCCGCGAGGAACGCGGCACGTAAGTGTTTACGTGGCTCGTCTGCCTGCGCCGCCCAAAGTCGTTTATTTCCCAGCGATCGACAGCGGCACGTCATTTGCTACACGGTCCACCAGAGGACCATGCGCATGCGACAGTCACTACTCTCACGAACGGCCATCGCTGCGGTCGGGGCCGCGGTGTTATGGGGCTGCGGCGGCGGCGGCGGATCCGCGAGCACGCCGACTTCGCCCACTCCCACAGCCACGGCACCAGCGCCAACGCCGACCGCAACGGCCCGGACCATCACCGTGGCCATCGTCACGTCCAGCGGTAACGGGGCGTTCCAGCCCAATCCCGTTAGCGCGAGCACCGGCGACACCGTGATATTCAGGAACAACGACTCGGTGATCCATCGCTTGGTGATGGATGATGACTCGATGGATTTCGGCGACATCAACCCGGGCTCCACGAGCATACGCGGGCTACTGTTGAGCAGCACCAACCCGGCGACCTTCCATTGCACGCTGCACAGGACCATGGTGGGGAGCGTCAACGGCACCAGCGCGCCCACGACGCCGCCGTGCATTCCGGACAGCTACGGGTACGGCTGCTAGGCTGCACGACACACCGCGGGAGCGAAAAACGCCAAGCGCCGTCGGCGCTGTCGCGGATTACGGTGTGAGCTGCTGCGTCACGTCCAGCGCGATCTTCCAGGCGCCCGTGTTGTCCCGCGCCCATACGCGGGCATAGTTCCCAGTCGAGCTTGC
>JBCKZH010000115.1:0-11674 GCA_038919385.1 Vicinamibacterales bacterium | reverse complement strand
GGCGTGTGGGACGCCGCCGCCAAAGTCACACCCGACGGCTGGACCGCCGAGATGGCGATTCCCGTCAACACGCTGCGCTTCGCCAAGCGCGACGAGCAGGTGTGGGGCATCAATTTCCAGCGGCACATCCGTCGCAAGAACGAGATGGTGTTCTGGGCGCCGATTCCCAAGGCCTACAGCCTCACGCGCGTCAGCCTGGCCGGCGAGCTGACCGGCCTGCGCGGCCTCAGCCTCGGCTGGGACCTCAAGCTCAAGCCGTTCCTGATCGGTGGTGTCCGCGACGTGCGGACAAGTGCCGCACTGGGCTCGACCTCGGCGATCCGCGACCTCGGCCTCGACGCCCGCTACGGAGTCACTCCGGGCTTGAACCTTGATGTCACGGTTAACACCGACTTCGCCCAGGTCGAGGTGGACGAGCAGCAGGTCAACCTGACCCGGTTCGGCTTGTTTTTTCCTGAGAAGCGCGACTTCTTTCTCGAGAACTCCAACCTGTTCACCGTCGGCACTGGCAGCTCGTTCACGTCGACGCCGGTTCAGACCGACCTGTTCTTCAGCCGGCGCATCGGGTTGTCGGACGCAGGCACGCCCATTCCGATGCTGGCCGGCGCCAGATTGGCCGGCAAGTCTGGAAGCAACAACATCGGTCTGCTCAACATCCAGACTGAATCCGCGTTCGGCAAGGCCGGCGACAACTTCTTTGTCGGCCGCTACAGCCGCGACGTCTTCCGGCGGTCACGCATCGGTGCGCTGTTCATCAACAAGGAATCGGTGGACGGCAGCCGCCACTACAACCGGACGATGAGCGTGGACGGCAATTTCGCCCTGGGCCGCAGCATGCAGGTCAACACCTTCCTGGCGAAGACGGCGACCCCCGGCCTGGCCGGCCGGGACCTGGCGTTCTACGGGCGTGTCGCCTATCGCGACCCGAAGTGGAACCTGTGGCTGAACTACCTCGACGTCCAGGAGCATTTCAACGCCGAGGCGGGCTTCGTCCAGCGTGTCGGCATCCGCACCACCAAGGCCTACTTCAGCCCGACCCCGCGCCCCAAGCGGGGCAGCATCAGGCTGATGGAGCCGATGTACGTGCTGACCTACACCACGGACCAGACCAACCGTCTGGTCGGCCGCATGCACCACCTCATGCACGGCACCACGCTGCGAGACGATTCGTTCATCAACGTGATCTACCAGAAGAGCCTGGACGTGCTGGATGTACCGTTCCGCATTCGTCCCGGCGTGACCATCCCGGTCGGCGCCTACAACTCGGACGAGTGGATCTTCACCTACAACACCAGCCCCGGGCGCAAGGTCTACTCGCGTGCCAGCTACTCGCCGATGGAGTTTTACGGCGGCACGCGCCGGCAGATGTCCGCCGCCGGCGGCGTGCGCGCGTCGAGCCGGATGGCCGCGGAAGTGCAATTCAACCGCAACGACGTGAAGGTGCCGTGGGGCGCATTCCTTGTCAACCTGACCACGCTGCGGGTCGACTACACGTTCTCCCCGCGCATGACCATCCGCAGCCTGACCCAGTACAACTCGTCCACGCACGAGATTTCCAACAACGTGCGGTTCAACCTGATTCATCGGCCGGGCAGCGACTTGTACGTGGTGTACAACGACTTGTCGCACACCGGCCTGCCCGCGGACATCTTTGGCCAGAAAGATCGGCAACTGGTCGTCAAGCTGAACTACCTGATCCAGAAGTGACCGGCGATCATCGGCCGTCGAAGTAGGCGACCAACCGCTCGCCCAAGCATGGTCGCCGCCGCTCCCGATCTCCAGAAATGCATCATGCGAACAAGTATGAACCCTTCGCGACCGTGGCGTCCGCCAGCCGGCGTCGCATCACAACGGTATTGACGGGCGTGACCTTCATCAGCCGGCGCAGCGCTGCCAACTGCGTGCGCAGCGTGTCGCCTTCGGCCATGGCGGCCAGGCAGCTGCGCGCGGCCAGCTCAATGCGTCCGGCCGCTTCGTTGGTGACGATGCGCGCCGCGTCGGCGTGCAGGTCGGCATTGGACACCTTTCGCGCCGCGGCATCCTGCGCGCGCAGCACCGCGCTTTCGGCGGCATAGGTGTCGATCAGAATGTCGGCGAGATAGCTCAGGACTTCCTGTTCCTGTTCGAGCTTGACGCCAAACCTTTGCATCGCGGTGCCCGCGACCAGCAGTACTACCTTCTTGAAAATGCCGAAGGCGCGCGCCTCATCGGCGAGGGGCTCGTCCGACGATTCCGGCACTGCCATCGAGGGGCTCATGATCTCGTCCTGCAACTGCTTGGCGGCGGCCAGTAGCGGCAGCTCGCCCTTGAGCGCCTTCTTCATCAGCATGCCGGGGATGAGCAGCCGGTTGATCTCGTTGGTGCCCTCGAAGATGCGGTTGACGCGCGCGTCGCGGTAATGGCCCTCGGCCGGGTAGTCGTGCACGAACCCGTTGCCGCCGTGGATCTGCAGATTCTCGTCGATCACGTAGTCGAGCGTCTCGCTGCCGAGCACCTTCGCAATCGACGCCTCCACCGCGAACTCCTCGAGCGCCTGCAGCATCGGCGTCGGGTCGTCTGCCTTCTTGTTGGGTGCGCCGGCGATGCGCTGGTCGATCGATCCGGCGGTGCGATACATCATG
This sequence comes from Vicinamibacterales bacterium, assembly GCA_038919385.1. Lineage (GTDB taxonomy): Bacteria > Acidobacteriota > Vicinamibacteria > Vicinamibacterales > UBA2999 > 12-FULL-67-14b. The sequence goes on along the minus strand of JBCKZH010000115.1, from coordinate 9,053 downwards.
CTTTCGAGCGCGTACTCCCGCGCCGTCATCTCGCCGACCTTGTGCTTGATCGCGCCAAACGTCGCGATCGCCACGCCAAACTGCTTGCGAGAGGCCGCGTACGTGACCGCCTCGCCGATCGCGGCCTTCGCGCCGCCCGAGCACATGGCGCCCAGCTTGAAGCGGCCGAAGTTCAGCACGTTGAACGCCACCTTGTGGCCCTTGCCAATCTCGCCCAGCACCGCATCGGCCGGCACCTTCACCTCCTGCAGGATCACCGGTGTCGTGGACGAGCCGTGCAGGCCGAGCTTGTGCTCTTCCTTGCCGCTCGACACGCCGGGCCACTTGCGCTCGATGATGAAGGCGGTGAAGTGCTCGCCATCAACCTTGGCAAAGACGACGAAGACGTCGGCGAAGCCGCCGTTGGTGACCCACATCTTCTCGCCCGAGATGACGAAGCTGCCGTCGGCCTGCTTCATGGCCCGCGTCTTCGCGCCCAGCGCGTCGGAGCCGGAACCGGATTCACTGAGGCAATACGCGCCGACCACCTCGCCAGAAACCAGGCCCGGCAGGTACTGCTGTTTCTGCGCTTCGGTGCCGAACATGTAGATCGGCAAGATGGTGAGGTTGGCCTGCGCGCCGAACGAGGCGCCGAACGAGGCGTGGCTGGCCAGCTCTTCGGAAACGACCAAGGTCGAGATCTTGTCGAGATCGACGCCGCCGTAGGTCTCCGGGATGTTGGTGCCGAACAGGCCGAGCCCGCCGCACTTCTTGATCAGCTCACGCTGCAGCGCCCAGTCCTTCTGCTCGAGACGATCGTTGGCGGGCATCACCTCGCCGGCGATGAACTCCGACGCCGCCTGCCGGATCAACTGATGTTCTTCGGTGATCTTCTCGGGCGTCATCACCGACGCCGGGGTCGTCTCTTCGACCAGCCACGAACCGCCCCCTGCCATCGTCTCGCTCGTCGCGCTTGCCATGTTGTCTCTCCCCAGCCGTTACATTCGTTCGAAGATGCCAGCGGCGCCCATGCCGCCGCCCACGCACATCGTGACCAGTCCGTATCGCGCCTTGCGGCGGTGGAGCTCGTGAATCAAGGTGGCGGTCAGCTTGCCGCCGGTGCAGCCGAGCGGATGGCCCAGCGCAATGGCGCCGCCGTTGACGTTGACCTTGTCGGGATCGAGGCCGAGCTCGTTCATGCAGGCCAGCGCCTGCGCCGCAAACGCTTCGTTGAGCTCGATCAGATCGATCTGATCCAGCGTGAGGCCGGTCTGCTTCAACACCTTGCGAATGGCCGGCACCGGGCCAATGCCGAACAGTTCGGGCTTCACCCCGGCCGTCGCGTAGCCGACAAACCGGGCCAGCGGCGTCAATCCGCGCTCCTTCGCCAGCGCCGCCGAGGTGACGATCACGGCGGAGGCGCCGTCGCTGGTCTGCGATGAATTACCGGCGGTGACGGTGCCGCTGACGTGAAACGCCGGCCTGAGCTTGGCCAACGCCTCGATCGAGGTATCCCGGCGTGGGCCTTCGTCGGTGTCAAACACGATCTCGCGAACGTTGGGCGCGCCATCCACTACGCGAACGGTGAGTGGCACGATCTCGTCCTTGAACCGGCCCGCATCGATCGCGGCGACCGCGCGTTGATGGCTGCGCAGCGCGAACTGATCCTGAGCCTCGCGCGATACGGACGATTCACGCGCGTGGTTCTCGGCGACGAGGCCGGTGGTGAGATAGACGTCCGGGTAACTGGCGACCAGCGCCGGATTCGGTGACACCTTGTTACCGCCCATCGGCACCATGCTCATGGATTCGGTGCCGCCTGTCACGGCCGCCTGCGCGTAGCCGAGCATGATGCGCTCGGCGCCGTAGGCAATGGCCTGCAGCCCGGAGGAGCAGAAGCGATTCACCGTGACGGCCGACGCCTCGACCGGGATACCGGCACGCAGGCTGGCGATGCGGGCCACGTTCAAGCCCTGCTCGCCTTCCGGCATCGCGCACCCCAGGATCACATCATCAATCGACGACACGTCGAGGCCTGGTACGCGCGCCAAAGCGCCGGTGATGGCGCTGGACGCGAGTTCGTCTGGGCGCACGACGCTGAGCGTGCCCTTGGGCGCCTTGCCCACGGCGGTGCGAACGGCGGAAACGATGACGGCATCCTGCATGGCGGTTTCCTATCCAGCCAATAACCCTTCGACCGCATCACCCACTAGAGACGTCTTCATCTCGAACAGGTGGTTCGCGTCTTCGATGGTGATCAGCTCCTTGGGTTCCGGAATCTGTCCGTAAAACTTTCGCACTTCCTCGATCGAGATCAACTCGTCTTCCTCGCCGTGGACGAAGAACTTGGGCAGTGTGCATGCGCGGAGCACGTCGAATTGATAGCGGTCGACCGGCGGCGCAATGCCCAGCAGAAGCGACACTCGCGGATCCTCGGCACCCACGGTCATGGCGATCCACGAGCCAAACGACATGCCGGCCGCCCACACCGGAAGGCCGGGAAAGCGATCCGCGACGAAGTCGATCGCGGCCGTGAAATCGGCTTTTTCGCCCGGACCCGAATCGAACGTGCCAGCGCTACGCCCGACGCCGCGGAAGTTGAAGCGCAGGGCGGCGACGCCAATGCGCGGCATGGCCTTGGCGGCCTGGTACAGCGCCTTGGTGTGCATGGTTCCGCCGTGCAGCGGATGAGGATGACCGAACACGGCCACCGCCCGCGGCTCGCTGTCGGGCACATCCAGCAAGGCTTCGAGCGGACCCATCGGCCCGGGAATCTCACGCAGGAATTCGGGTGTCATCAGTTTCTCAGCGGCTTCCCGGTCTTGAGCGTGTGCTGAATGCGCTCCAGCGTCTTGCGCTCGCCCACCAGGCTCATGAAGGCTTCGCGTTCGAGGTCCAGCAGGTACTGCTCGCTCACGGTGGTGGCATGCGGCAGGTTGCCGCCGCCCATGATGTGTGCGAGCTTGCGGCCCACCAGCGCGTCGTGATCGGTGGCCCGTCCCGCGCGCCACGCCAGATGCACGCCGAGGTTGAGCGCGGCCGTGATCGATTCGCCGCCAACCGGAATGGCCGTCCGCGCCGCCGGCGCGTGGTAGCCCTCGCGCACCCGTTCGAGCGCCTTCGCCTTGGCATCGGCCATCAGGCGTTCGCGATTCATGGTGAAGCCGTCCGTCGACGCCAGGTAGCCGAGGCGCCTGGCGTCGGGCCCGCTCGCTGACACCTTGGCGAGCGCCACGGTTTCGAAGGCCTTCTGGATATAGGGAAGCGGATCGCTTTGCGGCGTCGGCAGCTCCGCCATGGCCCGCGCAGTCATTTCCTTGGTGCCACCGCCGCCAGGAATGAGGCCCACGCCGACCTCCACCAGGCCCATGTAGGTCTCGGCCGCCGCCTGAACTCTGTCGCCGTGCAGGGCGATCTCGGCGCCACCGCCAAGGGTGAGTCCGGCGGTGGCGACGACCACCGGCACCGAGCTATAGCGAAGCGCCATGGTGGCCTGCTGGAAGGCGCGGATCATGAGATCGAGTTCGTCCCAGTTGCCGTCCTGCGCCTCGAGTAGGACCAGCATGAGGTTGGCGCCGGCGGAGAAGTTCGGCGCGTCGTTGCCAACGACCAGGGCCTGTCCGCTCTTGGCGGCCTCTTTGACGCCGGCGTTCAGCATTTGCACCGTGTCACCGCCGATCGCGTTCATCTTGGAGTGGAACTCGACGGCGATCACGCCGTCGCCCAAATCCACCAGGCTGGCGCCCGCATTCTTCTTGATCACGCGCGACTGCTCCCGGGCCGTGCGCAGGATCTGCAGGTCGGTGGCGGCGGGCTTGACCAGCCCCTCGCGGAAGCGGGTGAGTCCGCCGTCGAGCAGACTGGCGACGAGCGGCGGTACCCCGTCCGCCATGGCGTGCCCGCCCGCGGCCTCGGCTGCCGCGAGCACTTCGCGGACGCCGATAATGTCGAACAGTTCGAACGGGCCGAGATCCCAACCAAAGCCCCAGCGCATCACGCGATCGACGTCATCGATGGAGTGGGCAATATCGGGTGTGACCCGCGCGGTATACACCAGCGTCGGCGCCAGCGTCGCGCGCAGGAACTCCCCGGCCTTGTCTTTCGCGTTGAAGAGCGCGCGCACCCGTTCGGCCAGATCGTCGATCGACCGGCCGGCTTCAATCGACGCAATGCGCGCCGACTGTTTGGCGCGGTACTCGAACGTAGCCGGGTCGAGCGTCCAGATCTCGCTCTCGCCTTTCGCGTTCTTCCGCCGCTCGTAAAAGCCCTTGCCGGTCTTCTCGCCGAGCTGGCCGCGCTCGATCAGTTCCTCGATCAGCGCCGGCACCGCGAAGGCGGCACGATCGGCGGCCTTCGGCAAGCGCTCGTTCAAGTTGCGCAACACGTGCGCCAGCACGTCGATGCCAGCGATGTCCATCGTCCGAAAGGTGGCGCTACCGGGGCGGCCAAGGGCCGGTCCGGTGATCGCGTCGATCTCTTCGATAGTGTAGCGGCCCGTGGCCAGCACCTCGAGCGTCCGCGCCACGCCGTAGAGGGCGATGTGGTTGCCGATGAAGTTGGGCGTGTCCTTCGCTACGACCACGCCCTTGCCGAGCATGTGGTCGCCGAACCGGGTGATCGCGGTGATGACGGCCGGATCGGTTTCGGAGGTGGGGATGATCTCGAGGAGCCGCAGGTAGCGCGGTGGATTGAAGAAGTGCGTGCCGATCCAATGCCGCCGGAAATCGTCGGAGCGGCCTTCTGCCAGGCTGGCGATCGAAATGCCCGACGTGTTGGTGCTGACAATCGAGCCGGGGCGGCGCTTCTCGTCGACGCGCGCCAGCAGCTGCTGCTTGATGTCGAGGCGTTCGACGATCGCCTCCATGATCCAATCGGTCTGGCCAATGGCATCGAGGTGCGTGTCGAAGCCGCCGGTCGCGACCAGCCGATACGCGTCGGGCGTGAACTGCGGATCCGGCTTCAGCTTGCGCGCCTTCTCGAGGCCCTGCCGGGCGACGTCGGCGGTGAGATCCAGCAGGAGCACCGGGATGCCGGCGTTGGCGCAGTGGAGCGCGATCTGGGCGCCCATGGTACCGGCGCCGAGCACCGTGACGGAGTTGATGGCGATCATCGTTTCACCTGGCTACCGACGCCGTTGATAAACAGGTCCACCACCGCATCCGCTTCGGCGGTGAGGTCGTACTTGCGCCGGCTGAGCATCCAGTTGGTGGCCATCTCGTCGAGCGCACCGAAGAAGATCTTGGTGGCGGTGGTGGCGCTGATGTCGTGGCGGAAGGCGCCGCTGTGCTGTCCTTCGGCAATCGCATCGCGGATCAGCTTGAGGTAGTCCCGCAGGAAGGTGGTCGAGAAGCGCTCCATGAACTTCACCGACTGCCGCAGTTCGACTTGAAAGACCACCGCGAGATGCTTGTCGCGGCCGAGCCGGCCCAGGTGCAGGTGGGCGATACGCCGCAGGCGCTCCGCCGGGTCGCTGACGCCAGAGACCGCGGCGCGGCCCTCGGCGATCACCTCACGCATCGACCGCTCGAAGATGGCGACGAGGATGTCGTCCTTGCTCTTGAAGTAGAGATAGACGGTGCCGGCCGCCACTCCCGCCACCCGGGCCACGTCGGCCACCTGCGACTGGAAGAAGCCGTTCTGCGCAAACACCCGGGTCGCCGCGCGGAGAATCAGGTCACGCTTGTCGCCGGTGGCGCCGGCCGGCTTCACGGCGGTGAGTCGTCGAGCCGCTACCGCCATCGCCCACGCCGATGAATGAACATTCATTCATTCTGGTCGGCAGCGGCGGCGAAGTCAATCGCGGCGGCGACCCGATGCACCCGCCCGCACGCCTCGGTGGACCAAGAGACGCCTGCTTCGCAGTATCGACCGTCGGAGCGCGCGCTGCCTCGGCGACTCGCGCCCCTCGAATACCCCGGACACTTTAAAGTCCGCCTCGTCAGCCGCAACAGCGGGATCCGTTGGCAGAAGCACTGGGTCTGCGTCACGCATACGCTGGCGGGTGAATACGTCGGGCTCGAAGAAGTCGGTGATGGCCTCTGGGATGTATACTTCGGACCGCTAAGCTCGGGCGCATGAACGAACGCATCCTCCGGATTGAGGATCACAAAGGGTGGACCGTCAGGAAGACACCGCCCCCGACCGGGTGACAGCGGCGTGGTAACAGCTACAACAGTGTCACCCATGTCCCTGGACTGATCTGTTACCTCTCTCCCCGGCCGCACACGGTCAGTGGTTACGAGCATAGACCAATGCCGTGTGCGATATGTGAGCCGCGAGGAAGCCGCCGGACACCACAAAGTACATCCACATCCGGTAGAAGTGGCCCCAGAAGAGCCGGCGGCCAAGCATGGCAAGGCCAAGAAGGAACAGTGCGGGCGTGTAAGCCGGCGCCGTGAATCCGAGCGCGCTTGTCGACCAAAATGAGTCAGGCGATGCCATGACAGCCAACCAGCTGGCAAAGTAGACGAGCGTACCAAACACGAAGACGAGCAGCGCCTTCCGCTGCGCTGGCGTGGAGAGATCGAGCGGCATTGCGAACGGAAGCACGAAGACAATGATGCGTAGCGAGTTCTCGATGAACCCCAACCGAGCAGGGACGTCGCGCCAGAACTCCGCCATGGCATAGGCAGGAGGCAGCCGGTCGCTGAATGCTACGTTCCAGAGGAGGGCCGGCAACAAGAGGAGGCCACAGCTTTGAAGGTAGCGAAGACGGCCTTGTCGCATGGTCATACCCCCAAAGGCGTCTAACGGCAACACATCACCAGCGGCGCGCCATGATCGGCGCGCGCCGTCTGGTGCATGCGGTGTTAGCCGCGCCGGGAGGTCGGCGACGTAGACTCCGCTCGATGCACGTCGGATTGATCGTTGCGGGTGATGATTACATGCCCGGAGCGTGCTTGCTCGTCACGAAGGCGTCGGCAGAAGGCACGAATGTCGGAGCCAGACGCCGCGAACAACGCCGCACGCACGGCGCGCACCTCGGCCACGATCGGGTCTTGCCACGGACCATCCGATTCATCATTCATGACCATCCTCCATCAGTTCATCCGGCGTACACAGAATCGGGGCCTGGTAGCCGTGCCCACGACAGACATCTTCCACGCGTCGACGAAGCGCGGCGTTCGCGATGTGGGCCACGTTCCAGGTCAGAAGAAAGTCGACACCGTGGTACGCCGCGACGGCGATGTGCGCCGCATCAGCGGCTGCCTGCGGCGGCAGGGGCACGCGCTCGATCAACGTCGCGGCCAGTTCCGTCGCCTCATCCGTGATGTCCAGCAGCGGTAACGCGGCAACGAATGCCATCCGACGCTGGGCGGCGTGAGGATCCCCAGCGCGAACCTCGTCCAGCACCACTTGGGAGATCAACGCCCACGAATGAGCCGCGCGCTGGTCTTTCAAGCGCGTCGGCTCCATTCGCGTGATAGGGGTTATGCCGTCTTCCTCGATCTGCGTTCGCTCACCACGTCCAGAACTGCCTCCGGATGTTTCGCGGCTACGCGAAGCAGCACGCGCGCTGGGCCCTCCGGGCTTCGGCGTCCCTGTTCCCAGTTGCGAAGCGTGGCCACGCTGATTCCCATGAGCGTGGCGAACTTCTCCTGTGAGAGGCCGTATCGTCGACGAATCTTGCGCGCATTCGGCTCTGCAGCTACGAATACTCGGCCGGGCTTTCGTTCCCCTCGCATGATCTGGCCGCCTTGCCGCACGCTCTGCAACAATTCCTCGAAGACGTCCTCTCTCATTTCAACTCACTCTCCGCAACGAGTCGAAGCCGCTTCAACTGTTGCGCACTGAGATCGTCCCGCTCATTCTTCAGAAACACAAACAGCATCAGGAGTCTGTCACGTTCGGCGAACCACCGGTAGATCACCCGAGTCCCACCCCGTTTCCCCCGACCGCTACCGGCCCAGCGTAGCTTCCGGAGACCGCCTCCGCCAAGGATGACCCTTCCGGTTTCGGGAGCCGCTACCAGCGCAGCCTGAAGTAAGCGGTACTGTTCGTCGTCGAGAGTCTGGAGCACACGTTTCGTGAACACCGGAGCCTCGACGATAACCACAGCCTAGGGTACGCCAATGGCGCAGCTATGGCAATCTGCTAATGAAAGCCGTTGTCGGCATAACGTCTCACGCTGAGCCGCGGCGCTCTCGATCGCGCCGCCGACGGCTCCAGCGTGTGGTTAGGCCGCGATTTCCACTGTCGCGTAGAAATCGATCTGCCGTGTCTTCCGGCGAGGCGTGACGGTACGATGATTCGGTCGTGGAACTGGAAGCCCGTCTTCGCGAAGCCCCCGAACGTGAAGCTCGATGCCTCGTGCGATCCGCCGCATGGCGCTGTCGATCGTCTTGCCCGTCGCAACGCACCCAGGAAGATCCGGCACGGACGCCCCCCAATCGCTGCCTGGATCACGGTTGATCCGCACGAGATACTGAAGTGTCTTCATGACTTTGATCCCTTCAATCCAGCTTGCCGTTTCACAGAGGCAAGCGTGCCCTTGGGCATGTCGTCGCCCAGACTGCCGCTCACGGTCACTCGGCCGGTCTTCGTCGGGTGTTTGAACTGACGGTGGCTCCCTTCCGTGCTGACTATCGTCCAGCCACAGTCTGTGACCAGTCGGATCACTTCCCGCACCTTCATGCGACGACGCTACCACAGTGGACCACGAGAGCCGAGCCGTCTCAAGAGTAGTCTCGTCGAAGGGTTCAGATCAGGACTTGGCGCGGCTGAAGCGGCCAAGAAGAGCGACGGCCATCGCCTTGCAGTTGGGCGCCTCGGTCTCGAGTCTTGCGTACTCCTCAAGGGCGGCAACTGCGCCACCATCGTTCAGAAACCCCACGGCCCTCAGCAGATCGCAACGGATGCCCGCGTCACAGTCGGTGAGGCATTGATGCAGGTACTCTTGCCGCGCCTTCGTGAACGCCTCCGGCACGAATCTGGCCCATGCGAGGATCTCATTCGCAGCCCTGCGCCTGGCCGAGGCCCGCTTGTCATCAGACATCGGATGTTGCGGGTTGGCCGCTCGCCAAGCCGGGCGACCTCATTCCCAACAACGGTCCACAGAGGTGGGGGCTCGCAGC
>JBCKZH010000114.1:0-11741 GCA_038919385.1 Vicinamibacterales bacterium | reverse complement strand
TCCTATTGGTGATCCGGAGGACTGGTGTATGTTTAGAGCATGCAGGTAGCCAATCGGAGGGGCTCGCGCAGGGTTTTGGCGGGTTTCATAACCACTCTCGTGCTCAGTTGCTTCGTGGCGGCCTGTTTCCACGACAGCCTCATCGGTCCCACCGAGACAAGAACACTGTGTCCGGGCGGCCTGTACTGCGGCTCATCCGTGGTTCCCCAGGGCGTCCGCGGCGGCACGTGCTGCGTCGTGGTCGACTTGGATAACAACGGCCGGCTGGTGCCAAACGCGCAAATCGGCTACCTCTGCGCATTTGGTTCGGACCGGAACCCGGCCGGTTGTATGCTTACGCTCGCGCAAGCTCGCTTTATCTGCCCCACCGCACCGTCGATCGTCCGTTGTACCGCCGAGTAGCGTCCCGCCATGGCTGAAGCGGGACGCGGGCCCCTGTTTCCTAACCCAGCGCTCTACATCCTCCTCGCGATCAGCATTCTCACCAACGTGATTCTGCTCGGCCACGCCGCGCAGATCGACTGGCACCGCTTCGTGCATCGCGACCAGGTCGTGCCGGCCGTTACAGCCGCCGATCACGTGCGCGGTGACGCCCGCGCGGCGGTGACTGTGATCGAGTATTCGGACTTTCAGTGTCCATTCTGCGCGCGGTTTCACACCGTATTGAAGCAGGCGGTCCAGCTTCAGGGTGCGCCCCGGATCCGCTGGGTCTATCGCCATTTCCCGATGACGGATCTTCATCCTCTGGCTGCGCGCGCCGCCGAGGCGTCCGAATGTGCCGCCGATCAGAATCGGTTCTGGGAGTACGCCGACGCGATGTTCGAGCGCCAGCAGGAATTGCGGGAGGAACAGTTCGCCGTGATCGCTCGCGACCTCGATTTGGACGGTTCGCGCTTTGGCGCGTGTCTGGCCAGCGGCGATAAAGGCGCTCGAGTATCAGCGGATGCCGCGGCTTTCCATGAGGGTCACCTCAGCGGTACTCCGATGACGTTCATCAACGGCGAGCGGCTCGAGGGAGCTGTCTCGGCCCAGGTTCTCCAGCGCGCGATCGAAGCCGCGGCGCGTTGAAAAACTGCCAACGGCCGCAAGCTCGTCGCAATGGAATCGACTTCGAAGCTGGCTGGCGGCCCAGTGCCGTGACACCGCGAGAACCGGCCTCTATACTGGCTTCTACAGTGAATCAAAATCACCAAATCACCAAATCACCAAATCACCAAATCACCAAATCACCAAATCACTAGATCACCAGATGAGACATTTACTGACTACGTCCCTGTTGTTGGCCACTGTCGCCTGCGGCGGCTCCACTCCCAATTCCGAGACCACTGAAGGGGTACAGATGGTTGACACCAAGGTGGGCACTGGTGCCGAGGCGACCGCGGGGCGTGTCGTGCGCGTGCATTACACCGGCTGGCTGTTCGATGCGTCGAAGGCCGACAAGCGGGGCAACAAGTTCGACAGCTCGAAGGACCGCAACGAGCCGTTCGAATTCCCGCTCGGTGGCGGGCAGGTTATTCCCGGGTGGGACCAGGGCTTCGCCGGCATGAAGGTGGGCGGCAGCCGCGTGCTGACCATTCCTCCCGCCATGGGCTACGGCGCGCGCGGTGCCGGCGGCGTGATCCCGCCCAACGCGACACTGGTCTTTGAAGTGGAATTGCTCGAAGTGAAGTAGTGCACTGTAAACATTTCGGCGTCTGCGGTGGCTGCAGCCTGCCCGGTGTCGAGTACGCCGAGCAGCTGCTCCAGAAGCAGGCCCGTCTGGCACGGCTGCTGGGCATGCCGGTGCCGCCCCTCGTACCATCGCCGCGCGAGGATCGGTTTCGCACCAAGGTGGCGTTCGTGTTCGGGCCCGAAGGGCAGGGCCGTGGCCTGGTGATGGGCCACTACGCCCGTGGGTCGAAGCAGATTGTCCGCATCGACGAATGCCCCGTCCACGGCGATCGCGGCAACCGGATCGCGTTTGCGCTGCGCGATCGCTTGATGCGCGCCCGCATCTACGGCGTTGGCGCCCAGCGCAACGGTCTCGTCCGCCACATCATCGTCCGCACCACCGAAGACGACCGCCAGGCGGTGGCGATGCTGGTGGTGACGAAGAACGACAAGGCGCTGCGCACGCCGATTCGCGGGCTGCTGGCGTCGGCGGATCGGCCCGACGGCTTCTTCATCAACATCCACGACCGGCCGGGCCCTTACATGGTGGGGTCGGAAACGATTCGCATCGACGGGCACAGCCACATCAGGCAGGACGGGATTGCCGGCACGTCGTTCCTGGTGTCGCCGACGACGTTCTTCCAGACCAATGTGGGAGCGGCGCGCGAGATTGTCAGGTTGGTGATTGATGGGGCTGGTGGGGCTGGTGGGGCGGATGAGGGGCTTCGCGTGCTCGATCTTTACAGCGGCAGTGGGCTGTTTGCGTTGCCGCTCGTCAAGGCGGGCGCGCGGGTAACGGCGGTGGAGGAGAATCGGCAGGCCATGAAGGACGCCGAAGCCAACATCCGCCTGAACCGCATCCCCGGCGGCCTCCTGCGGTTGATCGCATCCAGCGTCGAAGACGCACTGCCACGAGTGGCCAGAGACCAGTGGGATGCGGTCGTGCTCGATCCGCCGCGGCAGGGATGTCCGCTCGAGGTGCTAGATGGGGTCTTCAACCAGATCGCTCCGCCTCGCGCCGTCTACGTGTCTTGCAATCCCGAAGCGCTGGCGGCGGAATTGCCGGTTATTCTCAATGCTGGCTACCGCGTGACGAGCCTCCAACCCGTTGACATGTTCCCCCACACCGACCACATTGAAACCGTGGTGGCCCTCTCGCGCGGATGAATCAGCTCACCAAGGGCGTCGTGATCGCCTCGACGCTGGTCGCCGTGCTCCTGAACGTGTACCTGGCGACCACGCCTCAGAACCCGTCGATCTTCTGGTTCGCCCCGATCGCCGCCACCGTGTTGTTGATCGGCGGCCGCCGTCTTCACGGCGTCGCCCTGCCGATCGTCCTGGTGGCGATGTTCGTCATGCCGTCGGTCTACCTGCGATGGCTCAACTACCAGAACTACGGACTGGAGATCATCTGGATCCTGCCGTTGCTTGGCGTGATTCTGTCCGGCCGCGACGCCTGGCGCTGGTCGCTGCCGCTGGCGTGGCAATGGCCGTTATCGGCATGGGCACTGGTGGTCGCGGTGTCGTGGCCGATCGTGTTCTTGCGCGAAATTGACTTCGCGCCGTGGATCCTGCCACTGGCGCGCGTGTCCAACAGCAGCATTGGCATTTCGCCGTGGGAAGCGGGCCTCAGCGTCACCTACTTTGCAATGGGCCACATGATCGGCATTCTGTGGATTGACGCGCTCTGGCGCTGGTTCGGGCGCGAACCCGCGCGGTTCATCCGGTTGGTCGTGGCGCCCCTGGCCGCCGCGGCCGCCCTGACCTCCGCCGTTGCCGTGTATCAGGGACTGGTCGATCTCAACTTCCTCAACAGCGGGTTCTGGGCGTACATGGGCCGCACCGCCGGCACTCTTGGCGACGCCAACAAGCTCGGCATGGTGGCCGCGCTCCTCGCCCCAGCAGCCGTGGTGCTGGCGCGCCCGATCGCCGCACCGTGGTCATTCATCGTCGGCATCGGCGGCACCGTGCTGGCGGTGGCTGCGGTCTGGACGTCGAGCTCGCGAACCGGCCTGGCCGCACTGGCGATCGGTCTGCTTGCGACCGCCATCGCCGCCGCGCGCGCGGGGCTCGCCGTGCGTCGTGAATCGCCACAGCCCACCGGCCGCGCGCGAGCGATTGGCGTGGCACTGGGCGGCTTGGCACTGGCGGGACTGCTGGTCGTCGCCTTGTCGCAATCGTCCACGACCACGGTGGTGGGCCGCGGCCTTCTCGGTCATGTGCCGTTCATCGGCGATCGCGGCCTGATGAACAGCCTCAACGAATTCATCTGGGAGCGGTTCGGCTACGGACCGGCCGCGATCCAGATGGTCCGCGAACACCCGCTGGCGGGCGTGGGCACGGGCGCCTTTCATACGCTGGTTCACGACTACGGCACGCTGGTCCATTACGACATTCCCCCCGACAACGCGCAGAACTGGATGCGGCACCTCATTGCGGAACTTGGGCTGCTGGGAAGCGTGCCCTGGATCTGGTGGTGCGTGGTATTGGTCGCGTCGCTGTTGGCGAAGATGCCGATGGGCGGCGACCGCTTCGCAGCCGGTGTCCTGCGTGGCGCGCTGATCGCCTTCGGCCTCGCATCGTTGTTCGGCATGCCCGGGCAGGCCATGCCGTTGATTGTCACGTTCTGGATTTTCGTGTTCTGGTTCACGACCGCCAAGCATCCGCAGCCAGGTGCCACCGAAACCGGGTGGGTTGGATGGTCGAGGCGCACCATGCTCCTCACCGCCTTGCTCGTCGTCACGCACGCCGGCTTGACGATGGCGGATGCGAATGGTGACCTGCGGCCCCGTCATCGCGCCATGCAATTCGACTGGTTCTACCGTTATGGCTTGATGGATCTGGATGCCGACCCGTCCGGCGGTCCGGGCCGGCGCTGGACGATGAAGGAATCGCTGGCGGTGATTCCCGTTCACGGCAAAGTGCTGAAGTTCGTGGGATGGATCGATCATCCGGATGGGGACGATCGGCCGGTCCGGGTTCGCGTGTGGGCCGACTCGGCCCTCGTCTACGACGCCGACCTCAAACGCAGCGCCGCGATCCATCTCGACATCCCCGCCAAGCCGGGCGCCACGCACATGGTGCTGCAGACGTGGATCGGCCGCACTTGGCGCCCGACCGACTTCGGCCGTAGCGATCCGCGCGAACTGGGGTTGTCGGTTCGAGACTGGGCCTGGGAGTAAATCCGCTCAAACTGGCTTTCGTCCCACCGTGCGCTCCAAGTACGCGCGGATCGTGTCGTAGGTGTGCGGCTGCAGCCACGCGTGGACGACGCGGGCGTTGAGATCGGACAGGCAGGCGGTGCGATCGAGGATGAGCGTGGTGAACGCCTCCTTCGTCAGCGCAAACGCCCCGGGCGGGATCGCGGCCATCTGACCAGCCACCGCGACGGCGCGATCGAGCAACACATCCGCCGGGCATTTCTCGTCGATCAGACCCAGAGCGATGGCTTCGTCTACCAGCACCGTGCGCCCACCGAACACCAGGTCGCGAAACGCGGCGTCGGGTACCCGCGCGGCCACGATCTGCAACGGCAGCGCCGGAAACGGCACGCCCACCACCAGCTCGGGGATACCGATCCGTCCGGTGCCATCGGCCATGAGGCGCCGATCGCACGCCGCAGCCAGAATGCAGCCGCCGGCAATCGCGTGCCCGTTCACCGCCGCAATCAACGGCTTGGGGAAGGTCAGCGCGTCGCGCAGCATCGTGTCGAGCACCGGCAGGAAGCGCTCGCCGTACGCGGGGCCGTCCTTGATGAGGCGGAATAGATCGATGCCGGCCGAGAAAGACGAGCCCGTGCCGGTGACTACCACCGCGCGCACCGAAACGTCGGCTGCCGCCTTGAGCTCGGCGATCAACGCCTCGCCCAGCTCGATGTCCATGGCGCTGACCTTGCCGTGCGCCAGGCGAAGAATGCGGACGCCGTCTCGATCTTCGCGGACGATCATGCGTCCAGACTATCCTAAGAGAACCCCGATGACCCAGCCCGGCGCCATCGTTCCCGCGCGTCCTGCCGCGACCGTGGTCGTGCTCAGGGAGGGCGACCCCTTCGAGTTCCTGCTCCTCCGCCGGAACGACCAGGTGGCGTTCATGGCCGGCTCGTACGTGTTTCCCGGAGGACGAGTGGATGAGGCAGACCATCCCGCCGCCGGCTCGGTTCTGCCAGCGGCAACGTTCAGCGACCTCAGCGACGAAGAAGAGGCCGCCTACCGGGAGGCCGCAGTCCGGGAGGTGATGGAAGAGGCGAACGTCGCTCTTATGCCCGCTGCCCTGGCGCCGCTCGCGCACTGGGTCACGCCTGAAATCGAAATCCGCCGCTAC
Source organism: Vicinamibacterales bacterium (assembly GCA_038919385.1). Classification (GTDB taxonomy): domain Bacteria; phylum Acidobacteriota; class Vicinamibacteria; order Vicinamibacterales; family UBA2999; genus 12-FULL-67-14b. The sequence goes on along the minus strand of JBCKZH010000114.1, from coordinate 5,771 downwards.
GACACGCGCTTTTTTCTCGCGCGCATGCCTGCCGGCCAGAATCCGCGGCATGACGATGGGGAGATGACGGCGCTGGAGTGGATGTCACCACGTCAGGCGATTGCGAAGTTCGAGCGGCGAGAGCTGCTGTTGCCGCCACCAACGTGGACGACCATTCGCCAGCTCGAGAAGCTCGCCTCCATCGATGACGTGTTCGCGTGGGCGCGCCAGCGCAAGGTGGTTCGCGTGATGCCGGGCTTGATCAAGACAGATACCGTGACCATGCTCACGTTGCCAGGCGATCCGCTGTTTCCCGCCATTCCTGGTTGGGAAGTGCCGGAGGAAACGCGATTCGTGCTCGAAGACGGCGCCCGATGGCAACCGCTGAAGCCGCCGATGGAAGCAGATCTAAGGACAGCCACAGATTAGACGCCGATTAGTCACAGATTCTCTGATGCGAGGTTCGGTCAGTCTACCCGTCTGAGCGTCGAGAGAGCGCACGTGTTAAATTGACAATTCAGATGGCGGTAACCATGGGTGTTTCCGTTAAAACGTTGGGCATCGATCGACTCAACGTCGACGAACGGCTGGCGCTCGTCGAAGAGATATGGGCGAGCATCTGCAGCGACGCCAAGGCTTTCCCTCTGACCGACGCGCAACGCGCGGAGTTAGATCGCCGCGTTGCGGACGACGATGCGTTCCCGGATGACGTAGTGCCTTGGGATGAGGTCAAGGCTTCAGTTCGATCGCGCTTGGGACGATGACGCTTCGGATCGTCTTCAGGCGCGCTGCGAGAAGCGAGTTTGAGGATGCAGCCGTTCGTTAACGGCATGGAGGTCCATACATGCAGATGTTGCTCGCGATTGTCGTGGCGACTGGCCTGTCAGCCCAGACCGGCGCCGTGCTCAACCAGCCCGCGGTGTTTGAAGGCCACGCCTACTATCGAACCGCCGGTGAGGGCCGGTATCGCGGCATGTGGTTCGACAGCTCCGGGATGTTCCGGCCGCTCGACGCGCGCCGCGGCCCGCGTCGAAAAGGCAACCACGAAGCACACGAAGGCCACGAAGACTGTTGTCATTGTGATTCCGGCAGACCGAGTGCGGCGCGGACGAAATCCTGTTCTGGCAAGCCGCCGAGGATTTCGATGGTCTCGTTGACGATGGTTTTCGGCACTCCGGTGACGCGGTACTTGCGGCTCAGGTCCATGAACTCCGTTGCTTCAATCGCGTCCGCCGTGATCAGCGGGTTCGCGGCTGCCATCTTGTGTGCGAGGACGACCGCCCTCGGGCAGTGCGGTCAAGTGGGTGTCGAGAATACCTGGATGTGCGTGGGCGTCGTGACGGCCTGAATCCATCCCAGGGTCTCGGGCTCGAGGTCGATCTTGCCGGTGCCCGCCACGAGGATCGCCTCCACCAACCCCACGAATTCATATCCGGTCGGCGCGCCATACATCCGCATGCGCGTGTCGACATCGTCGCTGAGAATGACGATGGCCGGGGCCTTGTCGATCTGGTATTTCGCCTTGTCCTCGGTATCGAGGACGAAGTTCTTCTCGACGACGGTGATCTTGTCGTTGAGCGCGGCGATGTTATTGAGGATCTGCTTGGCGACCGGACCACTCTCGGATCCACCGAATACCTGCGTGAAGAGCACCAGCTGCACCGGCTTGGTGATCGCCGAGAGCTGTTGCTTGAGGGTGGCTTCGTCTTGCGCGGAAAGTAAGCTCATACTTAGAACTTGAACAGGTCGTCGAACGCCTTCTTGGCGCCGGTGGGCTCTTTGGGGTTCTGGCTCACGGCCGCGGTGGTTTCGCGTTCGAACGAGGTGCGGCCCGAGAACAGCGGGCAATCGTTCGCCACGTCTTTCGGCGAGACGCGGGTGGGGATTCGCTCGGCGCATTCGAGGCTGGCGCTTGGGTCGAAGTTCACGCACTGCACGCAGGATCGCAGGTCGACCTGGCACTTCGGGCACTTGCTGCGCGACATGATCTCGGCATCGACGATGGTGCCGCAGCGGGAGCAGCGGGTCACCTGGCGCGAGGTCATCATGCGCGGGTTACGCGCGCCCTCGGACGAGATGCGCCGCGCGCCGGCGGGCGCGCCCGGTTCGCGCTCGGGCCTGGGCCGGCCTGGCGCGTCAGGGCGCGGCCCAGATGGGCGATCGCTTTCCTGATAGCCGCGCTGTTTGTACTTACGGTCGTCCGACATTGACGGGGCCACTATAACGCGGCTTGCGGCTTGCGCACTTGATGACTTGGGGCTTGAGATTCAGGACCTCAGGTCCCCAAGACCTCAGGACCTCTGAGAAGTGCCAAGACGCATGGCGTGGGCGACCGACCCGCCTTCGCGTTTTCGCGCTACGGCGCGCCTTGCAGTGGGGGAAGCACCGGTGACCCGCCACCATGCGCTGGCAGGATGCTAGTTATGCGTAAGCAAGATGCATTTGTCAAGGGAGAGGTATTATTCGGGCGCACCTTGCTCTGTTCCGCAGGCGTCAGCGTCGCCCAGGAGAAGCGGGTGCTGTCGTTTGTCGACAACCTCGAGCTGCCGTCGCTACAGGATCCGCAGCTCTCGCCTGACGGCAAGACCATTTACTTCACCGCCACTGATGCCAAGTCGGCCGACGAGCGCGAGAAGGAACGCCTCCAGGACGACGTGTATGCGTTCGAGGAGACGAACTTCAAGCAGCGTCACTTGTGGACGACCGATCTGAGCGGCAAGATCGCGCGCGTCACCGAGGGTGACTGGTCCGTGGGCAGCTACGAGCTGTCGGCCAACGGATCGCGCATTGCCATGACGCGGACGCCAAGCCCGCTGCTGGAGTTCCTGGATCGCACGGAGGTGTGGGTCATGGACGCCAGTGGGGCCAACGCAAAGCCGTTAACCAACAACAAAGTGCCCGAGAGCGGCGCGTCGTTGTCGCCCGATGGCGCGACCGTGATGTTCCAGTCGCAGGCCAACGAGCAGTTCGATCTCTACTACAACGCCAAGCTGTTCCTGGTCCCGGCGGCCGGCGGCCCGGCCCGCGTGCTGTTGCCGGATGTGCCGTACGGCGTCGAGGAGGCGGCGTGGAGCGCCGATGGCCAGTCGAATTACTTCTCGCCGCTGAAGGATGTGGCCAAGGTGAAGACGCCGACGCACCTGTATGTGGCGCCGCGCGAGGGACATGGCTGGACCGAGCTGCGGCACCGGCTGTTCAAGCTCCAGATCGAGATGGAGTGGTTCGAAAAGCACATTCACAGCCGGACCTACACGTGGGAGAATGGTGCTGGGGGACGAGAAAGCGCCCGCAAAACCGACGACCACCGCCGGGCGAAATTTTTCACAAGACTTAACCCCTGCGTAGAGTTTCGCGCTCTTGAGGGTTCTCGCGCAGTGAGTGTGAGGAGGAAGCTCGATGTTCCATCACCCCGATCCTGAGGTCCTCGTCGTCGGCGCCGGTCCGGTCGGTCTCGTCGCGGCCTTGTTCCTGCAGCAGGCCGGAGTCCGTGTGGAGATCGTCGACATGCACCAGCGGACGACCCAGCACAGCTACGCCCTCGCGATCCATCCGCGCACGCTCCGGATTCTCGACGAGGCAGGGCTCTCCGAAGGGCTGATCGGCGCGGGCCGGAAGCTGACCAAGGTCGCCTACTACGAAGGACGGGAGAGGCGCGCCGAGATCGACTATTCGGTCCTCGCTACCAAGCATCCGTATCTCCTCATCGTCCGCCAAAGCCTGCTGGAGAGGGCAGCGGAGGAGGCGCTCCATCAGAAGAAGCTCAAGGTTCTCTGGGGACACCGCCTCCAGTCCCTCACCGTGGACGGCGCGACAATCCGGGCGGAGGTCGCGAAGCTCGACCAGGTCGCAACCGGCTACCCCGTCGCGCGAACCGAGTGGGTCGTCGCGCGAAGCGAGACGACCCGACCGGCCTATGTCATCGGCGCGGACGGGTACGACTCGGCCGTGCGGCGGATGGCCGGCATCGAGATGGCCGAGCATGGCGGGGGCCAGGTCTTCTCCATCTACGAGATCGAAGCGACGGGGGAGCTTCCCGCCGAAGTGCGCGTCATTCTCGATCCCGAGATGACGAGCGTCTACTGGCCGCTTGAGGAGGGGCGATGCCGCTGGGGATTCCAAATTCCGGATGCCGCTGGACACGAGCCATCACTGGAGCGGCTCGCGCAGCTGATCGCTGCGAGGGCTCCGTGGTGCACGGCGCGGCCGACGCAGATTTACTGGTCCACTCTCGCGGTGTTCGAGTGGCGCCTGACGCGGAGCTTTGGGAAGGACGGCGTCTGGCTCGCCGGGGACGCCGCGCACCATGCGGCGCCTGTCGGCGTGCACAGCATGAACTCGGGGCTGGTCGAAGCGCGCGAGCTGGCAGCGCGCATATCGCAAATCCAGCACGCGGGGGGCGCGTTGTCGCTTCTCCAGGAGTTCGCGACCGAGACGCACGAGGCGTGGCAAGGGCTCATCGACGCCTCCACCCCACCGCGCAAATTACGCGCGGCGGGGACCCCGGCCGGCCGAGTGGTGCGCGCGCTTCCTGGGGCAGACCGGTGGGTCCGGGCGACGGCGGCGAGGATCTTCGCCTGCATTCCTGCCTCGGGAGACGACCTCGAACCGCTGCTCGAGCAGATCGGCCTCACGGCGCAGCCGTGAGGGCACGACGCCGGTTCGGCGCTTGACTCCCACAATGCGCGATGGTACAAACGCGCCACTCTTCAAACTTAGGACGGGGAACACGTTTTGGCCCAGACGGAAGCAGAACTGCTCGACAACCCGGTCGCGGGCCAACCCACGCTCATCCTGCACTCGCCGGATTTCCATTCCATCACCGAGGCCGTCGCTGGGCCGGTCGAGCGGGGGACACCGATCGGCTGGTGGCTCTTCTTCATCCCTTCCGTCGCGCTCCTCGGCCTTCTCGGCGTGGCGGTCTCGTGGCTTTTCTGGGAGGGGATCGGCATCTGGGGCCTCAACCAGCCCGTCGGCTGGGCGTGGGACATCACGAACTTCGTGTTCTGGGTCGGGATCGGGCACGCCGGCACGCTCATCTCGGCGATCCTCTTCCTCTTCCGCCAGAAATGGCGCACCTCGATCAACCGCTCGGCGGAGGCGATGACCATCTTCGCGGTCATGTGCGCCATGATATTCCCGGGGATCCACGTGGGACGCGTCTGGGTCGCCTACTGGATGTTCCCGATCCCGAACCAGATGGGCATGTGGCCCAACTTCAGGAGCCCTCTTCTCTGGGACGTCTTCGCGGTCAGCATCTACGGAACCGTCTCGATCCTGTTCTTTTACGTCGGCCTGATCCCGGACCTGGCGATGATGCGCGATCGGGCGAAAACCCACACCCGGAAGTTCGTCTACGGTATCTTCGCCCTCGGCTGGCGGGGCTCCCAGCGGCAATGGCATCACTACGAAACCGCCTACCTCCTTCTCGCAGCCCTGGCGACGCCGCTGGTCCTCTCGGTTCATTCGATCGTCTCGATGGATTTCGCGGTCTCCATCCTCCCTGGATGGCATACGACGGTCTTCCCGCCCTACTTCGTCGCGGGCGCGATCTTCTCCGGGTTCGCCATGGTGCTGACGCTCATGGTGATCTGCCGCACGGCGTTCCGCCTCGAGCACATCATCACCCTCCGCCACTTCGACTACATGGCGAAGATCATGCTCGTGACCGGGACGATCGTCGGCTACGCCTATGCCACGGAGTTCTTCACCGCGTGGTACAGCGGGAACCCCTACGAGCTCTTCACGTTCCTGAACCGCGCGTTCGGACCGTACGCCTGGGCCTACTGGATCAT
>JBCKZH010000113.1:0-11743 GCA_038919385.1 Vicinamibacterales bacterium | reverse complement strand
GGGATGCACGCCTCCCACATAGGTTTCATCGACAAGACTGACATTGCGGTATGGCGGCCATCAAATGGCGTCTGGTACATCATCGAATCGAGCACCGGCACCGTGCGCGTGACCTCATGGGGCACGGCCGGCGACATTCCGCTTGCGGGCGACGTAGATGGCGACCGGAAGGCCGACCTCGTGATTTATCGACCCAGTGGCGGAGCCTGGTTCTTCTTGAAATCGACCGGCGGGTTCAGCGTGCTCGGTTGGGGTATTGCCAGTGATCAGCCTCTGCTCGGCGACTTCGATGCTGACGGCAAGATGGATGCGGCGATCTATCGGCCAAGCAATGGCGTCTGGTATGTCGTGCTCTCAGGCGGCGGAACGATGTTCGTTGGCTGGGGCATAGGGGCTGACATCCCAGTCGCTGGCGACTTCGACGGCGATGGTCGAAGCGATCCCACTGTTTTCCGGCCCAGCACTGGCGAGTGGTTCGTGAACAAGTCCAGTGGCGGAGTCACTATCGTTCAGTACGGCACGTTCGGCGACATCCCGATATCAGGTGACTGGGACCGCGACGGAAGAAGTGACTTCACCGTGTGGCGGGAAAGCAACGGCGTCTGGTACACCCAGCTTGCTGTTGGTGGGTACCAGATCGTGCAATGGGGCGCGATCGGCGACAGGCCAATCGTTCGCCGACCCGGATCGTAGTACGGGGCTCCGCCTGTCCATCGTGATCCGATAGTAGCGACCTCTCATGTCCGGCCCCCGTGAGGCTGGTTTACGGAGACTTGATGACTCGACCGGACGACGTTGAGGCGTGGCTGCAAAGAGAACTGGCCTCGGCCCGGCAGGACGCCGCGCTTCACGTTCGCGCTTCTGAGGCGGTTGTCCAGGAACTTTCACGGCAGCGAGACGCGTTTTCCAAACTCGCGGAACAGATCGCGACCGGCAGGAAGCCATTGCCTGGTTGCAGGCCGAGTTGATTGTGGCGAAACAGGCGCGCCAGTCGCTGACAGATCAGCTTCACGAAATCCTGCATTCACGCGGATGGTGGTGGCTCATGCTCTACCGGCGGGCGAAGGAGCGGTTACGCCGCCCGCCGGTTCGGCCGTCGCGCTTGTCTACGCCGTCTACAACCGAGACGCCGAGCGAGACCGTGAAAAACGGAGCGGTAGAAATCGACCTGCCGGCCAGCCTGACCGTTCTCCCGCCCGAGGCTTTGGAGACGCTGACGTTGTGGCCCGTGCTCCAGCAGGAAGGTGCCGTCCGAATTCTGGGGCGAGGACTGCAACAAGGAACCAGCCATCGGGCTGACGTGATCTGTTTCTCGATCATCGATTGGAGAGGTCTTTGACCACGACAACGCGCGGACGATCCTGAGCTCACTGGCCGCGCTGCGCCGAACCCACAACATTTCGTCCGCAATTGCCTACGTCATGATCGCATCGTGGACCAACGTGGCGCTCGACGCTGGCCGCAGCTGGGGGTGGCCCATCGTTTACGACTGCATGGACGACTGGGATCACTTTGAAGGGATCAAGCACGCGGTGGTCGAAGGTGAGGCCCGTCTGGTTCGCAAGTGCGATCTGTTGATCGTCTCAGCGCAGAGACTGCTCGACAAGTGGGCACCCAGCGGTCGCCCGACGGTGCTGGTGCGCAACGCGGTGGACTACGAGTTCGCGAACAACCAGGGCCTAGCCGAGAGCAGAGGACGGTATTTGGTCGTGCTCAACAACGACACGGTTGTGCCCGCTGGCTGGCTGCCACGTTTGGTCCGCCATCTTGACGATCCGGAAATCGGTGTGGTCGGTCCGGTTACCAACTTCGCCGGGAATGAAGCGAAGGTGGACGTACCCTATGGCACGTGGGGCCAAATGGAGCTGTTCGCATTTGAACGCGCGTGGAGATACGAGGGGCAGATCGCCGACATCGGCATGTTGGCGATGTTCTGTGTGGCCATGCGGCGCGACACCTACGAACGGGTCGGGCCGCTCGACGAACGGTTCGGCATCGGCCTCTTCGAGGACGACGATTATGCCCAGGTCATGCGGTCCATAGGACGCCGCGTCGTGTGCGCGGCCGATGTCTTCGTCCACCACGCGGGTCAAGCCTCGTTCAAGAAGCTAATCGAGACCGGCGAGTACCACGAGTTATGGGACATGAATCGACGCGCGTTCGAGGACAAATGGAACGTCCAGTGGACGCCTCACCAACACGGGCCCTTGGCCTTTGTGCCGGGACGCGCCGTCAGCGCGAAGGCGGACTGAAAGCTTTGTTCTAGCTTAACTAAGCCCAACCGTTGCCATCTTCGGAAGGAGTAAGATCCGGCATCGTGAACGAAGACTCGACGCACGGACATGTGGCCCGACGTCGGCGGTGCGCCGTGATGGCAACCCTGCAGGGGCGCGAGGGGATGCTCGCCCGCGTCGTGGCCGCCATCCGGCCGCAGGTCGATCGCCTGTTCGTGCGACTGAACGGTTACGGCTCGGTGCCGGACTTCCTCGCCACCGGGCAGATCACCACCGAGACCGGCGCGAACACGGGTAACCGGGCGAAATACTCAATGATCGGAGGTTTCGACGGGATCGTGATCTCCATCGACGACGACATCGCCTACCCCGGCGATTACGTCGATCGCCTCGTCCGGGGACTCGCGGAATACGGCGGTCGTGCGCTCGTGGGGTTCCACGGATCGACACTGGGCGAGGAGGCCGATTTCCTGGACGTGAGCACGATCGTGCCGTACTGGAGCGATCTGGAGCGGGATCAACGCTGTCACGTCCTCGGCTCGGGAACGATCGCATGGGACTCCCGCTACTGCAAAATCGATTCGTCGGACTTCCCGTTCCGGAATGGGATAGATGTCCAGCTCGCCGTCCTTGGGCAGCAACGAGCCTGGCCGTTCGTGGTCCTCAGCCGGCCAGCGAACTGGATGACCCCGCTCTGGCCTGCGGACCCAGACGGCGTGCGCCGTGCCGGGGCGGCGTCGGTCTGGCAGCACACCCTCCAGGACAGGCCATCCGTGCTCAACGCGCGCCCCGCCCAGCACTGGGCGCTCCGTCAGGTGGATCGATGGGTCATCCATCCAGTGATTCACAACACAGAAACGCCACACTGATGCCAGGACAGAGCTCATGCCTTGCCGTGATCACGGCCCGCAACGAGGCCGCCTACCTCGAGTACCTGTTGCCGGCGATCATCGCCGACGGCGTCGAGGTCGCGGTGATCGACCACGAATCGCGGGATGGTACGGCCGACATCGCGCGTTCGCACCTCGGCAGCGGCGTCGTCTCGGTCGATCGTCTGTCCTTCGACGGAACATTCGCCGTGGAGGAGCAACTCACCGCGCAGCAGCGGATCATCCAGGAGAGCCGCCACGACTGGGTGATGCATCTGGACGCCGATGAGTGGATGCAAACCCGCACCGGCGCGCCGCTCGCGGCCTGGCTGGCCGATGTGCCGGAACGCTTCCTCACGGTCAACTTCGACGAGTTCGTGTTCCTCCCCGAACCTGGGACCGACGCCCTCGGGTCGGACTTCCGGCAGACGGTCACGCGCTATTACTTCTTCGAACCCAGGCCGATGCGGTTACAGCGGGTATGGCGCAACCACAGGGGAATAGAAAACGTGAAGAGCGGCGGCCACGGCGTCAATGTTCCGATGCACGCCATCTACCCCGAGACGCAGAACCTGCGTCATTATGTCGCGCTGAGCTTCAGTCACGCGTGGGCCAAGCGGGCCAACCGCCACTATCCTGCCGAGGAGATCTCGCGGCAATGGCACGGAAACCGTCTCTCGATGCGATCCCTCCGGCCTGTCCTCGCAATCCTGAACACCCTCCCGAGGGTGAAGCCGTGGAACAGCCCGGACCTCGACCGTTCGCAACCGCGAACGACGCACTACTGGGAATGGCCAAGCGAGCCGGTCGAGCCAGCCGGTCCGATCGGGTGATCTGGTGAGCGTGGCCTCGACACGCGGAAGACGGTGAACGTGGCGTTGTCGAAGACCGGATCGAAGGAGCAGCCCAGCACGATGACACGATCGACCGAATCGTAAACAACCCGACAGTGGCCCGACGTGTGCGCTGGCCCGATTCGGCTTCCGAATCGGGTCGCGTCGGTCTAGAATGTCCTGAATCTGAGGCCGGACGCCTCTGGCGCGACGGCGGATTGATCGGTGATTTGCGATGGCGATTTGTGTCACGGGGATGCACCGATCGGGCACCTCGATGGTGATGAGTGTTCTGCACGGTCTCGGCCTCAACATCGGCGCCGAGACGGACCTGATGGGGGCGCATCCGCATAATCCCGAAGGGCACTGGGAGCACGTCGACTTCCTGGATCTCGATGATGCCGTGCTCGGAGTGCTCGGCGGCGGGTGGGACTACCCCCCCGACCTCGCCCCGGCCCGATTCGATCTCGACGCATTGAAGCCGCTGATGGTCAGAGCACGCGAACTGCGAGCGGCAGTGGGACCTCGCGAGCCTTGGGGGTGGAAAGACCCCAGAACCAGCCTCCTGCTGCCGTTCTGGTTCAAGGCGTATCCCGACCTCAAGGTGGTGATTTGTCTCCGGAACCCGCTGGAGGTCGCTGAGTCTCTGCGAAAGCGGGGCTCGTCCTCGCGTCAGTTCGGCGTGGCGCTTTGGAAAACCTACAACCAGCAGATCCTGGAGACGTCGACACCCAATCAGCGATTGATCACGCACTATCTGGCGTACTTCCAGCGCCCGCACGTCGAGCTCGAGCGGCTGCGCTCCTTCGCAGGCTTGACGGCTCACGACGATCGGCGCGGGGAGTCCCTGCGCCGAATCAAGCCGATGCACAGGCACAACACGTCGAGCCTCCGCGAGGTGAGCGATGCCGGCGTGACATCAGATGTGGTCGACCTGTACCGTCGGATGTGTGACGAGGCTGGGTGGGTCGAGAGCGAAGAACAGGAGATCCAAGCCATGGTGGAAGCTGGGAGCGCCAGGATCCGTCGAATCTCTACCCGAGTGTCCGAACTCGAATCGGGCATTCAGCGTGAGACGGGCCGAGGCGCGGCTGGTGACGGCGCGGCACCGAAGGGACCCGTGTGACCCGGAACGCCTAGCCAATCATCATAGGTGGATGTCATCGCTCGGGCACCAGCTTGCCGCGCCGCGTGCTGAATGCGCATTCGGGCATCCACTGCGGCCCTTCCGCTTCTCGGCCACTGCTCGCACGATCCTGCCGGAAGACGAGCTGCTGGATATCATGGGGGGCGCCTTCATCACCCTGCACGAGCGGGCGGCCCTACGTGCGGGAAAGCGCCGCTTCAGGTGACCGCCGGAAAACCCGCGGTAGTCTCGGTGAAAGAGGACGTCGAACATTGCGATAGAGTGAGGGTCCCGAGCGGTCGCGTCGGGCATCACGGCCCGCCCTGGTCATCGGGAGCCGCGCCGAGAGGCACGGGCGCAAAAGGCAACGGCCCGTTCTCGTGGCGCGTCCACCGAACGCGCCACTTCTCTTCGTACAAGCGGCGGTTTTTTTCAAACAATGGATCGTATTCACCGTTCGCGATAAGTGCCTTGAATGCGGCTTGGCCGACGTGGTGCACGAAGACGTCGGCCGCACAGACGACTCGATATCCGCAAGCCCGCAACCGCTGGGCGTAGTCATCATCCTCGAACATACCGAGCTCAAATCGCTCGTCGAGTGGACCCACCCGCTCGTAGGTCTCTCGTCTCATCGCGACGCAGAACATCGCCAGCATCTGAATGTCGGCCACCTGCCCATCAAACCGTCGAGCCCGGTCCGCCGCAAATTGCTCCATTTCGCCTCGGGTGCGATACCCGACCTCCAGCTTGGCTTGGTTCCCCACAAAGTTCGTCACCGGGCCCACGAGGCCAATCGTAGGATGCCTCAAATGATGCAGCAGCCGCGTAAGCCAACCGGGAGGCACCACGGTGTCGTTGTTGAGCAGGACCAGGTAGTGCCCCTGGCTCGCGGCGATCCCCTGGTTATTCGCGCGCGAAAAACCGAGGTTGACCTCATTCAGGATCACCCTGATCTCGGGGTGCCTGGCCTCCATGTACCGCAGATACGCCGGCGTGCCGTCCGAGGACGCGTTATCGACAACGATGATCTCGCAGTTGGGATAGTCGGTGTTCCGGAGCAAGCTGTCCAGACATAGCTTCGTGAGTGAGAGGTTGTTGTAGGTGACCACGATCGCGCTCGCCGGTTTGACCACACTCACGAGGGCGGCGGTGATCCGTGAATAACGCTCCTGCCATGTATGGGTCGCGGCAAACGCACGCCGACGAGTCACGAGCTCGCGATCCTGTTCGGCCGTGGCCCGATCGAGATGGGCGAGAAACTCCTCACGATCGGCGGCCAGATAGACGAGATCCCGATACGGCTCCAATTCCGGCAGAGCCACCGAGACGACTGGCTTGCCAGCACTCAAGTACTCGTACAGCTTGACGGGATCGGTGGCTTCGGTAATCGGATTGACCTTGAACGGGATCAGGCACGCGTCGAAGTGATAGACGTACTGTGGCATGGTGTCGTACGGCTGCTGGCCAAGCAGCGCGACGTTGGGGAGCGCCTTCAGCGCTCGCACATCGACGTCGAAGACGCCGCCGAGTAAGACAAAACTCCACTGCGGCCGGGCGCGGGCGACATACGCGACGAGCTCGATGTCGAACCAGTCGGCAATGGCGCCGCAGTAGCCGATGATCGGGTGTCGCGTCCCGGTCAGGAGTGTATTGGGGCGACATCGCGTCGCATAAAAGTCGTAGTCAACGGCATTTCGGGCCAGCACCGTGGGGCGTCCGTACGGTTTCCATTTCTCATGCAGTCGCGCGGCCGTTACCACGAGGAGGTCGCACTGAGCGACGAGGTCGGCCTCAGCGTCCAGAAGCGCGGGACTGATGCCTGGAAAGTTCTGCCACTCATCCATGCAATCGTACACGACACGCCAATCCCACCTGGCCCGGGCCTCGCACGCGACGTTCGTCCAGGACGCCACCATCACATAGACGACCGCCGCTGAGATGTCGTACGTGCGCCGGAGTTGTGCCAACGAGTCGGTCAAGACACGCGCGCCGTCGCCTGCCGCCACTTCCCCGTACACGTTGAGGGGTCGCGGCGCCGCCAGCTGAACCTCGTAGACATTGTCCTTGATGAGTCGCACGGCGGGTTCGGCCGCAGGCTCCGTCGACCGGAATCTGGAACAGCTCACGTAGAACACGCGGTGTCCGTTCGCGGCGAACCGCGACATGAGTTGCTGCGGCCGCTGATATCGAAACTCCCAGTCGATAATCGACAAACAGACGACATCAAAGCGTCGATGCCGATAGTCGGTCGGATGGGCGTCAAGAGCCGCGGCTTCGTCTGGCGACAGTGCCGGCAGCAAGGTCAGGGACTCGTGCCGGCCTGCCGGGGCGGACGGCCCCGCACTTCCTTCCGGCCGCTCAGGCGGCGCCGGCGGAAGCGTGCGCCCGAGTGTGCCGGAGCGCCGCCGACGAGGGGTGATCCGTTCCTGAACCCGACGATACCGCGTCAGCCAGCGCCAGCCGCGAGACGCGAAGATTTCGTCGAGTTGAGAACGCAGTGAGTCGTTCACGGCCTCGGTTCGATCGCGTAGCCGGCGCACCTCCGCCAATTCGGCACGAAGCCAGACGATGCCCTCATTTTGGCCACTGATGATCGCGTCCTTTTCCTGAAGGGCGGCCACCAGTCGCGCGCGTTCCGCCTCATCCCGCTCGCGCAAGGCTGTCACCTCTTGCAAACGCGCGACCGCCGCGCCCAGCCGAGATTCCAATTCCTGAAGGGCGGCCACCAGTCGCGCGTGTTCCGCCTCATCCCGCTCGCGCAAGGCTGTCACCTCTTGCAAACGCGCGACCGCCGCGCCCAGCCGAGATTCCAATTCCTGGATGAGCTGAGCCTGCCGGCCGACCTCAGACCACAGCGAGTCGATGGCTGCCGGGCGACCGACCGTCTCCGTGGCCGGCCGATCGCGGCGGGCGACGACAGCGCGCGCAAACACCACGTGCGCGGCGTTCACCCATTCCCAGATGCCGGCCCGGACCAGCGCCGTCGAACCTCCGTCAGGATCGAAATCCAGTTGGGCGCACCACGTGGCCAGCTCGCTGGTGACGGCTCTGTACCGCTCGTGACGCAGCAGGGATCCGAAGGGGTGGCCGACCTCGGCAAACAATGTGGTGTCGCTGACGACCCGGCTTCGTTGGATCCCGGCTCGTGTCGCAAGGATCCGATCGAGTGTTGCGCGAAACTCGTCGAGAGCCGCGGGGAGCGCGCGCCCAGCCGCCTCGGACCATCGCCACCGTTCGAAGAGCACGTAGCACACCAGAGGGAACAGATCCCTCAAGTTCCGGCTCTCCAGGTTCTTGACGAGCGTGAGCAGCACATGGCGCTGCGCCAACCCCTGGATGTATTCGGCGGGAAGCTTGCTGGAACTCGCGCCGCCGCGATGGTAGACGATCGATCGCGGCGCTAGCGCGCACCGGTATCCGCGCAGCCAGAGTCGCCAGCACAAGTCGACGTCTTCGTGGTACAAGAAGTAGGTCGGATCGAATCCTCCCACGTCCCGAAACGCCTCGAGCCTGAACAGCGCCGCTCCTGCCGACACAAACAACTGAGGCGCGGTGTCGCTCGGCATCTCGCGCGACGACAGGCTCTCGTTCATCAGGCCGCTCGCGACACCAAACGCATCCTCGGGCCGGCCGGCGAAGTCGATGGCCGTGCCGTCCCAATTCAGGATTGCCGATCCGACACACGCGAGTCTGTCGTCTCCACGTGCGGTGTGAACCAGCACGTCCAACCAGCGCCGGTCGACCCGCATGTCGTTGTTCAGGAAGGCGACGAACTCGCCCGACGCGTGTGCCGCCCCGAGATTCGCGCCCTTTGAGAAGCCGAGGTTGACGTCGCTTCGAAGCACGCGAACCGCAGGAAACCGCTTGGCGATCAGATCCGCGGTGCCGTCGGTCGACGCGTTGTCAACGACGATCACCTCGAGGTCGAACTCCTCGATGCTCAGATCCGCGAGGGACGTGAGGCACACGTCGAGATGCTCGCAGCCGTCATGGCTCAGGACCACTAGTGAAACAGTCGGGCGTTCCATCATCGACGCGCTCATGCGGTCAGCCGTTCGTAGAACGTCAACCCCTCCTCGACCGCGCCATCGAACAGCAACCGCCCCCGATCGAGCACGCAGACACGATCGCACAAGGATCGGATGGCGCTGGCGGTGTGCGAGACAAACAAGAACGTCCTCCCTTCCTCGCGGAACCGAGCGAGCGTGTCGTGACATTGACGCTGGAACTCCGCGTCGCCCACGGCGAAGATCTCGTCGAGCAGGAGGATCTCGGGGTCGAGATTGGCAGCAATCGCAAAGCCGAGACGCAGCTGCATGCCTGACGAGTAGCTCTTGAGCGGCGTGTCCATGACGTGTTCGAGGCCCGAATACGCCACCACGCGCGGATAGAGCGCCGCGATCTGTGCCCGGCTCAACCCGTAGACCGACGCGCTCAAGTGCACGTTCTCCTCACCGCTCAATTCGGGGTGAAACCCAACGCCGAGCTCGATCATGGGGCCGATGCGGGCGTGGGCCGCGACGAGCATGCGGCCTGTCGTCGGCATGTGGAGTCCGGCCACGATCTTCAGCAGCGTGCTCTTGCCGGATCCGTTGCGGCCGACCACGCCCACCGCCTCGCCGCTCCGAATGGTGAGCGACACGTCGCGTAGCGCCCAGAATTCCTCCACGGCCTCCCGATGGTGCTCGTGAAACATCGCCAGGAACCGGACCTTGAGTTCGGCCGAGCGATTGTGCCGGAGGTAGAAGCGCTTGGAAACCTGTTGAGCGTCGATCACCACACTCATCAGATCTGCTCTCCCAGCCGGTTTTCGAGCGACAGGAACCACATGGTGCCCACGGCAAACACGCCAAACCCGTAGACCACACCGGCGGTCCAGACTGACAGGTCCGGCCAGTCTCCGACATAGAAGATGCTCTGGTAGGCAACCACGAATGGCGACATCGGGCTCCACAACAACGCCGGGCGGAGCCACTCGGGCGCCTGGTTGAGCTGGTAAACGATGGGCGTGGTCCAAAAGAGAATCAACAACCCAATGTCCACGAAATGGCGAACATCCCGGAAGAACGTGGTGGCCGCCGCGAGCATCAGCGCGAGACCGACCGTGAACAGGACCTGAAGGGCCAGGAAGGCCGGGAACAGCACCATCGGGCCAGAGGGCGGCACGCGATACAGCAGGAACATCAATGGAAGCAGCACCACAACGGTCAGCAAGTACTGAACGAGATTGAACAGGACTATGGCCACGGGTAGCACGGCCCGTGGAAATCGCACCGCCTTGACCAGGCTGCTGCCCTCGATGATGGCACCGGTCGCCATCACGGCCGAATTCGCGAAGAACGACCAGGCCAGCACGCCGAGGAGAACAAAATACGGGAAGCCTGGTTGGCCAGTCGCAAGGATGTACTTGAAGGCCAACGTGTAGATCCCCACCATCGCCAGCGGATTGACGAGCGACCACAAGAAACCGAGCACCGATCCCCGGTACTTCAGTTTCAGCTCCTTGAGCACGAGGTTCTTCACAAGCTCACGATAAGCAAACAGCAGCACCAGGCTGGAGACCAACGTGTGAGATTGCGCGGCGCGGTCCACGAGCGCCGGCGAAGGGGCGGGGTCGTTCACGTCGAAATCCTCGTCACGTCAGCACTTCGGGACGGAACGATCGGCCTCAGAGCGCGGTTCGGACGGGTCGGAGAGCAGCATGGGCGCGAAGCCGACGCGGGACGAGGCGGGAGCGCGACGACCCTCGCGCAGCTTTTGACGGAGCCGGATTTCCCCGCGCACACGCAGACCCGCACGTACGAACGGCGCCGCGGCGCGCCCCGTCATGCCACTGTATTTCCAGTACAGGTGAAACGCGCTTTCGTGGAAGGCGCGAATGGCCAAGGGCAAATTGTATCTCGCGGATCCGCCGCCGACATGGCGCACGGCGACCCACGGCAGGTAGGTGCATCGACCGCCTGCAGCCGTAACGCGGCGGCAATAGTCGGCGTCCTCCCAGTACAGGAAAAACGACTCATCCAATCCACCCAGGCGCTCGAAGACGGCCCGTCGTGTCATGAAGCAGGACCCCGACACCCAATCGACGTCGAGCGCCTCGGTGGTATCCAGGCCAAGCAGATTGCGCCGCGTCCACCAGTTGTCGGGATACCGCCGCGTCAGCCATGTCGAGCGGCCGCCAAGCAGGGTCGACAAACCGGGGAACGCACGGGCGGAGGGCTGCAACGAACCATCGCCGTTGAGCACGCGCGGCCCGGCGACGGCAACATCGGGATGACCCTGGAGCCAGTCCTGCAAGACCTGCAGGACGGGCCCTTCGACGGTCGTGTCCGGATTAAGCAGCCACAGGAACGGCGCGCTGGCGTGCCGCGCGGCCAGATTCACACCCGCGGCGAACCCGACATTGCGCTCCAGCGGAATCGCGATCACCCGCGGATGCGGTTCCAGCACAGTCCTCAGCTGGCGCGGGTCACTTTCCTGGTCAACAACAATGACCTCGTCATCCAACCGGACGTGCGGGTCGAGTGACTCGAGGCAGCGCGCCAAATCGTCGTAGCCTCGGAAGTTCACGATGAGCACAGCGGTCGGCACGGGACGGGTAGTGTACATGCACCGGGCGTCCAAGTCCACTCAGAGCCTGAGCAAAAATTGATGGCACGGCGGGTGCCCGGCGACGGCGCA
>JBCKZH010000112.1:0-11853 GCA_038919385.1 Vicinamibacterales bacterium | reverse complement strand
GAAATCCGAGCATGTTCATGCGCCATGCCAATATGCCCAACGCGGCCACCAAGGGAAACGACCATAGAATCAACTGGACGAGGTCGCCCCAGGTGCTGACCTCCATGGGCTGGGTTTTCTTCGCGCCTATGAATGCCTTTCCCTGAGGAGTGTCCCTCACGACGAAGAAGTACAGAATCCCGTAGCCCAGGCAGAAAGCGCCCGAGAGCGCGAGGGCGTATCTCCAGCCATTCTCGCCGCCGAAGAAGGTGAGCGCAAACCAGGGAAGAACCATGGCGGCGCCGGCGGAGCCGAAATTGCCCCAGCCCGCATAGAACCCTTCGGCCTTGCCGACGTCCTTGGGCGGAAACCATTCGGCCGTCATCCGGATTCCGATCACGAAGCTGGCGCCTATCGAGCTCAACACGAGCCGCGAAATCAGAAGCACCGTCCAGGTATCACCGAATGCAAAAATGAACGTCGGAACGGACATGGCAACCAGGAGCGCCGAGAAAGTGATGCGCGGACCGAAGCGGTCGATGAGCGCGCCGATGAGAATGCGCGCCGGAATCGTCATCGCCACGTTGCAGATCGCCAGCACTTTGATGTGGTCCCCGGTCAACCAGTCGATGCTCTTGAGCATCGTCGTCGCCAGCGGCGCCATGTTGAACCAGGTGAAGAAGGCGATGAAGAACGCGAACCACGTCCAATGAAGCACTCGAATGCGCTCCAGCCGGAAGTCGATGAGTTCCGGCAGTTTCACCTGAGCGATCGATTTGCTCTCCTCTGTCATGTTGCGTCTCCTCTCGTCAGCGACGGACGGTCTTCGGATTGATGTTCCAGCGCACTACCTGCGGACGCCGGAAAAAGTAGCGCAACGGTACCACCAGAAAGCGCACGAGCCGGGAGTACGGAATGAGCGCGATGATGATCCAGGCGTGACGATAGGAAAATTACGCGTCTTCGAAGCGGCCCTCGGCGATGGCGCGCACGTAGCCGCGCGCGTCGGTGTGAACGGGACAGGCGTGCTGGCAGGCGATGAGTCCCGCGTGGTAGCCCTCTCGCCGGGCTCGTCGACACGAAGCGCCGCCACCGCCGCGGCCCGCGCGCTCACCACTGCACCACGCTTTCGAGGTAGAAGAAGCGGAGCCAGCGCCCCGGAAACGATGTGGCGACCACCTGCCCGCCGTGAATCACGCCGAGAAACGCGTTGGCCGACCAGCGCTTCGTGAGCGCGACGTCGACGGCGCCCTCAATGACGGCGGAGGCGAGGTCGGTGGAGCCACCCGACCGTCGCCCCGCATAGCCGAAGTAGGTGCCCGCCTTCTGGGTGGCGCCGCTTCCCGCGTACCAGAGGTCCTTGCCGTTGGCCAGCCACAGCCGCCGGATGTCGGCGCGGGCCGTGACCTTGCCCGTGGGCCTCACGATGACCTCGGCGAACAGGTCGCGCAGGTTCATCGTGGCGTAGGCGGTCGTCATCGAGTACTTGCGCACGGTCGGCAGCATCGGGAAGAAGGTGCCGTGGCGGTGGTCGGAGGGATTGCCGTCGCCTGACGCGTCGAGGTAGCCGCCGCGGACCCACGGTTGCCACCTGGCCTTCCACTGGTAGCCGGTCTCGAGGGCGAGCGACCAGGCGCGGTGGGTCTGGCCGTACCAAGACCCGGTTTGTCCGGCGAACCAGACGAGCCAGTCGAGGTCACCCTTGCCCGCGGGCGAAGTGCCCACGGCCGCGGCTCCGAGCGTGGTGATGCCCACCTCGGCACGCGACGCCGTGCGCCCCGAGTTGTCGGGCCGGGCCGTGACCCTGCGGTCGTCGTTGTAGCGGTAGCCGAAGAAGGTCAGGTCCGTTTTTGGCAGGGCGACGCCGGGTCGCAGGGCCACGGTGCCGGCCAAGACGTCGATGTCGCTGATGCTCGAACCCGCCTTCTCCTCGAAACCGCCCTGCGTTGGCCGCAGCCAGGCGCCGGTGACATGCCACGCCTTGCGATCGATGTCGCCGCGCACGCCGTCGAACGTGCGCTGGTACAGCGACCACTCGAACTCGCCGATCATGCGCGAGTCGACCCGCGCCCGCTTGACGGCTTCGATCTTCGGCCGACCCGACGGCGCTTCGCTGCCGGAGGTGTAGCCGAATCGTCCACCCTGCAGTGTGACCCCGTGCGGCAGCCGCGCGCGTAGGCTGAGCGTCCGCACGTACGCGCCGTAGCTGTCGGTCCGGCCGGCGTGCTGGTAGTAGAGCGCGCCGGTCCCGAACGGTCCGGGTCCATGGGCCTTGGTGGGCAACCCGCCGAACTGCACGTACTGCGCAGCCGCGTTCACATCGAAGCGCGTCCAGGTCCCGTTGAGGGCGACGCGCAACCGATTGGCGATGAACGTGTAATCGGGGCTGCCGGTTGCCGGCGGTTCGAAGAACCGCCACGACTCGACGCGCGTGAGGTTGAGGACATTCCAGCGCCAGGTGGGCGATGGGGCCGGTTGGGTGGGAGCGGCCGCCGCGGCCGTTGTTTGGGCGAACGAAACCGCTGGGGAGGCGAGCGCCACCAGTGCCACGAGGCCGAGCACGGCAGCCACGCGGCCGAGGTCTCGAGGCCGTGGTCGTTCTCCGCGCGCGTACAGGGCTGGAGTAGTCATTTCGACCCGAATGCTGTCACAGGGGTAGCGGGGCATCTATGATCGCCGTCATATCTCGGCTTTAACCGGAATTGGCTCGCCGATGCTGCTTCGGTACCCACTCTCGTGCAAAGATCCGGCCGCCGACCCTGCCGGCAGAAATCCCCTCAATTGCAAATTTGAATGGGGATTATTTCCCGGCGCAGTGGAACAATCCCTAACACATCGTCGGTCCTCGCGGCCCTGGCGCGGCGGAATCGACCCGGCGCACAACGACCGCGCCCGGATCGGCATCTCCTGCACGTCTACAACCCGTAAACACTGGCGCTGCTGGCGCAACTCGGCGCGCAGCGCTCGGTGCTGCCGGTCGAGCTGTCGCGTGACAGCCTGCGCGAACTGCAACAGCACCGCCCGGCGGCGATGGCAACCGAAATATTCGGCTACGGCCGCCTGCCGCTCGCGTTTTCGGCGCGGTGCTTCACTGCGCGCCGCTTCAACCTGATCGACGATCTCGACGAAATGCCGCAGCTCGGCGTCGACGTGCTGCGCATCAGCCCGCAGTCCGAAAATACTTTCGAGATTGTCAATCTGTTCCGGCAACGCCTGGAACGTTCAGTACCCGCGGACCTCGCCGCGCGTCAAATGGAAAGCCTGATGCCCATTGGGGCATGCAACGGTTACTGGCACGGTAAGCCGGGGCTCGATCAGGTTGCCGCAGTACATCGAACGCTTTTGAATTATGTGTCGCAGTAAGATTAAGGCCTGACCATGTACTACGGCGAGCGCCTCAACAGCAGTACCCACCTGATGGGTGCAGTGCTTGCCGTGGCAGGCGCCGCGGTGCTGGTGGTGCTTGCCGCGCGTCTGGGCGACCCCTGGAAAATCGTCAGTTTCAGTATTTACGGCGTCACGCTGTTTGCGCTCTATACCTTGTCCACCCTGTACCACAGCACCCGCGGCAAGGTGAAGCGCGTATTTCAGAAACTGGATCACTGTACGATTTACCTGCTGATCGCGGGTACCTATACGCCGTTCACGCTGGTCACCTTGCGCGGGGCTTGGGGGTGGTCGCTGTTCGGAGTGATCTGGGGGCTGGCGGCGCTCGGCATCGCCCAGGAAGCGTGGCTCGGAAAAGGCGCAAGGGTACTTTCAGTGGTCATCTACGTCCTCATGGGCTGGCTCAGCATGATTGCGATCGAGCCGCTGATTGCGGCGCTGACCCCGGCCGGGTTCGCGTCGCTCGCCGCGGGCGGCCTGTTCTATACCGGGGGAATCGTTTTCTACGCGCTGGACGCGAAACTGCGCCACGCACACGGCATCTGGCATTTGTTCGTGCTCGCGGGCAGCGTCTGCCATTACCTCGCGATACTGCTTTATGTGGCGTGAACCGGGCCCGCTATGAAACTGCCGCCAATACCTGATCGCGTGCGCTGGCTGCTGTCGCGGCTGCCGCAGTACCCGGCGTCGGCGGCGTTCGCCGCCGCGCTTACCCTGGGGCTCGGCGCAACGCTGGGCGCCGACGCGCATCCCGAGCTCGCCGGCAAGCTGATCCGGCTGCGCATTACCGATGCCGGCGTGACCCTTACGTTTCGCGTCACGCCGCGCGGCTTCGCGCCGTCTGGCGCTGCAAATCCCGATCTCACGCTCGCTGTTTGATGTGCTCGGTGGCGCGTTGATGGGCTCTTAGTCCAACGGTCCTTATGTCGACGAGACGACGGATCCGGAGCAGTGGGGGAAGAATTTTTCCTCTGCTGGCTATGCGTTTTCAAAGGACTTTCGGAAAGAGCGCGGTCATGCGTACATGCTGGACGACCAGACATTCACGGAGCGGCAGGCGCTGGTGCAGCAAGCCTGGGGCGTGCATGCATTGCCATGGGCCGCATGTCGGGCCGCACTCTAGATTGACTGGCAGCCGAATTCAGACCTATATTTGAGTCTATCCGTATGGACATCCAGAACGCCGTCGAGCCAGTCTCGATCCTCAAGTCTCGATCCGCGGAGTTGATCCGCCGCGCCCGCGAGACCGGCCAACCGCTGATCATCACCCAGAACGGCAAGGCCACAGCCGTGCTCCAGGACATTGACTCTTTTCAGCGGCAACGCGACACGCTTCTGCTCCTGATGGCTCTCGCGCACGGCGAACGGGACGTCGAGGCCGGACGGACGTCATCCGATGCAGCCGTCGATCAGCGTATGCGCCGGCACCTGGCCCGCCTGCGGCGTGCGTAGGGGCTTCAAGGTCGTCTGGACTCGAACCGCGCAAGACGATGTCAGCGCGATTCTCGACTACATCGCGCACCACGAAAGCGCGGATCGGGCATTGGCCGCCTACGAGCGGCTTCGCCAGGGCATAGACCCTCTCGCGCTCTTCCCCCGGCGCGGCCGGGTGGTGCCAGAGCTTCAGGCGGTCGGTTTGCAAGACTATCGAGAGGTGGTCGTCGCGCCGTATCGCGTGTGTTTCCGCGTGACCGGTCGGCGCGTCCTGCTTCTCAGTGTGCTCGACGGGCGGCGGGACCTCGCGGAACTGCTGATCGACCGGGCCATCCGGTCATCGCGCGAGACCTGAATCGAGCGGAGCCCTATTGTAGTGTATCGTAAATGAGTATACATTTATGCTTCCCGTTTCTGGCGGCGCGGCAGGGTGCGGCCGGGCGGCATCGATTCCAGTTTCGCGCGTGCCCGGGCAATCTTCTGAAGAATGTCCTCCAGCTTGGCCGTCCAGACGAAGGGTTGCGGATCGGTATTCCACGCATCCACAAATGCCTGGATGGCCGTCACCAAGTCCGGCACGCTGAGGAACACGCCACGTCGCACCGCCTTCTGCGTGAGTGCGCCGAACCACCGCTCCACCAGGTTGAGCCAACTGGAGCTGGTCGGAATGAAGTGCAGCACAAACCGGCGATGCCGCTTCAACCACGCCTGCACCTGGGGCGTCTTGTGCGTGCCGTAGTTGTCCAGCACGAGATGCAGTGCCCGGTCCCCGGGAAACTCCCGGTCAAGCTGCCGCAAGAACTTCAGGAATTCCTGGTGCCGATGCCGCGCGTGACACTGCCCGACGACCTTGCCATCCAACACGCTTAACGCCGCGAACAACGTGGTCGTGCCGTGGCGCTTGTCGTCGTGGGTCATCGTGTCACAGCGCCCCTGCTTGATCGGGAGTCCGGGCTGGGTCCGGTCCAGCGCCTGAATCTGGCAACACCGCGCCACAGCGCGGCCGTATGACGGTGGACGCCGTGGGTGGCCGCGATCTCCACATCCGGAATTCCGGCTGCGGCCGCCAGAACCAACCGGCAGCGCAAGGCGACTTGCTGCGAGGTTCCGTGTGCGGATTGCCACTGCCGGAGTTCATCTTGATCGCTTGCCGATAATTCCAAGGGCGTACTCGTGCGAGCCATGCCCATGGTTCTACCACTGCCGAGACAAAATGTCTAGTTATTTATGATACACTACACTAGGGGGCGAGGCCTACGACGCCGCCGCCGCCTCGTCGAGCGCCGGGCGCTGCAGCACCACGAAGCCATCTTTCTCCGTGTGCAGGACGTCTTCCTTCTGCCAGCGGCTCATGATGCGGATGGCGGTTTCGATGGTCGTGCCGGTGAGGTCGGCCAGTTCCTGCCGCGACAACGGCATGGGCACGAACACGCCGCCACGCTCGGGACGGCCGATCTGATCGCACAGCTTCAGAAACAAGCGGGCGAAACGCGTCTCGACGCGCGCGCCCGAGAGCTCCGCTAACCGCCGCGTCAACTCCGCCAGGCGGAGGGTGAGGCCCGACAGCAGCCCGCGCACGAGCGCGGGATCCTGCTCGAGCAGCCGGAAGAACGCGGCCTGCTCAATGCGCAGGCACTGCGTGGGCTCGAGCGTGACGGCCGACGCTGGAAACGGCAGGTTATCGTACACCGCCACGGCGCCCAACGGGTCCCCGGCGCCAAAGATCTCGAGAATGATCTCTTTGCCCGCCGGCGTCGACTTGAAGACCTTGACGCGGCCGGTGACGATGGCGATGAAGACATCGCCGGCGTCCCCTTCCGAGAAGATCGTGTCGCCGCGTTCGTACGACCTCAGGTGAGCCACTTCGGCCACACGCGCGCGCATGCCTGGCGACAGGCGGCGGAAGAGCACTATGCGGCGCAGCAGCTCATCGTCCGGTTGCAGGGACACCGGCGCATGATAGCCGACTATGGCAGGCGGCGCTCGAGCTCAAGTGCGCGGGGAAACAGCACTTCGTTCTCAGCGCGATGGTGCGCGCGCAGCTCCGAGTCGAGCCGCGACAATTCAGACAGGCAGTGACGCCAGCCCTCGGGCGCGCCTTCGCCCGCCACCAACGCGTGGGTGGCTTGTCGAAGACAGTCCAGGGCCACTTCGATGCGCACGTGCTCGGTCTCCATCATGCGAATCGGATGCAACACGGTGGGGAAGGGAAGGGCAGGACGGCTCCCGCCCTCGCGATCGGCCCGGGCCAGCGAACGAGGCGGCGCGGACTGCGTCTCGGCCAGCCGGTCGAGCTCCGCCCGGATCAGCGGAAGCGCGCGGTGAAGGGACACCCCAACAGCATCCTGAACCTCCTTGGTCCGCAGGCGTTCGCGCCTGACCCTACGCTATCCGGTGGCCGCCCTGGGCAACATGACGGCCGTCATACCAATGATGCGGGGCGGGAATTTCCGCGGCATTCCGGGATTCTCCCCATCACCGGCCTGGCACGGTGACGAATCGCGCCTGTTTTCCGCACCTGCCTGACGGCACGCGTCTCGCTTGTACCCCGGCTGAAGCGGAGGACATATGCATTCACGATTACTCGCATCCATCGGGCTCGCCGGATTGTTGTTTGCCTCACCAGCGGCGTTCGCGGCCGATGGCGACTGCTGCGCGGATCAGGCTGTGTGCTGCGACATGCCTTGCTGCAAGGACCACGGCGCAAAGGCCGAGGCCAGTGCCGTTGATCTGTTCTTCCAAATGGCGCAGCCGGCCCCGTCAGAGGTGACCGCGCCTGCCCGGCAGGCGACCGTCGTGTGGTTCATGCAGCCCGTGCGCATCGGCAACAACATCCTCCAGGGCCGCTACGTGATCGAGCACGACAACGATCGGATGGCGGCGGGCGCACCGTGCACTTACATCTACGCCTACGATGACCAGAAGGTGCCCGTGGTGGCGTTCCACTGCGTGCACCTCGAACGCGAGACCTCGAAGACCGGCACCGTGGTGCTGCGTTCGGGATCGGACGGCTTCAAGCGCATGGTCGAGTTCCAGTTCCCAGGCGACCCCAGTGGTCACGGCCTGCCGACGGTTCGCTAAGACGGACTTCGTCGACCGGAACCATGAGAGCCAGGACGTTGGTCCGACGCGAGTTCCTGGCCCTCTCATGCGGTGTTGTGTCGGCGGTGACGCTCGGTGCGGCTCGAAGTCCCCACGGGCGGGTCGGTCGGAGACCCGACGAGGGGTTACAGGCCGAGGGTGCCGCCGACCTGACGCTGCGTATCGGCGAGGTCACATGGGAACTGGCGCCGAAGCGTACGGTGAGGACACTCGCGTACAACGGGCAGGTGCCTGGGCCGCTCGTGCGCGCTCGCGCCGGGCGGCCGTTCACGGTCGACGTCTTCAACGATTCCAACGATCAGGACATCGTCCACTGGCACGGCCTGCATATCCCGTCGGACGTCGACGGAGTCGTGGAAGAGGGGACGCCGCCCGTGTCCCCACAGGGGCGCCGGCGCTACACGTTCGTGCCCGACCCGGTCGGCACGCGCTGGTACCACAGCCACGGCATGGCCCATCGGGATCTCAGGAAGAGCACCTACTCCGGACAGTTCGGCATGTTCGTGGTTGATGGGGCGGAGGATCCAGGCCGCTACGATCTGGAGGTCCCCATCCTGCTGAAGGAATGGGAGCCCTACTTCCGTCGGAACGGGCCGCTCGACGTCGAGTTCCGCACGTTCTCGATCAACGGCAAGGTGGCGGGCGCCGGCGAGCCCATTCGCGTGCGGATGGGGCAGCGCGTGTTCTTCCGCATTGTGAACGCCAGCGCGACGCTGCACCATCGATTGGCGCTGCCGCGGCACCAGTTTCTGGTGACGGCCCTCGATGGCAACACGGTCCCCAATCCCACGCGTGTACCGGTGCTGGATGTGGCACCTGGCGAGCGCGTGGACGCCGTTGTCGAAATGAACCAGCCGGGGGTCTGGATGCTCGGCGAGGTCCGCAACGCCCAGCGCACCGCCGGCATGGGGATCGTCGTGGAGTATGCCGGCCAGCCGGGTCCGGCCCGCTGGGAGCCGCCGCCGCCGTTCACGTGGGACTACGGCCTGTTCGGGGGCGGCGAGCCGGTACCGGAGCCAGACGAGCGCCTGACCCTGGTGTTTCGTGCGAAGGCGGACGGCCATACGTGGATGATCAACGGGAAGTCGTACCCCGATACGGATCCGATCGTCGTGCGGCAGGGCCGGCGTTACCGATGGCGCTTCGACAATCAGAGCGCCGACGATCACCCCGTGCACCTGCATCGCCACACCTTTAAGGTGGTGCGCGTGGCGGATCGGCGGATGTCAGGGATCTGGAAAGACGTGGTGGTCGTGCCGGCGTGGAAACAAGTCGAGGTGGACGTGCCTGCCGCCCACCCCGGCCTCTCGCTGTTTCATTGCCATCAGCAGTTCCACATGGACATGGGCTTCATGGCCATGATGCGTTACGAGCCGTGAGCGGCTAGGGCAGCTGCAATCCTTTCAGATAGTCGGCCAGCGCCTGGACGCGGAGTTGGGCGGTGTCGCGGTCGAGTGAACGGAACAGTTCGCCCCACATCGGCATGTCGCGTGAGCCGTGTGCGGCGACTTCATCCAGACCCTCGATGTAGCGCTTGACTCTCACGGTGGGGAACACGCCGCCGTTTCTCGTGCTGATGTGCGTGAGGTCTGCCGGGACCTTGGCAAGCGCGGGTGCCGCCGGCCCGTTGCCTTTCCCGTCTCTTCCGTGGCAGACGGCGCAGTAGCTGTCGAACATCGTCTTGGCGTCATAGGCGGGCGTTCGCTTGATTGGCCCGGTTTCGATCTTGGGCTGCGCGGCGGCACTGGCCGCCGACATCACCAGAACCACGAGTGCCACGAGGATTCTTGTCATCATGTCGAGTTCTCCTGCCTGTCCGCGAGGTTGCCTGACAGCCGACTCTGGCACGCGGGGTGGGTGCCTGGTATGACGGCGGTCATGGTCCTCCGCTTTAGCCGGGGTATAAGCGAGACGCGTGCCGTCAGGCAGGTGCGGAAAACAGGCGCGATTCGTCACCGTGCCAGGCCGGTGATGGTGGAGAATCCCGGAATGCCGCGGAAATTCCCGCCCGGCATCATTGGTATGATGAGCGCGAACCGATTTCATGCGCCTGGAGGATTCGATGACCGTTCGCTTCTGTCGTGTCGTGGCCCTGGGCCTTTGTTGTCTCATGGCCGGCTCCTCCGTGAGCTGGGCTCAAGAGAGTCACCTCGATGCCCCGGGCGAAATCCCGAAATACGTCAAAGACCCCATCGCCCTCTTCACCACCGGCCTCGGCCCCTTCCATCGCCCCATCTCCTCCAAGAACAACGAAGCGCAAGCCTTCTTCGACCAGGGCTTCCAGATGATGTACGCGTTCGCCCGTCTCGACGCGGTGCGCTCGTTCCGCGAAGCGTGGAAGCGCGACCCGGAATGCGCGATCTGCTACTGGGGTGAAGGCTGGGCGTGGGGCTCGTACCTGAACGGCCCGATGTCGGCCGACCAGTCGCCGTTTGCATACGCGGCCATGCAGAAGGCCATGAGCCTGAAAGACAAGGCGACGCCGAACGAACGCGCCTTCATTGAGGCGCTGAGCGTCCGCTACGTCAAGAATTTCGACGTCAAGACCCGCAAGGAACAGGACCAGGCCTACGCCGACGCCATGGACAAGCTGGCCGAGAAGTATCCGAACGATCTCGATGCGGTCACGCTCTACGGCGATGCGTTGTTCCTGCTCGAGCCGCGCCGCGGCACGCGGGATATCAACCAGCCGAGCGTCAAGCGCCTGCATACAGTGCTGGAGAAAGTACTCAACCAGAATCCGAAGCATCCCGGCGCCTGCCACCTCTACGTGCACGCCACGGAATCGACCGTGGTGCCCGAGCGGGCCGTCGCCTGCGCTGAATATCTCGGCAAGACCATTCCCGGCGCCAGCCACATCAACCACATGCCGTCGCACACCTGGAACGCCGTCGGGCGATGGGGCGATTCGGTGCGCGCCAACCTCGACGCCTGGCATTCGGATCTGAAGGCCGACTCAGGTGAGGGGTTCGCGATCTACCCCGATCACAACCTGCACATGCTGCTGTTTGCCGCGTCGATGGACGGCCAGGGCGCGATTGCCACGCAGGCGGGCAAGGACTACACCAAGCGCACGAAAGACACGATGTTCCAGGTGCTTACGCTGATTCGGTTCGGGCGATTTGACGAGGTCGTCGAGGTCACCAAGCGGCCCGAGCGCGAGGTTCCGGCGGCGGCGTTCGACTTCTCGCAGGGCTACGCCAAGCTGAAACTGGGTGACGTGGACTTCGCCAAGGCGTACCTCGCGAAGGTCAAGAAGGTCGCGGCCACCTCCAAGCAGGAGTTCCGCCAGCACTCGGCGGTCCGCCTCGGCGGCATCATGGCCGGCATTCTCGAGGGCGAGATTGCCAGCACCGAGGGACGCCTGAACGAGGCGATCACCCTGTTCGAGGCCGCGGCCAAGCTGGACGATGAGCTCGAATACGACGAGCCGGAGCCGCTCCCGTTCGCCGCACGACACTGGCTGGGCGCGGCACTGCTTGAAGCCAAGCGGCCCGCCGACGCCGAACGCGCCTATCGCGAAGACCTCAAGGCCCACCCGCACAACGGGTGGTCGCTGCTCGGCCTGCAGCAGGCGCTCAAGGCGCAGGGCAAGACCGACCCGGCCGTGGACGCCGACCTGGCCAAGAGCTGGTCACGGTCCGACACCTGGATCCGTTCGTCGCGCTTCTAGGCCATTCCACTCATGTTCCTCTTGCTTCGGTTGCTGATTAACGCAGGCGCACTCTGGGCGGCCACCACTCTGGTCCCCGGCATCTCGTTTACCGGCGATACCGGCCGCTTCCTACTGGTGGCGTTGATCTTCGGGCTGCTGAACGCCCTGGTTCGCCCCATCCTCCTGCTGCTCTCGCTGCCGCTGCTCATCCTGACACTGGGCCTGTTCACGTTCGTGCTGAACGCGCTGATTCTGATGATGTTGAGCGGGTTGTCCGAGACTCTCGGTCTCGGCTT
>JBCKZH010000111.1:0-11886 GCA_038919385.1 Vicinamibacterales bacterium | reverse complement strand
CCGCAAGGGTCGTTTCCGCCGAGTTCCGCTCAGTCACTTCCACGAGCGTACCGCCGTCATCGATAGTCGCAAGGTCGCCTATACGTTGGCTGATCAGGGCGTGGCCTTTCTCGACGGCAAGCTACGACTGCGTCAGGTCACTCGCCTGAGAGACGGCGGCCATCAAACACCCATCATCACTTCTCGCCGCGATCTGCCCGACATCACAGTCGCCTACCGCCTGTTCGGGCGCTGGCGCCAGGAGAACTTCTTCAAGTACCTCGGCGAGGAATACGCCCTCGATGCTCTGGCTGATCACAAACTCGAGCCGGCTGATCCCAACCGCAGCGTGCCAAATCCCGTCCGCCGTACTGTGGACCACCAGCTGCGCCTGGCGCGTTTGGAGCTTCAGCGCCTGGCGTCGCAATACGGCTTGGACGCCCTTGGCAACGTCGAGGCCAAGCGGCGCACCATGCGGGGCTTCAAGATCGCCGCCTCAACGGCGGGCCGCGCCGTCGCGGCGGCCGAACGGCGAGTCGCTCAACTGCAACAGCGACGTTCGCGCCTGCCTCAACGCGTTCCCGTCGCTCATGTCGTTGACGGCCAGGTCGTCCGTTTGTCGACTCAACGCAAGCATCTGACCAACTGCCTCAAGATGGTGGCCTATCAGGCCGAGAGCGAGTTAGTCCGCCTCGTCAGCAAGCACTACCACCGTGCCGAAGATGAGGGGCGAACACTCGTTCAGACCGCGCTGACCTCAACCGCCGACTTGTTCGTCACCAAGACGGAACTGCGGGTTGTCCTCGCGCCCCTGAGCTCGCCGCATCGGACCAAGGCGGTCGCCGCGCTCTGCGCGGAACTCAACGCCGACTCGGCATACTTCCCGGGGACCAAACTGCGCCTGCGTTACAGCATCGCTGAGGCGTCCTGAGCGGAAAAAGCGGACAAATTCAGCCGGGCTATGTCAGGAGATGTGCACTTGAGATGGACATTCCCCATCTTGGCCCCGCTGGTGCCGAGGAACTTGCCGCCCGACTGCTTCTGGCACTTGACGAGTCGCGCGTAGGAGGCGAACTCCTGGACCCGATCGAACCGCGTGATGTCGTGGATTTCGTCGAGGATCGTTAACCCGAGGACCTTGCCGATGCCGGGCACCGAGCGCAGCCGGTGGAAGGCATCGCCGTCATGGCGCTTGGCCTCCCGGACGATCGTGAGCTCGAGGTCGTTGACGAGCGCGTCGTACTGGTCGTGTTCGGCTGCACAGAGATCCGCGAGCCAGTACCACGTGAACATGCACTCCACCGAGACGACCACGTCGGTGCGGTAGGGCCCGACCACCTCGGGGAACGCCGCTGGCGTCGACGGCACGTTCCGGTGCACGAGCACCTGGCCGGTCGTGTCCAGGATGCAGACGGACATCGTCTTCCCGTGCCGATCGATCCCGCAGTAATACGAGTGCTCGTGGTTGTAGAATCGCATCGGTCCTCCTCCTGCGCGACATTGCGCATGTGCCCTGCGTCAGCCTACTCACAATGAGTGGGAGCAGGGGGAGGGCTGTCTGAGGATCAAAGCGTTGGAGCAGACGAGCGCGCGCCGACCCGGCGGTCGCGCGCTCGCAGCTCAACGCGGTGTTAGGCGCACAGGAAACATGGCAAGACTTAGACTCGCGTTAATGGCGTTGGCCGTGGGTCTCATGGCGTCCGGATTAGGAGCGTCGCAAACCGCACAGCCGGAGCCGAATCTCCTGCGCGAACTTCTACGTCACGCCAGTCCTGCCGCGCCGCCTGGGCGGGGCCCGTTTCCTGTCGTGGTGCTTGTTCCTGGCTGCAGTGGCTTCGATGATACGCGTTTCGCCGAGCGCTACCGCTCGCATTGGGAGCGACTCCTCGCTGCGGGCTTTGCGGTGGTCAGGGTGGACTTCTTGAAAGCTCGGTCGGTCCATGAGGCCTGCGCCGACCGAGACGCTGGTACGTGGGAACCACAGATTGCAGCTGACATCGGTCAAGTAATTCAGCACCTGCCGGAGGCTCTCCGGGCGGACCGTTCCCGCATCTTTGTCATTGGCTGGTCAATGGGCGGCGGCGGTGTCCTGACGGCTCTCTCGATGCTCGGGCAGTCGAATTCATTTCTCTTCAGAGGGGCGGTGGCGCTGTATCCGAGCTGCCGAGCGGTTTCTCCTTGGAGCGTTGGCGTTCGCACCATGATAGTGTTGGCCGGGCTCGACAACATTCAGCCCCCAATCGCGTGCGACCAGCTCGTCAAATCGATCGGTAACCCGAAGTCTGTCGTCGTGCGCCGCTTTGAACGGGCGCACCATGGTTTCGATATCATGGCCGAACCCGTGGTACTTGATCCGAGGGATCCGCCAACCGTGGCTGCCAATCCGGGAGCCGCGGCCGAGGCGTGGCGCGAGATCATCAAGTTTCTTGCTGGCGCCTAACACCGCATGCACCAGAAGGCGCTCGCTGTATCGTGAGGCCCGCTGGTGATGCGTCGCCGTTGATGGCCTTTGGCGCTTTGCGCAAAGGAGGGAACAAATGACACGCGAGGAACAGGTTGCAGCAGTCGAATCGTACCTGAAAGGCCTAGCAAATAAGGACCTCTCTAAGGTGCCTTTTGCTGCTGACGTCACTTTTGAAAGCCCTTTGACTTCAAAGCTGACCGGACGACAGGCGGTGGTGGAGTTTCTAACAGGGTTGTTTCCAGCCATCAAAGGGATCCAGATCAAACAACACATTGTCGAGGGGGAGTACGTGGCGACGGTTTTCGACTTCGAGACGATCTACGGGGTGATCCCAGTTTTTGACCGATTTCAAGTCATCTCCGGCCAGCTCAAAGCGATACGCCCTTTCTACGACCCGCGGCCGATTACCGAGGCACCGAAATGATCCAATGCTTCAAGTTTCCTGGCCATCTAACGAGCGGCTGGAGCGGGCCGGCGGGGAAGCATGCTGCGATGTTCGGGCGTGGGTGGCCGCCGGGCCGCTCAGCCGCACGGCGTTAGACAGCAGCCAACGAGCCCGCGGAACTACGCTGGGATAGCGTAAGGTCTGTTATATGCCGCCGCACCGCGCAACAACTCGCGACCTCATGCCTTCTGCGTCGCAGTCGCACCGAGGCCGCTCCGGTGAAGCATGAGCATTACCCCAGGTACGCGATTCGGGCCTTTCGAGATTCTTGCTTTGCTTGGCTCGGGAGGGATGGGTGAGGTTTATCGCGCGCGCGACACGAGGCTTCATCGGGACGTCGCACTCAAGGTGCTGCCGAAAGAGTTCGCTCAGGACCCTGAGCGAGTCGCACGCCTCACCCGCGAAGCCAGACTGCTCGCATCGCTCAGCCATCCCAACATCTCGGCGATTCATGGTATCGAGGAACAGGACGGCGAGATCGCGCTAGTGTTGGAGTTCGTCGAAGGGCCGACCCTCGCAGAACGATTCGCCTCGGGCCCGCTCCCTCTTGCCACCGCGCTGTCCGTCGCGCAGCAAGTCGCCGAGGCGATCGAAGCCGCGCACGCGCGCGGCGTGATTCACCGCGACCTCAAGCCGGCGAACCTCAAGCTCACGGCCGACGGCCAGGTGAAGGTGCTCGATTTCGGCATCGCGAAGGCACTCGCGGACGACTCGGCGCTGCAGACGCCTTCAGCGACGGCGTCGCTCGCGACAACACGCTCGGGCATCGTGATCGGCACGCCTGGGTACATGAGCCCCGAGCAAACCACCGGCGGTACCGTCGACCGAAGGACCGACGTGTGGGCATTCGGCTGCGTGCTGTTCGAGGCGCTCGCGGGCCGGCGCGCGTTTGACGGCGCCACCGTCTCCGACACGCTCGTGCGGGTCCTGGAGCACGAGCCGGAGTGGGATGCGCTTCCGCAAGGTACCCCAGACGCGCTCGAGCGCCTCCTTTCTCGGTGCCTGCGCAAAGACGCGCGGCAGCGATTGCAGGACATCGGCGACGCGCGGATCGAGATCGAAGAGCTGAGAATGACGCGCGAGGGATCGGCCGCGGGCCGCGCGCGTTCGCCCAGGCCCGCGCGGCGCCGGTTGGCACTCCCGTGGGCGTTCAGCGCCGCGATTGGCATTGTCGCGGTGGCCCTGTTCGCCTGGGGATTGCGCCGCGGAAGCGTCGCACCAGTGACGCCTGCGCATCTCATCGTCGAATTGCCACCCGCAGTCACTCTCCCACTGAACACGGAACATCCTGTGCTCGCGCTGTCCCCCGACGGAACACGGTTGGTGTTTGTCGGCGATGAACGCGGCACGCGCCGGCTCTACGTGCGCGATCTCGCCGACCCGGTTGCGCGGCCGATGGCGGGAACCGAAGACGCGGTCGATCCGTTCTTTTCGCCCGACGGCGCGTCGATCGCGTTCTTCAGCGGCCCAATGATCAAGAAGGTCGCAGTGGTGGGAGGCGCTCCGCTCGCGATCCACGCCGCGACAGAAGCGTCGGTTAATCGGGGCGCGACGTGGATAACGAGTGACAGCCTAATCTATGCAGCGAGCCCCAACAGCGGACTTTCGCAAGGCTCAACTGTGGGCGGGCAACCGCGAGGAATGGATGACTGGCGGTACATCACGGCCGAGATTAAGGCCCCGTACGCATGGCCGTCAGCCCTGCCCGGCGGCCGCAATGTCCTGTTTACGGACATTGTTGGTGACACCCCCGATCAGTCTCGCGTGAACGTGCTGTCGCTGGGTGACAAGGGCGTCAGGACTCTCGTCAGCGGCGGTACAAGCGCGCGCTATTCGGCTACCGGTCACCTCCTGTTTGCTCGCGGCGGGGCGCTCTATGCGGTTCCCTTCGATGCGCAACGCGCGCAAGCCATCGGACCAGAGAGCAAAGCGCTCGACGGCATCGTTGTCGAGCCAAATGGCGCGGCGCAGTACGCCGTGTCGGCAAACGGCACGCTCGCGTACGTCGGCGGTCCGCCGGTGGCACGCCAACACGAGCTGGTCTGGGTCGATCGCGCAGGCCGTGCCGTTACGCTGCGCGATGACGGCCGCGAATATTCATTTCCACGTCTCTCCCCCGCCGGCACCGAGCTCGCCTTCACGCGCCCGACCGGCTCGAACGACGACGTGTGGATCCTCGACCTGCGTCGCGGCTCCCTGCAACGCGTAACAACCGCCTCCGGTGAGGACTTCGAACCGGTGTGGCATCCGGACGGGACGCGCCTGGCGATCTCATCCGAGCGAGAAGACGAGGAAGGACCCGGATTGGCGTGGACGAACGGCCCGGATTTCCGGCTCGAGTTCCCTCTCCGCACACCCGGCATCGGCAACTGGGAGTTTCCGACGTCGTGGTCGCCAGACGGCAAGTGGCTTGCGTTCACGCGTGACCGCGTCGGCGCCGCAAGCGACGTCGAGATGCTGCCGACGAGCGGTGCGCGGACACCGGTACCGTTCGCCGCGGACGGCGCGTCCGAAAAGGGGGCAATGTTCTCCCCGAGGACCCCGCATGTGGCCTACGTTTCAAATGTTTCGGGACGGGAAGAGGTGTACGTGCGGCCCTTCCCCGATCCGGGCCCCGCGGTGCCGATTTCGACGAACGGAGGAATCGAGCCAGTATGGAGCCGCGATGGCAGAGAACTCTTTTACCGGCAGGGCGACGCGCTGAAATCGGTCAAGCTTACTGGGAGCGGCATGGTCGAGCGCGGCGCGCCGACGACCGTGTTCGAAGGGCGATACGACAGAGCGCCGTATGGCGGCCGCTCGGCCAACTACGACGTCTCACTCGACGGCCAGCGCTTTCTGATGGTGCGGCGGAAGAACCTGGCGCAACCAACAACGATTCACGTCGTGTTCAACTGGCCCGAGGCGCTGCTTATGCGCGGAGCACGCGTGAGACAATGAGCCTGAACGGATGCAAGGCGATCGCGTGGATTTGCTCACCTTGGCTGCTGTCTAACACCGACTGGACCCGACGGCGCACCGAATCAGAGCGCGCCGCGGGTCAGTCCGGGACGTTAGCCGGGCGACGTGTTTGGGGAGTGACGGTAGATTTCGGGGAATGTTCCCCGTCAACTAGCGATGTAGAATCATCAGACTCTCGCAGAAATATCATACTCGAGCAACGTCATGGACCCTGAGGTTGTGCAAGGTGGCGGCGCGCCGGGGATGACACTCGGCAGCTACCGGATCGAGCGCCTGCTCGGCCGTGGCGGCATGGGCGCCGTGTTCCTCGCGTACGACACGACACTCCATCGTCAGGTGGCCCTCAAGGTAGTGGATGCCCCTGCCGACGGCGACACGTCTGGCACGCAACTGCTGCGCGAGGCCCGCAACGCCGCCGCGTTGAACCATCCGAACATCTGCACGATCCACGAAGTCGGCGACGCGAGCGGCTCGGCGTTCATCGCCATGGAGTATGTCGAAGGCCGCTCCCTGAGCGATCGGCTTGATGAGGGCGCCCTCCCGCTGGACGAGGCCGTCCGCTACGGTCTCCAGGCCGCCGACGCGCTGGCCTACGCGCACGACCACGGCGTCATTCATCGCGACTTCAAGGCGGCCAACGCGATCGTCACTGTGGAGGGGCGATTGAAGATCGTCGATTTCGGGCTGGCGCGGCGTGGCGATGCGCTGATGGCCAACGCGACGACGATGGCGTCGCTGGTGCCGGCGGGTGTCGCGGCGGGCACGCCCTACGCGATGGCACCGGAACAGGTGTGCGGCGATTCCACCGATGCGCGCACCGACATCTGGGCGCTCGGTGTCCTGCTCTACGAGATGGTGGCGGGGGCCAAGCCATTCAGTGCTGCGACGATGCCCGAGCTGTTTTCGTCGATTCTTCGGGACTCCCCCGCCGCGCTGCCAGCCGCCGTGCCGGTACCGATGCGCGCGCTGATTGAGCGGTGTCTGGACAAGGAGCCCGAGCAACGCTATCAGCACGCGGGCGAGGTGCGCGCCGCGCTTGACGCGATCCAGACGGGCACGATCGCGCCGTGGATCACCTGGCGCTATTACCTGAGCCGGCGGCGCTGGCTGGTGTCGGCCGCCGCGCTCCTCGGCATCGGGGCGGTCCTGGTGGGACTCAACGCGGGTGGCGTGCGCGACCGGCTCGGGGGCACCCCGCCTGGAATCGCCCCGATCAGGCTGGCGGTGCTTCCCTTCGAGAACCTGACCGGCGATCCCGAGCAGGAGTACTTTAGCGACGGATTGACGGAGGAGATGATCACGCAACTGGGTCGGCTGCACCCACAAGGGCTGAGCGTCATCGCGCGGACGTCGTCGATGCGGTACAAGAAGAGCGACAAGCCGGTCGATCAGATTGGCCGCGAGCTCGGCGTCGATTACGTGCTGGAAGGAAGCGCGCGCCGGGAGGGGAGTCGCGTGCGCATCAGCGCCACGCTGATCCAGGTGCGCGATCAGACGCAGCGCTGGACCGACAGCTACGAGCGCGAGCTCGCCAGCATCCTCACCGTGCAGGGTGAAGTCGCGCGTGCGATCGCGCGATCGCTGTCGCTTGCGCTGCTGCCCGCCGAGCAGGCCCGCCTCGCAAGCGCCCGGCCGGTCAACCCCGAGGCGTACGACGCGTATCTCAAGGGCCGGTTCCACTCGTACAAATTCGCTCAAGAGAACCAGGACGCGGCGATGCAGTACTTCCAATCAGCGCTTCAGAAAGATCCCGACTACGCGCTGGCCTACGCGGGTATTGGTGTGGTGTGGTCGCTTCGCGGAAACATGCTATACGCACGATTCCAAGAGGCCCACGCGCAAGCAAAGTCGGCGGCGTTAAAGGCAATCGAACTCGACGACCGCCTCGCAGAGGGGCACGACATTCTGGGAAGGATCCTGGTTCATTACGAATGGGACTGGCCGGCGGCCGAGAAGGAGTATCGCCGCGCCATCGAACTCAATCCCAACTATCCGGATGCACGCGTATATTATTCGCTCCTGTTGATGTCGCAGGGACGTCCGCAAGAGGCGAAGCCGCAGATTGAGAAAGCCATCGAATTGGATCCGCTCAACTCCTTCTCTCAGGGCTTTTACGCCTATGTGTTAGGGCAGATGCGCCGGTATGACGACGCAATCGTGCAAGCTCGCAAGACTCTCGGCATGGCAGAAGGATTCGATGCATTGCTGCATCAAGTTATCTGGCGTGCCTTCCATCAGAAGCGGATGTATCAGGAGGCACTGGCAGAAGCCAAAGTTATCTTCGCTGCCGATCCTGAAATCGTCGAAGCGTTGTCGCGTGGCTACGCGGAGGGTGGCTATGCGGAGGCGAATCGTCAAGCGGCAGAGAAGTTGGCGGCGCGCGCAAAACTGAGCTTTTGGGAACGTGAAAATGTCGCCATCCTTTATGCGTTCGCGGGGCAGAAGGCGCGAGCCCTGGACTGGTTAGAAAAGGGCTATGACACTCACCATTCGATGATGAGCTTTATTGGCATCGATCCGCATTGGGACGACCTGCGGTCCGAACCGCGGTTCGATGAATTACTGCGGAAGCTCAACCTGCCGCAATCTCACACCAAGGTGCGCGGCCAGT
The DNA here is from genome assembly GCA_038919385.1 of Vicinamibacterales bacterium. Classification (GTDB taxonomy): domain Bacteria; phylum Acidobacteriota; class Vicinamibacteria; order Vicinamibacterales; family UBA2999; genus 12-FULL-67-14b. The sequence goes on along the minus strand of JBCKZH010000111.1, from coordinate 3,426 downwards.
GAGTGGACCGGTACACGCGCTTCGGATTCGACGTCGGCGGCGAAGAGGCGTGCACGTTCAGATACCGTGTGTGCGGCTAACCTATCAGCCGACGAGCGGCGCGGAGCGGCGATGTGGTTCGGAGATCTGGTGAGCGCCGCTCGCGGCTGAGCGGCAACGCGTTAGGCGCACCTGACGGTTCCATGAAGAAACGGAGACTGTATGACGCACAATTCCGACAACGCCGAAGCGCTCCAAGCAGTCAGGCGTGTAATCGACGACTGGCGCAATGCGGTAAACGCCGGAGACGCCGACCAAATTCTCCGGATTGCAGCCGACGACCTGGAGATGATGCCGCCAGGCCAAGCAGCGCTGTCAGGCATGAGTGCGCGCGAATTCCTCCGAGGATTCGTGACCCAGTTCAGGGCTGAATTGCAGCCGTTCAGGAACGAAGAGATTATCGTGTGCGGTGACTGGGCTTTCCAACGCTATACGTATGAGCTCAGGTTGACGCCCAAGGCCGGAGGCGATCCGCTCACGGAGCGAGGGGACGGCATTCACATGTTCCGTCGGGACACGACGGGGCTCGTGGCGACTTGCGAAGGATATCTTCACGAGCGTACCTGAGGCATCAACCGGCGGATAGGCCAAGGCACTTTGAGGATTCGAGGTGCCTTCTAAGAAACTGCGCGATTTTGCGCCAGTTTCTCGCATGTCGAGTCGCGATGGCATCGCGTACGCCGCTAACCAGCCGCTGCAGCTGACGAGCGGCGCGCACGCGACAGGCTGAATCGAAGCCCTCGTGGAACGCCGCTCGCGGCTGAGCGGCCGGACGTTAGCCAGAACAACTACAACGACTTGAAAATGAGCGAACTGAAGCAGGTAACCGGATTCGAGGCCGGGTTGTCCGGGGACGATCAGATTCGGATTGCCCTTCAGCGAATGATCGAGCGTGGCGGCGAAGCTCAGATGCCGGACATCTACGAGGCGGTCGAGGCTCGACTTCGACCAATTGGTCTCGCTCTTTCCACGCAGGGGCGGGACTGGGGTTGTACTCTTCGTGATGAACATTCTCCCGACTTCATTCCGAGGGGCGTACTACTGGACCTGAAGGAGCAGTCTTCTGGCAGGCATCGGCGCTGCCCTGGCCGTCATGGCAATCGCCACGAAGCCCAAAGACGAGACTTTCTAACACCCTGAGAGAGAGGACGCACCGCCGGGCACCATTGCTCCAATTAGGTTAGAGCGATCGCCCTCCAATCGACTTGCCCTCTAGCCCGCTCGTTGTGCCTGAAATACCGCCCGCGGCGCTATCGATCTTCGCAGCAGCGTCCCTGAGCACGCCGGCATCGACAATCGCGTATCGGCGGTAAATGCTCTCCGTCTTGTGGCCGACCATCGCCATCGCCGCCGACCTCGGCACGCCTGCCCGTTCGAGGTTTCGCACGGCGGTCCGTCTGAAGTCATGCGGGATGCGACCGGGGCACCCGGCGAGGCCACACGCCGTCTCCCAAGCGCCGCGGATGTCGCGAATGCGTTCGCCGTCCCGGTGAAATACGAGCGGCACGATCCGACCTTCCTTCTTCAGTCGTTCGTGATCGACGAGTTGCTCCCGAAGGAGCGACTCGATCGCGGACGTGAAGGGGAAGCGTCACCCTGACGTTCGCGCGCCTCAGTCGCGCGCATCACACGCAAGCCGCGCCGCTCGCGCTCGCCTGGCGATCGATGGGCGGTCCGAAGGCGGCGCCGTCGGAGTTGAAGAACCCCTTGCAGTTTCGCTCCGCGCTTGAGATGGCGGCGCTGTTCCAGGTGGTGCTGTTCGGCGTGCACTTCGCGCGTTCGTGGCTGGGCGAGAGCGGGCTGATGGGCGGCGGCTTCCTGTTGGGACTGACCGACGTGGACGCCCTCACGCTCGCGATGACGCGGAGCGTGTCGACCGGCACATCGATCGACCTGGCGTGCCGCGCGATCCTGATGGGGGTGATCGCGAACTCGTTGATGAAAGCCGGGATCGCGGTCACGATTGGCGATCGGCGATTCGCGGTGCAGACCGGCGCGTCCCTGGCCGCGATGGCGGCGGCCGGAGCTGCCATGCTGATCGTCTGATGCCAGCGCGCGGCCGGCCTCGCACCTGGTAGGTGCGGTCTTGAATCGTCGCGCGTCGAGATTCTCTGGCGGGGATCGACCCTGAACAAGTTCTTGAGTTCGGTGCCCGATGCGGCGGCGCAGGTCGTGCCGCCGGACGAAGCTCCTAGCGCCTTATGATGGAGTGCCCCGCAAGAAGGCAAGGGTCTTGCCGCGAGGAAGCTGTTCGAGTCGCTTGAAGAACTCCGTTTCGGTGATCTCGGTCGGCCACTCAAGTCGAATGCTGACGATCGAACTGTCGGGTCGATGAGTGATGGCAATGGCCTTCAGTGACAACAGGCCGACGAGGTCACGCCCGTAGGCGTTCCCTTTCGCGTTCAGTTTGTCGTAGGTCGGCGAGATGCGAACCCAAAGGTCGCGAATTGCGATCGTCTCGACCTCCAGCATTACGTTCAGGATCTGAATCTGCCGCTGGCCCATGAACCGCTTACGCTTGCTCTTGAGCCTTTCGAACAGACGGTACATCGTGTCGCGGAAGAGCGTCTTCTGCATCTCGTGCCGGATCTGGGCAAACAGGCGTTGACACTGCAACGCAATGCCCTTCAATCCAAACACCAGAAACTTGGTCAGGTCGTGACCTTCCGCGCGCACGGCAGCAAGCGTGGATAGATACTCCGCCTTGTTCTCGTAGTAGTAGTTGGACATGGCAATGAAAGCGTTGTCGCGCAGCCCGGATCGTTGCAGGAGCAGCGCCTCCATCGCCCGAGCCGTTCGCCCATTGCCGTCCTCGAATGGATGCATTGCCGCGAAGTGATAGTGGGCCGCCAGTGCCTGCATCAGTGGATCGTGGGCACGCAGTTCACGATGCATGGCGGTGACGAGCCGCTCCATGGCCTCCTCGCAAGGGTCGCCGCCATCACAGCCTCGATGCACCGGAATGCCGAACGTGACGTTGTGGTCCGCACCGCGTAACTTGCCGGGCGCGCAACGATCGTCATCACACCCGGTGACGATTCGCCGGTGGATTTCCCGGATGAGGTCCACGCTGACTGGCCGATCGAGCGGGAGTTCGCCGATCCAACGGTATGTCGTCACCGCGGATCGGGCCTGCCGTTGCGACCGTGTCAATGCCTGTTCGGCAGTTTCCGATGACCGAAGAGCGAGATCGAGTTCGCGTTCGGTGAATTCGGCGCCCTCGATGCGCGAGGTGCCCGCCACTTCCATCTTGAGCTGCACTTCCTGGAGCTTCTCCACCCACGAGCGTTGGAAGGGCGTGGTCGTGAGCGCCAGGACGGCAGCCTTGGCCTCCGCCAGTGCCTGGAACACCTCGTCGGGCGAGTACCGAATCCAATGGTCCGGAAG
>JBCKZH010000110.1:0-12064 GCA_038919385.1 Vicinamibacterales bacterium | reverse complement strand
CCTAGTCGGGCCTAGTCGCCGGCTACCGTCCCGGGTTACCGGGGCGTCCGCCGCGCGGCGGCGGTGGCTTCTTCAGCAGCTGGTACTGGCCGATGGCCGCATTGACTTTGAACTCGATGCCCATGCGGCCGATCTCGGCCGTCGCCTTCATCGGGTCGCCCGACACGCCGGAGTCTTTGGGTCCGCCCCACGCCATCAGCATGTTCTTGCGAACGCCGGCCGGGTTCACGTGCAACATCTGCGCGGTGTCGCTGATGCCCGCATGCGATCCGATCAGGTCGTCGTCATAGCCAAACGCGGCCTGCATCCAGGCGCGGTAGTGCATGCGGCCCTCTTCGTAGTACGCGGTTAGCGCATACGCCTTCGTGGTGCCGCCCTTCCATTCTTCGTTCAGCTTATTGGCCACGGCCACCATGCCGGCCTGGTTGCCGCCGCTGTCGCCGATGAACAGGATGTCGGTGGCGCCGTGGGCCTTGAGGCTGCGGGCGACGGCGTCGAGCAGCATGTCGTAGGCCGGCGACGGCAGCGAGATGCCGCCGGGGTTCTGCCGGTCGGGATCGCCCTCTGGCACGTACTGGATCACCGGCGCCACCAGCGCGTTCTTCAGCTTGCGCGCCATCACATTCGCGGCGTGGGTCACCGTGTAGTTATGCTTGCCCATCACCATGTGGTAGCCGTTCTTCTCGGTGCCGCCGATGGGGATGATGAACACGGTCTTGCCCGCCTTCATCGCATCGCGATTCTCTTCCCACGTCAACTCGTCGATGAACACCGTGTCGGGCGCCTTGGTTGGCGTCATGCCGGCGGGCGCCGTCTCCATGGTCGGCCGAAGCGGGCCGGCCTGCGCGTTCTGCGGCGCGCCACCACCCGCGCCACCGCGGCCACCGCCACCCTGGGGCGCCTGCGGCGCGGCCACCGGCGGCTCGCTGCCGTCCATCATCCGCTTGATCTGCGCGAGCGCGTTGTCGAGCTTGATCTGCAGCAGCACCTTGCCGACTTCGGGCGTGGACTTCGACTGGTTGTTGCCGCTGACGCCGTTGTTCGGATAGTCGTTGCCGGTCAGGCGATCGCGGCGAATGTGCTTCGGCGCGACGAACAGCAGCTCGGAGGTGTCGAGAATGTTGGCGTGGTTGCCGACTTGATCGTCCGCGACTTTCAGATACTTCGCCGCCCACGTGTTCTGCTGCGCGTGCGCCCTGGTGTAGTAGTCGTCCACCCAGTAGGCGGTGGCCGCACCTTGCCACAGGGCGTTGAGCTTCTCTGCCGCGGTGCGCATGCCGGTGCGGTTTCCGCCCGACTCGCCGAGGAAGAGAATCTTCTTGAAGCCACCGGACTTCAAGCTCCGGCCAGTCATCACCAGCAACTCGACGAAGCGATCTTCAGGCAGCGTAATCGTGCCGGGCTTGCTCATGTGTCCGCTGGGGTTCTCCCAGCTGCCCTCGGGTACGTAGGTGATGATCGGCGCCACCAGCGTCTTGCCCATCGCGCGCGCAATCTTGTCGGCGGTCCAGGTCATGACGAACTTGTGCTCGCCGTCCACCATGTGCGGGCCCTTCTGCTCGGTGCCCGCAGTGCCGACGATGACCGACGTCGTGCCGCCGGCCACGAGGTCGCGGACCTCGGCCCAGGTCAGCTCCTCGATGAACACGGTATCGGGTGCCTTGCCCGACGACATGGTCGCGGGCGCGTCGGCGGGACGCTGGGCCGAGACCGTCAGGACGAACAAGACCGAGAGGGTGAAGAGCGTCCACAGCGCGCGATTCTTCATGGGCGTAAGACTACACCGGTTGCGGTTGCTTTTGTCGTGTGGCTCGCGCCACTATGCCTACGGGAGTGCTGCTGATGCGCCGCTTGTCGCCGATTGTTTTTGTCCTTGTGGTTCTGGCCGGTTGCGCGAGCGGCGGCGGCACCAACCCGGCCGCTGGATCCGCCTCGGGCCGGACGCAGCCCCCGCCGGCCGCGCCGGCCGAGGGCGCGCCACTCAGGCAGCAGTGGCTCGATATGTTCGCGCGCGGCTATTTCCCCGGGCGCAGTGGCCAGATCTACCTGGTGCCGCGCGAGGGCGACATCATCACGGAGCGGGACCCGCTCTATCTCTTCATGCACGGGTCGCCGTGGGACTACGACACGCACGTCCCGCTGCTGTTCCACGGTGCGCCCTTCGTCAAGCCCGGCCAGTGGCCGGACGCCGCGTCGCAGCAGGACATCGCGCCGACGATTGGTGCGCTGATTGGCGCGCCGGCGCTGCCCACCTACACGGGACGGCCGCTCGCAAACGCGCTCACCACGACCAGTGGCCGGCCGCGCGTCGTGTCGGTGATCGTTCTCGACGCCATGCGCGCCGACTATTTCGACAAGCATGCGGCCGTCATGCCCACGCTGTCGCGGATGCGCCGCGAGGGCGCCTGGTTCGGCGAGACGCGGACCACGGTGCTGCCCACCGTGACCGGCGTTGGCCACGCCACCATTGGCACCGGCAGCGACCCCCGCTTCCACGGCATCACCGTCAACAACCTGTTCAACCGCGCCACCGGCAAGGCGCAGCCGCCGTACGACGGTCTCGATCCGCAGGAACTGATGGCGCTCACGCTCGGCGATAACTGGAACCTCACCACCAACGGCGCGGCGGTGATCATCGGCCAGGGCGGAGCCATTCACGCCACGGCGGGCCTGGTGGGCCGCGGTTCGTGCCTCGTCGGCGCCAAGAAGGTGTTCGCCGCCAGCTACGGCGGCGCTGACGGCGGATGGCAGACCAATCCCAACTGCTACACGATGCCCGAGGCCTTGAAGCCGTTCGTGGGCCGCAAGGTCTGGGAGGCCGCGGGCGGTACGCACATGGGACACGACATCGCGAGCGCCACGAAGTTCCGTGCTTCGAGCCTGTTCCAGAAGTTCGAGGCCGAGGCGCTGCTGGCCGTCGTCAACGCGTCCGCCGTGGGAAGCGACGACATCACCGATCTGGTGTTCGTGAACATGAAGGGCCCCGATTACGCCGCGCACGCGCACGGGCCCGACTCGAAGGAACTGATCGAGACGCTGGCGGAACTCGATCTACAAATGACTCTGTACCTGGCGCTGATCGAGAAGAAGGCCGGCCCCGGACGCAGCCTCACGGTGGTGACCGCCGATCACGGCACGCCCGGCGAGCCGCTGCCGGGACGCCGCCACCACACCGACCAGATCATCCGGCTGGTGAACCAGCGGTTCGATCCCGAGGGCAGGATCATCCAGTACTACGGTGACAGCGCGAACCACCAGATGTTCATCGACACGGTGCGGCTGCAATCGCGCGGCTTCACCCTGAAGGACGTCGCGGCCATGCTCGAGGCGCTCGACTTTCTCGACGCCGCCTTTACTGAGGACGAGGTGCGGGCGGCGCAGGCGCGGCTACGCAAGTGAAGTTCGCTGCTTCGTCAATGCTGCCAGCGCCCTTGTAGCGCGCCACCTGCGGATACACGCACAGCGGGCGCGTGCGATCGACCTTGCCGCCGGTGCTGTGACTCGCCAAGAGCGTGTCGGGCGCGACGCCCTTCTCCACCCACTGCTCGAACCCGCCGATCGCGTCGAACGAATTGGGGCCCGGTCCGCCCGCGCAATGCCCCATGCCCGGCGCCATGAAGAGCCGGTAGAAGGACTGCGGCGGCACGACCGGGTCCATCCACCCTGTGTACGACAACAGCTTGCCACCGCGTTTCTTGAACGCCGTCAGGTTGGTGTCGACCGCCGCCATGTGCGGCAACTGCTGTTCGGCGTACGCCAGATCACGATCCCAGTCGACGGTGCGGAAGTCCCATAGATGTCGATCGCGGATCTTCACGGACTACCGGAAGTCGTGTATTCTTAGGGGACGCGTGATTCAGACATTTGCCGATGAAGGCACGCATGACATCTATGTCGGCACCGACAGCAAGGCGGCGCGGCGGGTGCTCCCGAAGCCGCTGTGGCCGGTCGCGCGACGAAAGATGCACTGGATCGACGCGGCACGCGACAGCGTCGCGTTGCGCGTGCCGCCGGGGAATCGTCTCGAAGCCCTGAAGGGCGGCCTGTCGGGTTTTTCGAGTGTGCGGATCAATGACCAATACCGAATCACGTTCCGTTTCGAACAAGGGAATGCGAATGACGTCTGCTGCCATGACTACCATTAAGGCGCCATCGATTGATCAGTTGTGCGAGCCGCCCACGCATCCGGGTGAAATGCTGCTCGAAGAGTTTCTGCGTCCGCAGCAGGTCACGCAGGTCGAAGCAGCGCGGCATTTGCGCGTCTCCACGACGCGTCTCAATGAGATCATCCGCGGCAAGCGGGGCATCACGGCCGACACGGCATGGCGCCTCGGGGATTGGCTCGGCACCGGCCCGGACGTGTGGATGAATCTTCAGAGCAAGTGGGACTTGTGGCAGGCGCGCAAGGTGCGGAAGACGGCGTAGCCGGACGTCTCAACCCTCCCTGCCATCGGTAAGATGGCAGATCATTGGTGCCGGGTGTCCTTGCATTTCCGGAAGCTCCACACTCAAGAGGTCTCGAGCCCACTCAAACGCGAGCGACGTCTCCGTGATCGAGGTCGGTGACAACACTAGCCTGCCACGTCGGACGACTTCCAAGATGGTTGTAACACCGCCAAGTACGTCCGTAACCGAGGCGCTATAGGCTGCCATGCCGAGCCGGTAGCGCGGTGAAATGACGTCACCATGGGTGGAACGGCGAACCATCACTTTGAGTGAGTCCTTCAGCGCCAGATTGACGTGAGCGATCTTCGTGCTGTCTTCAAATTTGTCGCCCATTGATGCGCTGATGTCGAGCAGATAGATTGCGCGAGCATCGGGATCGACGCGATCAACGTACCACCGAGCAAGCGACGGATCATGCGAGAGCCTCCTGGCTGGGCTGATTATAGGGTCGGCAGGGCCGGCCACGTCCCGTCGCTACCGTGCACCCGCCGGCAGGTTCTGCAGGAAATACCGCGCGATCAATTTGTAGATGTGCACGGTCGTGCCGGGTCCTTCAGAAATGCTGTGGCTGCGGTTCGGATAGATCATCGAGTCGAAGGGCTTGCCCAGCTCAATCAGGCGATTGACCAGCTTTTCGGTCCCCTGCGAGTGCACGTTGTCATCACCCGAGCCGTGGACCACCAGTAGCTTGCCCTGCAGCCCTTCCGCGAAGTTGATCGCGGACCCAATCCGGTAGCCCTCGACGTTCTCCTGCGGCAATCCCATGTAGCGTTCCTGGTAGATCGTGTCGTAGAGCTTCTGATCGGGCACCGGCGCCACCGCAACGCCCACCTGGTAGACGTCCGGAAAGCGGAACATCGCGTTCAGCGTGTTGGTGCCGCCGCCGCTCCATCCCCACACGCCAATGCGCGTGCGATCGAGAAACGGATACTTCGCCGTCAGCGCGCGGATCGCCGCGGCCTGATCCTTCGATGACAAGTCGCCGACCGTGCCGTACACCACCTTGCGCCAGTCGGCGCCGCGCGGCGCGGGGGTGCCGCGATTATCGACGCTGAGCACGATGTAGCCGGCCTCCGCCAGAGCGCGATGAAACAGCATCTGGTTGCCGCCCCACGCGTCGTTCACCGTCTGCCCCGCAGGCTCGCCGTAAACATGCGAAATCACCGGGTAGCGCTTGGTCGCGTCAAACGACGCCGGCTTCAGCAGGTAGCCGTCGAGCATGACGCCGCCGATGTCGATGCGGAAGAACTCAACGGCGGGCCTCAACACCGGCTGCAGTTTGGCGACCACCGCCGACGGATCGGTCAGCGCCCGCAGCGTCTGGTGCGATGGCAGTTCAATGACGTCGGTGACCGGCGGACGGTCGAACTGCGAATAGGTATGGAAGGCCAGCTTGCCGCCAGGCGCCACGTCATACCGATGCGTGCCCGGCTGCGTGGCCGGCGTCACCCTTTCGGGCGCGCCGCTGCCATCCAGCTTCGAGCGATAGAGGTAGCGTTGGCCGGCGTTGTCTGGCGAGGCGCGGAAGTAGAGCCAGCCGCCCTGCTCGTCGAAACCCGAGATGTCGGTGACGTCCGCGTCGAACTTCGTGATCAACTGTCCATCGCCGCCTTCGCGCGGCACGCGGTAGACGTGCTGCCAGCCGTCGCGCTCGCTCATCCACAAGAACGTGCGCCCGCCCTCAATCCACGGCACCTCTTCGACGATGTCGACCCAGCTCTTGGACTGGTCGCGGAAGACACGTGTGACCGCGCCGCTCTTGATGTCGGCGGTCAGGAAGTCATTGCGGTTCTGCTGTCGATTGAGTTGTTGGATGGACACCGTGTTGGCATCAATCCAGCCGATGCGCGCCAGATAGGTGTTGCGCGGATCGCCCTCGGTCTTGATCCACTGCGTGGCGCCGCCCCCGGCGCTCACCACCCCGACGCGGACCGCCGAATTGGTCGTGCCGGCCTTGGGGTACGGAATCTTCGTGACGATGGGATACAGGGAATCGGTGTTGTTGATCAGCGAGAAGATGCCAACGCCGCTGCTGTCGAACTGCCAGTAGGCCAGTGAGCGGCCATCGGGACTCCAGCGGAAGCCGTCTCGAACGCCGAACTCCTCCTCGTAAACCCAGTCGGACGTGCCGTTGATGATGGTCTCGGAGCCGTCGCTGGTCAGTTGGGTGATGCGGCCGTCAGCCAGCCGCTCGACGTAGATGTTGTTGCCGCGGACGTAGCCGACGCGAGTGGCGTCGGGCGAGAACTTCGCGAACATCAGCGACGAGGCGGGCGCGCCGCCGCCCAGTTGCTTGAGGTCGCCGCTCTTGAGGTGCAATACCCAGTAGTCGCCGCGCGTGTTCTGCCGCCAGACTTTCCGTGAGTTGGTAAACACCAGCAGCCGGGTGCCGTCGTCGGACCACAGGTAGTCGGCGATCGCGAGGGCCGGTGGGACAGGTTGGGCCGGTGAGGCGGGTGGCGTCAGCCGCGAACCGGCGACCAGGACACTTCGTGCACCGGTCGCGGCGTCGTAGCGGACAATGTCCCAGACGCCATCGGCGCCGGGCGCCCGTTCGACGCTGGAATAGGCGGTGCCGCCTTCCAGCCACCGCGCTGGGCCGAAGCGCGGCAGCGAAAACTCGTTGGCCTTGAAGATGCGCTCGATCTGCTGATCGAGCGCGCGGACCCGCTCATCCTGCTGCGCCGATGCGGCAGCGCCGAGCAGCGACGTGAACAGGACGAGAGCGAGAACGGGTTTGCGCGGGCGGATCATGACAACAATCTACGTCAAGACCCGCCCTCGCGGTACTAGTTCGTCGCGACGACTTTCAGCAGGTTCTTGACGCTCTTCACGCCATCGGCGCCCTTGGTAATCTCAAGGGCGCGCGCGTGGGCCGCGGCGTTGGGCACCGTGCCCTGCAGCGTGACCATGCCGGCCTTGACGTCGACATCGATATTGCTGCCGCTCAGCGCATCTTCAGGAACGAACAGCGAGTGCAGCTTGGTGACGAGCCAGCCGTCCTTGATGGCGGTGACCTGGCCGGCGGTGGCGCCAACGGCGGTGAAGCCCAGCGTGAGCACCGTGAGTGCGAGAATTCCGAATGAGAGTCGTATTTTCGACATGCAGATACCTCTTTGTGAATGGCGCAAACGCCATTGACTCGGAGGCTGTAATTCGGGGGCCATCCGCGACGCGCTACATTCGGGCGGCCAGTTCCGAATCAATGGTCGACAGGAACGCTTCCGTCGTCAGGTATGGGTGATCCGGCCGAATCAGAATGGCCAGATCCTTGGTCATGCGGCCCGACTCGACCACATCCACGCACACCTTCTCGATCTTCTCGGCAAACGCCACCACATCCGGCGTGCCGTCGAAGCGGCCGCGATACTGTAGCCCGCGGGTCCACGCGTAGATCGAGGCGATCGGGTTGGTCGAGGTCGGCTTGCCCTGCTGGTGCATGCGGTAGTGGCGCGTGACCGTGCCATGCGCGGCCTCAGCCTCAACGGCCTTGCCATCGGGCGACATCAGCACCGAGGTCATCAGGCCGAGTGAGCCGTAGCCCTGCGCCACCGTATCGGACTGTACGTCGCCGTCGTAGTTCTTGCAGGCCCACAGGTAGCCGCCGCTCCACTTCAGGTTCGACGCCACCATGTCGTCGATCAGGCGGTGCTCGTAGGTCAGGCCCTTCGCGTCGAACTGCACCTTGAACTCGGCGTTGAACACGCGCTCGAACGTGTTCTTGAAGGTGCCGTCGTAGATCTTGAGGATGGTGTTCTTCGACGACAGGTAGACCGGATAATTGCGGCCGAGCGCGTAGGTGAAGCACGCGCGCGCGAAGCCTTCAATCGAGGCGTCGAGGTTGAACATGCCGAGCGCGATGCCGCTGCCCTTGGTCTTGATGATCTCGCGCGAGATCGGCTCGCCGCCGCCTTCGGGCGTCCAACTGATGGTCAGGGTGCCGGCACCGGGGAACGTGAAGTCCTGGGCGCAGTACTGATCGCCGAAGCCGTGACGGGCCACCACCACGGGCTTGTCCCAGTGCGGAATCAGGCGCGGCACGTTCTTGCAGATGATCGGCTCGCGGAAGATCGTGCCATCCAGGATGTTGCGGATGGTGCCGTTCGGCGACTTCCACATCTGCTTGAGGCCAAACTCCTTGACGCGCGCTTCGTCAGGCGTGATCGTCGCGCACTTCACCGCCACGCCGTACTGGCGGGTCGCGTTGGCCGAATCGATCGTGATCTGATCGCCCGTCTGGTCGCGGACCTCAACGCCCAGGTCGAAGTACTTCAGATCGATGTCGAGATACGGCAGGATGAGCTGCTCGCGAATCTTCTGCCAGATGATGCGCGTCATCTCGTCGCCGTCCATTTCGACGACGGGGTTCTTGACCTTGATCTTGACCACCAGGGGACTCCTTCAATGAGGGCGAATAGCGGTCGTTAGGAAACAGTAAATGATAGCGCGAGTGATCACAAGGGTCCTCGGGCCGAGAGCCTCAGGCTGGCCTGAGCGTCGGCGGCAAAGACCTCGGCCCTTCCGACCTTCACGCGATCGCCGCTGGTGTCGACGGGGACTCGCATGATGCGTGTCGGCTCGCCCACCCAGTAGAACACGGCGCGACCATCGGGCGCCCACGTTGCCATGCTTCCGCCGTCGCGCGTCATGCGCTCGGCCCGGCCGGGACCCGGAAATGGCCGTATGTAGACCTGGCCCGATCCCCCTTCGTCGCTGCCATACGCCAGCCACTTGCCGTCCTTCGACACGCTGCCAGGCCAGAGCAGGTTGGCGCTGGTGACCAGCGGCTCGGGCGCCCCGCCGGACAGCGGCACGCTATAGAGATCCTGTTTGCCGGTCTTGCCCGGCACCCCGACGATCATCCGCGTCCCATCCGGCGTCCACACGGGGAACACAGCGTCATTGACGAGCGGGGTCGCGATGCCTTCCCGAATCTCGGCGGTCGAGACTCCCCACGGGGGCGTCATCATCGCGATGCGCCCGCCGTCGGGTGACACTTGCGGCGCGAGGTAGCTGGCCACCGCCATCGGGAGCGGGTCCAGTGTGCCGCCGCGCGACGCCCACACCAGTTGCGTCTGCTTCGCTTCAAGCCCGCCGCCGCGCAGCAGAACCAGTGCGCCCGAGGTGGAGATGTCGTACTGCGCGGCGCCGGACGCCGATCCTGGCGAGCTTCCGCCCACGGCGTGGATGACGCCGTCGCTCAAGCGTGCGGGCTCGCCGGATGTCTTGAGCGACGCCGGATCCGTGGTCGCGTAGATCAGCGCGCGACCGTCCGGCGTGAAGGTGAAGGTCGGAAACGTGGGGGTTCGCGCGAACGCAGCGGCCGGTGTCGGCACAATCTCGGCGCTGTACGGCGCATGAGATGGGCCCCCGCCGCCGGCGCGACAGCGCCCGGGGCGCTCGTCACTGAAGCCATCGCGCCAGAGCCGGGCCCGCCGGCGATGATTTCGTCGAGGGTGAAACGCGCCTCGCCGATGTCGCGCAGGCGCGCCTTCGGATCCTTTGCGAGGCATCGCTTGAGGAGCCGACAGAAGTAGGAAGTCAGAAGTGAAGGCTGAGCTTCTAACTTCTCACTTCTTACTTCCATTCGCGCTACGCTCGGGCATGGGACTTTCTCATGCCCGAGCCGTCGTGCTCACCGCCCTGCTCGTCCACCTGCCCTACCCGCCCGACCCGCCCGACCTGCCCGACCTGTCCGACGCCTCGTTGCAGTCGGCGGCGATCCCGCAAGTCGTGGCGCCCTTTCCCAAGGGTCTCTCGGGCACACTGGTCTTTCATTCCGATCTCGCCGGGCCGGACAATCCGCAAGGCCGCTCGCGGATCTACACGCTGAACCTTGCGACCGGCACGATGGTGCCGATCACGCGCGGCCGTGACCATCGCGACGAGAACCCGCGCTGGTCACCGGACGGGACGCGCATCGCATTCAAGTCGAACCAGGGCAACGGCGCCTACGACATCTACGTCATGAATGCCGACGGCGGCAACATCGTCCGGGTCACCGATCACGCGGCCAACGATCACGACCCGGCGTGGATGCCGGATGGTCAGAGCCTGATCTTCATGTCGGAGCGAGATTCGCGCGGCGACTTGTACCGCGTCTGGCTCAACGATCGACGCGTGGATCGACTCACCAAGCACTTTGTCGGCGTGGCGATGATGCCCAATGTCTCGCCCGACGGACGGTCGGTGGCGTTTGCCGCGCAGACGCTCGCCCGTCTCCAGTTCTGGGAATTCCAGGTCCACGTGCTGGACCTGGCTACCGGCCGCACGCGCCCGCTCGACAACAGCGGTGGCGCCTGCTGGCCCGCCTGGTCGCCAGACGGCCGCTCAATCGCCAACGTGCTGCTCGCGACTGAGCCGTCGGTGATCCAGGTACGCGGCGCCAATGGCGAGACCGCCCGATCGCTGCGCGGTGACCCGGCGCGCTGGCACTATTACCCCGACTGGTCGCCGGATGGCCAATCGCTGGCCCTCTCGGTGAGCCCGCGGCACCACGCGGGTGAGGATTGGGACCTCGCGGTCATGGCCCCCGATGGCTCCCGCTACCAACGCCTGACCACCGGCCCCGGCAACGATCGGGTGCCGGACTGGAGAAAGTAACCGCAGGTTCATTTACAATCTCATCCGTGTACCGCCTCGCCGGACCGATCGCGTTGTTCAGCCTGCTGCTGGCCGGATGCGCCCAGGCGCAGTACACCCAGGCCACCGACCGCCTGAAACCGTGCGCCGGTGACGACACGCCGGTGGACGCCTACTGCGGCACGCTCAAGGTGTTCGAGAATCGCGCCACCAGGCAGGGGCGCCAGATCGAGTTGAACATCGTGGTGCTACCGGCCCTCAGGGCCGATGCCAAGCCCGATCCCCTCTTCTTCCTGGCGGGCGGGCCCGGTCAGGGCGCGGCGAAGATGGCGAAGGGCCTGCGCGAGATGTTCCGGCAGGTGCTCACCGATCGCGACATGGTCCTCGTTGACCAGCGCGGTACCGGCAAGTCGAATCCACTGAACTGCGAAGACGAGGATGATTCGCTGAAGGCATTCGCCCGCACCGAGGCCGAGACCCTCGCGCTCCTGAAGACATGCATGGCCGGCTACGACGCTGACCTGCGTCTGTACACGACCTCCATCGCCATGGACGATTTGGATGACGTGCGCGCCTTTCTCGGCTACGACAAGATCAACATCTACGGCGGGTCGTACGGCACGCGCGCCGGCCTCGTCTACCTGCGCCAACACGGCGATCGCGTCCGCTCGGCCATTCTCGACGGCGTCGCCCCGACCAACATGCGGCTGCCGCTGTTCTTTCCGCGCGATGTGCAGCGCGCGCTCGACCTGCTGATCGCCGATTGCGCCGCCAGCACCGCGTGCAACACGAAGTATCCCAACCTGCACACGCGCCTGCGCGACCTGATGGCGCGCCTCGACAAGGCGCCGCCGACCGTCGCCGTGGTGCATCCGCGCACCGGCGAGCGCGGTGCAATCACGATGACGGCGCGGATTCTGGCGAACATCCTCGCCGGCACGCTCTACATCCCGATCGCCTCGTCCCTGATACCGGCGCTCGTCGAACGTGCCGAGCAGAATGATTTCCAGGGCCTGCTGGCGCTGGCATCGATTGG
>JBCKZH010000109.1:0-12166 GCA_038919385.1 Vicinamibacterales bacterium | reverse complement strand
AGCACGCCAAACCCTCCCAGGAACGTCATCCCCGTTGCCGCGGCAATCGCAGCGAGCCCCATGAGCATGCCCCCGGCCCAGAACCAACCCCGCCGACCCCAGCGCAGCGCCAGAAATCAGCAAGGGCGCGGAGGCCCATGCGAGCGTCACGACGACGCCGACGATCCAGACTGTGTGGATGGTATGGAGCCCGCTCACGCGCGCTGCCACGTGAAGCATGCCCCTATTCGGCCGCCTCTTCGAGTTCCTTGAACTGTGTCACGCGAATCGCGCCGTCTGGAAACCGCGCGACGATTTCAAGATCTCTGATGCGATCAGCGCGATTCTGGAATGTCGACTTCTGTGTAGCTGCCCGGCGTGGCGGCGTTCACGGCGGCGATGACGCCCGCAACGTGAATCCGGAGGATCGGCCATCGTGGCTGCGCAAGCACCACAATCGCGATTCCGCGGCCGGCAAGATTCTGCTGATAGCGAATGTTCTTGTCGGTTGTCAGCAGCAGATCGAAACCCGCGGCCTCGGCTGCGTCGAGCAGTAGGCCGTTCGCAAGCGTCGTCCAATGCTGTTCGGCGGTCGTCCGAATCGTGTGACCTGTGAGGAATTCGCGGAGGGGGACAGGCGTACCCTGATCGAACAGCACGAGCACTACCGGCCAGCCGCCGATGGATCGAGGCTGCGCACAGCGAAGTCGATCACGGCCTTCACCTGTTCGCGCTCCAGCCCGTCGTACCATTCCAGAATGTCGTCGAGGTTCGCGCCCGCTTCGAGGTTCTCGAAAATGGTCGCCACCGGCATGCGGGTGCTCCGAAGCACCCACGCGCCACTGACCTTCCCGGGCACACGCTCCACGGCGGCGCATTGGGACCAGTCCAGGGCAGCCACTTTCGAGGTCTGGTAGCCGGTCAGCGCATCCTCGAGCAGCTGCTCGGGGGCTTGTCCGGTCTTCGCCGCCAGGTTCTTCAGCTTCTTCTCGAGCTCCGGACTGAAGTGCACTTCCATTGTTTCAGCGTATGGACCCGGTGGCATCGTGTCAAGCGGCCACCGGCTCTGGGTTCACATCCGCGGCCGGAACGTCAGCACCCTCGCGTCCCGTTTGTTCGCGATGCCATGGTGAACTACGCGCCTCCTGTTCAGGGCCGGATCAGGGACATATGCCGTGAGCACGGCCAGACGAGCCATCGCCTTGATTGCATGCGGCACGAAG
This sequence comes from Vicinamibacterales bacterium, assembly GCA_038919385.1. Taxonomy (GTDB): domain Bacteria; phylum Acidobacteriota; class Vicinamibacteria; order Vicinamibacterales; family UBA2999; genus 12-FULL-67-14b. The sequence continues at coordinate 10,964 of JBCKZH010000109.1, read as the reverse complement.
AGCACGCGCAGGGCTGCGGCTGTTCTGACCCGACCAAGCACTCCGGAGTCGTCAGTCATCCGTTATGGGGTGCCTGCCCCGACGCTTCTCGCTATGGAGTGATGCTCCAGGAACCACTGGTAGGTCCGTTCGAGCCCATCGCCCGCCATCGGTGGATTCTACTGCCGGTGACGAGATCGATCGAGCCGCACTGTTCGCACAACGCCATCGCGGAGCTTACCGAGGGGGAGAAGCATTTCGATCACAGGCGCCTGCCATCGTGGATGGCGATCCCGGCCACCACTGTGAACATGGCAGCGTTCCCCGGGCATTTGAAGGCTGAATTCAACCATCGACTGCAGCGCGATGGCCACCAGCCCCGTTACCGCGCAGGCGTCGACGAACTTCCCAGCAAAAGGCAAGGATGGCCAGGAGGATCGGGATGCCCAAGAGAAGTCCCCCTTCGGCCGCCAGTTGCAAATAGTCGCTGTGGGCCTCGCGGCCGGGCGTTCGTTGATGCTGTTGATGTCCATCTCCGAGAATCGCCAACGGGCTGGTCGAGGCCCACCCACGACACCACGGCGATCACGAGAAACACCAGGTAACCAAAGGCCAGGGCCCGCCGAGAGGCGCCGCTTTGTCGTCGCACCATTACGGTTGCCACCATCACCAGTGCCACCGCGAAGCTCGTGATGCCTGAGCGCGACATCGTCAGCACCAGCGATTCCCATGAGCACCAAACGGCGCTCCGCCCTGAACGAGCTCCCAGAATCCGTAAATCTTCCCGTTGAAAGTGCGAACAGGTGTGCCGAGTGCACGACCGTGGCATGGATCATCACATGTGATTTCGCGCAGGTCCAGCTGACCGCGCGCTGTGGTCTTCGTCCCTCACGTAGGGCAGGCGTAGGGCGGGTCGGAGACCCTATTTCGGGTGGGAAATGATTGTGTGCAGATGGTACGTGTCGCCTTCGATGGTGAAATAGAAGCGCCACGACCGCGTCACGCGTGCCTGCCAGATACCGCGAGCTTCATCGTATTTCTTCGCGTGCAACGACGGGTGCTGAAGATTCTGGGCGAGGAGTCGAGCCTTGGTGTCGAACGTTTTTCGAATCTCCGCGGGCGCCTCGTTATACGCCTGCTGGAATCGATGGGAATACAGGAGGCGCATTTAGCGGTGTTTTGACGTCCTCATCCGACGCGTTGTCCGATCTGCGTGCAATGAGGCGATCATGTCATCGGCCGCCGTGAAAGGACCGGCAACCCTGCCTTTCCTGAAATCTTCCATGCTCGCGGCGATCTCCTGAGCCACTCGCTTGTCCACCAGCACCTTGGGCGTCAGCACGACCGTGCCTTCGTGCAGCTGGGCTTCGAAGTAGTCGCCAGGTCGCAGCCCCAACTCCTCGTGGAAGATCTTCGGGATGACGACCTGGCCGCTGGCGCCGAGCTTTACCGCTTGAACCGTCATGGCCTTGTGATCCTCTGATTTCATATTATTGTATTTTATGGTTTCGGTGGAACTCAGGTCAAGTGGCGTGGCGCACCATAGGCCTTGTCGACGCCGATCGCGGCGAAAAGCTCAGGCAGGGAGGCCGGGTTGTCCAAGCGCGCCGCCACCGTTCTCGGCTCTGCCGGGGGCGGACGAGGTGGCGGTGCGACTGAAAACGGATCGACTCATCTCCCGGAACTCAGGCGGTCGAGGAAGGCGCGGGGTGGCTATGTCCGACAGCGCGTGCCTTGGCAATTTCGCCGGTCGTATCGCGCACGATCTCGTCCTCGGAGCGCCGCGCATCCTCGGCAGACGGCTCGGCGCTCGCGAAAGCGGCCTCGACGCGCCCTGCGGCAAGCGCGCGGTCCACGACCGCCTTGGGACGCAGCAGGATACCGTCCTTGACCAGAACCGCATCGAGCACGTCTCCCTCGTGCAGGTCGATGTGTCCACGCAGTTTGGCCGGTATCGTGACCTGGAATTTCGGTTTGACCGTGACCAGAGACATGGCGGGCTCCTTCAGGACAACGTTGGAAGTTCCAACTTATTGTAGCCCTGTTTCAGGATGGGCCGGTCAGCGGCCAGTCGTGGCCGGTTATCAGAAGCTCACGACCAAGGACGAGATCGGCGTGCGCGTCGGGAGCGGTACCAACTGCGCGACAACCGCCAGCGCGATGCACGCGAGGCACAGCGTGAGAAGTGCGGAGGGGCCAGGGCTTCGCCGTCCCAGCCACAAGCCGGTCAGGCCAAGTCCAGCGCTTGCGATCAGGAGGGGCGTGTACGCCCAGGGGTAATTCGAGCCGAAGGAACCGGCGCCCCAGACGAGGGCAAGGACGAGTCCCGGCTCACGCCGGCGATGCCTGCGTTCTGGTAGCACTTGAGGCCGACACGAGCGCGCGCAGTTCCCGCAGCACCTCGGCATCGCGGCCGTCGAGGGCCAGCGCCTCAAGGCGGGCAATGGTGTCGGCCAACCCGACGTGGCCTTGCGGCGCCGATGTCTGAACGCGAAGAATCTTCGGGAGTGAGGAAGGCTCGGTGAACTCGATGGCGATGTCCTTGTCGGGCACGTAGCCTGACAGCCGGATCAGGTCGCGCGCCATATCGACCACCTTGACCTGCTCGCCCATTTCCAGGACAAACAGCGGCGCGCGGTCGCTGAGCGCACCGGCGTGCAGCACCAGTTGCACGGCTTCTGGGATCAGCATGAAGAACCGGCGCATCTCGGGGTGTGTCACGGTCACGGGCCCGCCGTTCGCGATCTGGGCCAGAAACGTCGGCACGACGCTGCCGTTGCAGGCCAGCACGTTGCCGAACCGGACGGCGGCAAAGCGCGTGGTGGTCGACCGGCCGGCCGAGGCCTTCCACGACCATCTCCGCCACCCTTTTCGTCGCGCCCATCACGCTCGTCGGGTTCACGGCCTTGTCCGTGGAGATCGGCACAAACCGCTCCACGCCCCATCGCTGCACAGCCTCGAACACCTGGTGGATTCGCCTGGCGTCGGTGATGTTGGCCACCACGGGATGGAGTTCCACGTCTCCCAGGCCCTTGGCGAGCTCGTTGTGGATATGGAACAGGCTGTTCTCGTAGCGGTCGAGCAGCACCAGGCTTGCCGGGCGCGCGGCCGCGATCTGCCGGCACAGCTCCGCGCCGATGGACCCGCCAGCGCCGGTCACGACGACACGCTTGCCCTCAAGGAACTGGCGAATTGGTGCGTAGTCCAGGCCAACGGGTTCCCTGGCCAATAGGTCTTCGACCTTGAGTTGACGAATCTGCCCCACGTCCCCCCTTTGAAGACCAGGTCGTGCCCGAAGGGCGCACCGAACAGCGCCCGGAGCGTCCAGACGACCCAGATGTCTTTCTCGAGAAGGTGTGCAGGTTTGCCGGACCGGGATGCGGCAACCGCCAATGCGTCCGCTTGGTCCGGAGGCGACAGCGCAAAGAATGGATCAGGCACGAGCCACCAGTGCACTGACCTGTTCGGCCATCCACGTCGGCATTCGACCACGCACAGCCGAAAGTTCTTGGACGGTTTCCCTGGACAGCTGGCGTTCCAACTGGCTCGTGAGCTCGACGCTGCGTTCGCGTCCGAACCACGCCAGCGCACGAATCACCTCGCCTGCCGGGCGGCCAACCATGGCCAGTTGCCACTGCGGCACATGCTGGAGTTCCACCGTCTGGGCGCCGAACCGCAGGCGGCGACTCCGGCCTGAGGTCAGGTAGACGGTGCGCACCGGTACCTGCGTTGTGAGACCCAGGAGATGTGCGGCCGTCGCGCCGCTGGGGGCTACCGTTTCACCGGTTTCCGCTTGGAGTGCGTTGAGCACACCCTCCACGCTGGGCGTCCTCCGGCCGAATCGGGTCTCAACCGGACGTACGTACAGTCCCCGGCGCGCCCGAAGCAACTGTCCCCGGCGTGCGAGCCGAGCCAACGCCTGGTCGACGGCGGGACCAGTGCCCAGATGAAGGAGCCCTTTGGCGTAGATCAGGGCGGCCTCTGGTAACGCAGCCACCTCGGCCAGGATACGGGCTGAGAGACGTTCCGCCATAGTGTCAGAAGTATAGCATATTTTCTGACAGTTAGCGTTGAGTTGGACCGATTTTCTCGAGCGCATCCCCGGCAGCGCAGGGTGCCGCCCGGGGCTGAAGCTCTTATCGGCGCTACTTTCCGTGGGATTGCGAGGAGAACCGGGGGGAGATTACGCTGGCGGACGTGAAGCGGCGGCGAGAGAGGACGATGGAAGGAGAGTATTGGAGCGGTCCGCCGGGCCACCGCCACAACTTCCGGTCAGCCCGAACATCACCAACAGGAACATCGCGAGCGCCGACATGGCGATGGCGGAAACGATCTTACGCTTGCGCGACCGTTTCCGATGTCGCTGAACGCTCCGGCGCCCAGCCGAATGGCATCGAGGAATGTGCGTGCGCGCGGCGGCCACCGCGGTGGCGCCGTACTCTTCTGCCAGTTTGCGGATGCCTGTGAGCGCGCCGGTGTCGACCCGCTCGCTCGTCTTGCACTCGATCGCCACGAACTGTTCGGGAGCGGTTTCGAGCAGCAGGTCCACTTCATCGCCTTGAGCGGTACGCCAGAACCACATGCGCGAGGGTGAAGGGTGGGCTGCGTGAGCGCGTCCATGTTCTGGAATCCCAGGACGCAGCAGAGCAGGCCGCTGTCGTTGAGGATCGCGTGTATGTGGTGCATGCGGGGCGCCACTCGTTTGAGATGGCCTCCGGCATCGAGGCCATTGCGTTCGAGCGATTGCTGGAGGACGTCAAGCCACTCCGCTGAGTGCGGAAGGTTGGCGCGGAAGGGGCGCTCGAGATTCAATCGGCCAAAAGCCAGTACTCCCGAACCTAGCCCTGGTGTCGACCGATATTTCGGAGCCAGGCGTTGTTTGTCGGTCGCAGCCTTACTCCCCCTGTTCGTCGCTGAATTGGTTCTTTTGCTTACAAATCCGTCGTTCGAGGCGGCGTCAAGGCAAGCGGAATCCGCGGTGCTGAGCTTTTCGATGGCGCGTCCGGCTTCCTTGACGCTGGAAGCCGGATTTTCATCGACGGGTCAGCTGGGGTGGGAGCTGGCGAGCGTTTTGCTGTAGGTATGACCGGAGTCAGGTAACGGCGGATGTTGTGCGATCGGTGTGGTTCGATTGATGTCGTCCGGGCTCGTGCGCGGGTAATGGACAAGGTGATCAGGCTGTTCACAGGCAAGAACGTGTTTGCCTGCCGGCGGTGTGGATGGCGCGGGCGGAAGTCGTGGAGTGAGGATGAGCGGGTTGAGCGTCGATAGTGCTGTCCCTCACAGGGCCAGGCCGGCCCCTATCCTTCATTCGGCGTCTTTTCAAGCCACTGAGACACAGCCGTCTTGATTCGCTGGAGGCGATCCACTGCGATCTCGCCAACGACGCCCAGAAGAACATCACCTCCCACAACTGCGAGGCGCCCGACACGAATGACGCTGGCGACCTTTAAGCCACTGGTCGAGAAATCCAAGTCCTCTTCATGGACGATCTCGTCAAACTCAGGGATGTAGTGCCTCACCTGGGAAGAAATCATGCACATGAGCCAGTCTCCGTGTTCACCGGGTAATTTGCCGAGCAGGAGGCCGGGCCGAAGTTTTCCTTCCCGCAGATCGGCGTGTGGAAACCGGAAGAGGACGACTTGCCCGGCCCGCTGCATCAAAAAAGCGCTTTCAGATCAGAAACCGTGTAGGACGGATTCTCTTCGTCCTCCATCCCGCGCACGGCAGATGCCAGGGACAAATCCGACCACGATTCAGACTCGTCCCTTGAGATGTCCCGTCCTGCCTTCGACAAAAGATACTCAACAAAATCGAGCACCTCTGATTGGAGAGGAGCGGGCAATCTCTGGACGTAATCTTGGATCTTGTCGGTAATTATCATGGTGGTTGCCTGGGGCTAAAAGTGAACCTTGTGTCGCCCCTGTGCAGCAGTGAGCCTTCAAAGTCACCGTTGGCACGATCGTAGTTTACCAGACGCGCTGGCCGATGAGTTGGATGTCAGGACGCGATCGCGGGGATCGATCGGCCGATCGGGTTCTTCACCGGGAAGAAGCCGTTCCCGCGACGCTAGCGACGGCGAGCCGGGGCGTCATTGGGGCCAGACGCGAAGTTCGTGACGGCAGACAGGGGCACGGCTTGCTGCGTCACATCGGTACCGACGGGATACGGCGTCACGGTGCGGCACACAACGCGCGCGGCGACCACCGCGGCGGCGCCGTACTCGTCTGCCAGTTTGCGGATGCCTGTGAGCGCGCCGGTGTCGACCCGCTCGCTCGTTTTGCACTCGATCGCCATGAACTGCGCGGGCAAGGCCAGCGCCCGCCGAGAGGCGCCGCTTTGTCGTCGCACCATTACGGTTGCCACCATCACCAGTGCCACCGCGAAGCTCATGATGCCTGAGCGCGACATCGTCAGCACCAGCGATAGCGCCACGATCGGAATCGCGAAGGCGGTCAGCAAGGCACGGTTGGCTTCCTCGGTTGAAAACCACAGCACCAGGTTTCTGAAACCGGGTTGTTTGCCGTGCATGCCGCGCGACACGAGGGCCAGAAAGTATCCGAGGGCCAATCCCATGAGCACCAAACGGCGCTCCGCCCTGAACGAGCTCCCAGAATCCGTAAATCTTCCCGTTGAAAGTGGCCTTCTGGACAATTCCCACCACCGCGAGGGCTGCGCCGAGAACGGCGAATGCACCAGACAAGCCAAACGCGCTCTCGCGCGAAAGGGCGCGAGCGGTGCCAATCAATAGCACGCCGAAGCTCGCGAAGAATGGTCCAAGACCGCGCCACGTGCGTGGCGGGTCGATCGAAAGGGGATACGAGAGGGATGCACCGAGGCTGAAGGTGAGACTCCTCTGGCTGAGGATTTCGGCGGCGTGGGGGCTGAGGCCGGTGAGCTGTCGGCTGTGAGGGGCACCAGTTGGGCACCGATCGCGAGCGCCAGAAGCAGGAGGGTAAGGATCGGTGAGGCGGGGATGCGTGGGTGTCGCGCTCCCCAGGCGAGGGCAAAAACGAGGCCCGGGAGCCAGAGTTTCTGAAGCAGCGACGGGCTCACGCCGGCGACGGTTCCGTTCTGGTAGCAGTTGAGGCCGACACGAGCGCGCGCAGCTCCAGCAGCACCTCGGCGTCGCGGCCGTCGAGCGCCAACGCCTCGAGACGGGCAATGGCCTCGGCCAACCCGATGTGGCTTTGCGGCGCCGATGTCTGAACGCGAAGAATCTTCGGGAGTGAGGAAGGCTCGGCGAACTCGCCGTCGCCAGTCAGTATCAACGACCTTCACCTGCTCGCCCATCTCCAGGACAAACAGCGGCGCACGGTCGCCGAGCGTGCCGGCGTGCAGCACGAGTTGCACGGCTTCTGGGATCAGCATGAAGAAGCGTCGTATCTCGGGGTGTGTCACCGTAACAGGGCCACCGTTTGCGATTTGGGCAAGAAACGTCGGCACCACGCTGCCGTTGCTCGCCAGGACGTTGCCGAACCGGACGGCCGCGAAGCGCGTGGTGTCCGATCCGCTGAGACCCTCCACGATCAGTTCCGCCACCCGCTTGGTCGCGCCCATCACGCTTGTCGGGTTCACCGCCTTGTCCGTGGAGATCAGGACAAACCGCTCCACGCCCCACTTGTGCGCGGCCTCGGCGACGATGCGGGTGCCGCGGACGTTGTTCTTCACGGCCTCGCACGGGTTGTCTTCCATGAGCGGCACGTGTTTGTGGGCGGCCGCATGAAACACCACCTGTGGGCGCATGGCGTCGCACACCTGGTCGATTCGCCTGGCGTCTGTAATGTCGGCCACCACTGGATGGAGTTCCACCTCTCCCAGGCCCTTGGCGAGCTCGTTGTAGATATGGAACAGGCTGTTCTCGTAGCGGTCGAGCAACACCAGGCTTGCCGGGCGCGCGGCGGCGATCTGCCGGCACAGCTCCGAGCCGATGGATCCGCCAGCGCCGGTGACAACGACGCGCTTGCCCTCCAGGAATTGGCGGACAGGGCCGTAATCGAGGCCCACGGGATCCCTGGCAAGCAAATCCTCCACCTTGAGTTGGCGTATTTGTCCTACTTCGACCCGGGCGCCGATCAAGTCGTGCAGCCTGGGCAGGGTGGTGATGCGGATCTTGTAGGGCTCCAGGATGCGAACGACGGCGCGAAGCGTTTCCAGAGAAGCGCTCGGAAGCGCGATCAGAAGTTCTTCTGGGGCGTGAGTTTTCAGAATAGCGAAGCTGACCGAGGGGGAGAGGCATTTCTTATCACAAGAATGCCTGCTTTTTTGACGCCGTCGGTTGTCCGTGAATACGGCAATGCCGTATTATGGGGAAGTGTTCGAGGATGACTGAGAAGCAGATGGCGAAGTGGGAAAAGACCAGGACTATTGGTCAGGAGATTCTTCAGGGCATTCGCGATATCAAGGCGGGGCGGGTAGGGCGGCGCTTCCGTGTCGATTCGTACGGCATCGTGCGAGCGCGCGAGAAGTCCGGTCTCACCCAAGCGGAGTTCGCCACACTCCTGGGAGTATCGGTACGGACGCTGCAAGATTGGGAGCAGGGTCGGCGTGAGCCGAATGCGGCTGCGCGGACTTTGATCAAGGTCGCCGAGAAGCATCCCAGGGTGCTGCGGGAACTCGTCGCCTAGGCCACCGATTGACACTGATTGGCGCCGATTACTCGGACAGTCTCGCCTGACGGCGGCCAGGGGGCCAGGCTCAGGGTGTCAGGCCGGCGGACGTCAACGCCTGGACGTCGGCGTGGACGTTGCTGTAGTCGCGGCCAAGCGACTTGGCCAGCGCGTCTTCGTCTTCAATGGCGCCACCAACGGTCACCTTTACGTCGCTCATGATTTGCCTCGCAGCGTTCGAACGTCAGACCAGAGGCCTGGGCCCTGTCTTGATGCCTTCTTGATGCCCGGCGACACCGAGAGACCCATGAGGACAGACAGGTCGCAAGGTGTTCCACCCTTCGGTCCACTTGAGATTCACGCATCACTCGTTTCTCCATCACCGTCTGCGGCGCGTACCCGGCCGCGTGAAACACCACCTGTGGGCGCATGGCGTCGAACACCTGGTCGATTCGCCTGGCGTCTGTGATATCGGCCACCACTGGATGGAGTTCCACGTCTCCCAGGCCCTTGGCGAGCTCGTTGTGGATATGGAACAGGCTGTTCTCGTAGCGGTCCAGGAGGAGCAAGCTGGCCGGGCTCGCGGCGGCACAGTTCCGCTCCGATGGATCCGCCGGCGCCGGTGACGACGCGCTTGCCTTCCAGGAATCGGCGGACCGGTCCGTAATGCGCGGCCCGCGCTCGAGGCCCGTCGCGCGTGTTCGACCTCGAGATTTTTTCAACACTGCGGGTGCTCGTGGATGAGCCGAAGGCGTGGCGGCGCTTTCTGGCGCTCGGCAGCGCTTCGCCCGGCCTTCTTCGGCAGAGTTCGGAGACCCTCGCGGGACGCATTGCGTACCACGAGCTTGGCGGGTTCGGCTTGCTGCACGCGCTGCTCGGCCTGCCGATTGCTGGAGGATCTCAAGCCGCTCCGCTGAACATGATTCGGGTGGGTGCGAAAGCTTCGTCTGGGCGACCTTCCAGGGCGAGCGCCGAAGGTGTGGCGAGCTCGCCTGGCGAAGCATGCTCGTGACCGGCACCACGGTACCCCGATCTTTGACTGGCGATAGCAGAACTGCTATCATTTTTGCGTGTCGGCACCTTCCAAACCGCCCCTGAGGCCCCTCAAGTGGGTTGGGGGCAGTAAGAAGAGTCTCGACGGGCTGCCGGAGGACGTGAAAGACGTGTTCGGGTCCGCGTTACTTGACGTCCAGTACGGCGAGACGCCAGATGGGGCGAAGCCGTTCGGTGAGGGTGACGAGCATTATCGAAAGCGCGGAGAAAAGTGATGGCTAAAGCAAAGCGCGCGAAGGAAGAGCATCTCGAGATTGAAGCGGGTAGCGGCAACGTCTTTGAAGACTTGGGACTGCCCGATGCGGGCGAGCGGCTCGCGAAGGCGGAGCTCGCGCGCGTGATTCGGAAAATCGTCAAAGAAAAGAACTGGACGCAGCGTCGTGCGGCTGACGTACTCGGGATTGCTCCACCAGATGTCTCCGACTTGATGCGAGGAAAGCTGGCGCGCTTTAGCCAGGAGCGTCTTGAACGATTTCTGAATTCACTGGATATGGACGTGCATATCCGGATCGGCCCACGCGCAGCCGGAAAGAAACAGGCTAGCGTCACGGTTGAACTAGTCGTCGCGTTCTAGATGCCTGGTGTCGACCGATATTTCGGAGCCAGGCGTTGTTTGTCGGTCGCAGCCTTACTCCCCCCTGTTCGTCGCTGAATTGGTTCTTTTGCTTACGGAGTCAGGTAACGGCTGCGCGGCTTGGTGGCGTGATGGCCTGTCTTGCCAGAGATGTCAGCTCATCTCGCTTCGGCGTGATGTCGCGATAGCCCGGCCAGCCATTGAATATTGAGCGGTAATGACTCAATAGTCGATGAAGTTGGCGTGACCAACGCCGGCGGTGGCGTGAGGAGCTCGTTCGGACCTACCTCGAACGGGACTTGCCGGCGCTTGGCTTCAGGCTGCCGGCTCCGGCGCTACGCCGGTTCTGGATGATGCTCGCGCACTATCACGGGCAGGTGTGGAACGCGTCAGAGCTGGCGCGGGCGTTTGCCGTGGCTCACACGACGGTTCAGCGCTATCTCGACATCCTGACGGCGACCTTCATGGTGCGACAGCTCCAGAGCTGGCACGAAAACCTGGGCAAGCGCCAGGTCAAGGCCCCGAAGATCTACCTGAGGGACAGCGGCCTGCTGCACACGCTGCTTGGGCTGCCCGACGCCAAGGCGCTCGACACGCATCCCAAGGTAGGCGCCTCGTGGGAGGGGTTTGCTCTCGAAGCGGTGATCGGCCGGCTGGGCGCCAGGCCGGAGGAGTGTTTCTTCTGGGCCACGTATTCCGGCGCCGAAATCGAGTTGCTCGTGGTGCGCGGCCGGCACCGGATCGGCGTG
>JBCKZH010000108.1:0-12199 GCA_038919385.1 Vicinamibacterales bacterium | reverse complement strand
TCACGTAGTAACGCTCGGCAGCCGGTACCAGGATGGTGTCGCTGTCCTGGAGCAGGAAGTTGGCCGTGAAGCGGCCGTTCTTCAGATCTTCGACGCTGACGCGGAGCAGTTCCGCAGTGTCGGCACTGCCGGGCTTCGCCGGCGCGGCGGCGATGGTCGCGGCCATGCCGTCCTTGTAGCGCTGCACGATAATCTCAGGACCGGCGGACGGCGTGAACGACCCGGCCTTGGCGATCACTTCGAGCAGGGTCACTTGCCCCTCGATGGTGTACTTGCCGGGCGCCCTGACCTCACCCAGCACGTAGATCGCGCGGCTGCGGTAGGTTTCGATCTGGACCGATACCTGAGCATTCCGCACGAATCCATTGCGCAAGCCGGTGGTGATGATCTGCTCCACCTCGCTGAGCGTCTTGCCGCGCACCTCGACCCGCTGGAGAAACTGGAAGGTGATGGTGCCGTCGGTGTCGACGTTGAAGCTGCCGCTCAGGTCGGGTTCGTTGAACACCTTGATGGCCAGCACGTCGGCAGGACCGACCAGGTACGTCGGGCTGACCGGCGGCGCCGGCGCTACGGCGGTTTGCGCGAGCAGGGCGGGAGCGAGGCCGGCGAGAAACAAGAGCGAAGTGAGCATTTTAACCATGATTACAACGCGTAGCCCCAGGAGAGATACACCCGCCTACGATCGTAATCTCGCTCGGGAAACGCCGGAGAGCGCCGTCGCGCGTTTTCGTAGTTCAATGCGACACGAGTACGGTTTCGGAGATTATAGCCCAGGCTGCCGGCGATCGACTCGAGGGCGTCCTGGCGGGCCGGGCTGCCCTCGCGAAAGCCATAGTCGAACCAGGACTTCGACCCGCGGGCCTGGAAATCGACCTCGCCGAACAAGCGGTGGGTATAGCTGAAGTTAACGGAGGTTTCCTCGTAGTACGCCTCGGTCGCGTCGAAGGAATACTCCAGGCCGCGCCTGAACCCAAAGCTCAGCCGGCCAATTTCGAGGAACGGGTAGGTGATGGCCGCTTCGACACCGACCAGCTGGTTCGGTGTGACAATCGGGTCGACCGGCTTGAAGTCGCGAAACGACACGCCGATGGTCCCCGACAGCACCGCCTCCGCGGCGATCTGCAGCGACGCGGTCGCGATCCGGTTGTCGCTGTCTCGCATCGGCGAGGATTCGAACCGGTCTTCCTGGTACGCGCCCGACAGGGTCAACTGGGCGAGCGGCGTGATGTCGGTCCGTACACCGATCGAATAATTCGTGCTCTCACGATTGAGTGCCGTCGACAACTCGATGCCTTCTTCTCGCGAGTCGCGAAACTCGTTGTTGTAGATCACGGCCGAGACGTAGACCGCCTGATGTGCGCCGTAGTCATACGAAAGGCCGCCGCCGGCCTCGCGCTCGACGCGATCGGCGCGCACGTCGATTTCACCGTTCGGCCGGGCGCGCGTCCGCGTTTCACCAGCCGCGACGAACGGGTGCAGCAAGCCAAACAGCAGGTCGAGGCGGGCACGGTACTCGCGGCCGGCCGAGCGCTCGCCCTTGTACTTGTGGTAGTACGCCAGTTCCGACCCGGCGTACGCCGAGAGCCTCGCGAACCTCACCGAAGAAAACAGCGAGACGTCGGGCGTGCCCCGGAACACCCAGTCCTTCTTCGGATCGTCACGCTCGTCGAACACGTTGGGGTCCTGGCCGAGTTCGTCGAGCACGAATCCTGGCGCCATCTTCACGCGGCCCCAACTGAACACGCCGGTGGCCGGTTCCGTCGCGCTGAGCGTGCTGGTCAGGGGTCCCGCACCAACCCCCTGCGCGGCAGCGAGTTGCGGCGCACCCCCAACGAGCAGCATGAAGGCTAAGACGCGCGGAACGATGGGAGGGACGAACGCAGGAGTCATGGTTTCTTTCCTTCAGCAGCTTCTGGCAGCAGCGCACCGCTGAGCGTGACAAACGAGCCGTCGAGCTCCGGATCGGCCTCCACTCTCAAGAAGCGCCCGGCGGCGTCGTAGACCAGGCGGCGGTTCGGACGGCCGCCGGCCAGCGTCGTGTCGAACTCTGCCTGCCGAAGCACGGCGCCCTCGTAGCGGTCCCACCGATCCGGCCGGCCGTCAGCGTTGGTGTCTTCCTCGGCGCGCACCAGCACGCCGTCGCGGTAGTACTCGCGGCGGTCGATCTGCCGGTCGCGCCGGCGGGAGCGATCGATATGGGATTCGCCACCCTCGGCGACCACCCAGGTCCAGGTGTCCTCAATGCCGTTGTTCAGACTCGAGGTCCCTACCCGCGTCAGCGCCGCCCGTTCGTCAAAATACTCCCAGCGGTCGATGCGGCCGTCACCGTCGGTGTCGCCCTCGCCACGCAGCGGGCGGTTGCCGTCGAAGTACGACCACTGGTCGATGCGGCCGTTGCCATCCTGATCCGCCTGCAGCTGCACGAGCCGCTGCGTAAAGGTGTCGTAGCTCGGCGAGGCTCCCCGCACGGGGGGTGGATTACCGCACCCCGGTAACAGGCCCGCTGACAGCATCAGCGTCCCCATCGTCACCGCATTGCGCCAGCCACGCATAGCTTCGCCCTCTCAGTCACTGACTAATAAAGACATTATAGTCGTTTAAGTGACTTTATAGAACTTAATAGATCCGCATAGCAAGGAATCTGCCGAGCGTCTTATCGGCACGAGACGAGTTGTCTGGACATCTGAGGCGGTTTGCCTTCGAGGTGCCCGGCCGTTTCGCTCCCCGCTTCCCTTCCCACGAAAGGTCACCCTTCCGCAGTTGCGGTTCGCATCGATTGGGATGGTCTCCCTTCGGCGGGACTTGCACCCGCAAGACGGCGCCCATGCTGGGCGTACAGAATTAAGAGCCTTCAGCTCTTGATTGCGCAACAGCGGTTGCGCGCGGCTCCGGACCGCCAGAAGATCAGCCATGCCAACGTCCCTGCGATGGTCAACTGAATCGCTGCAAATTCGACCGGCGCACTCGGACCGATCAGCGTGTAGTTGTAGTGCAACGAGCCCGTTGCGAGCAGTAGTATCACCGGCAAGGTCCGGACCCGTACCGCCTCATCGAATGCCGCGTGCTTCAACAGAAAAGCCAGGGCAAGCGCAAGCGGCGCGAGGCCTAGCGCAGCCAGCCGCATCGCGTTGCCGTTGCCGGTGTATTCCGGCCCGCCGAGCAACGGCTGGCTGACGATCGCAGCGGCCATCAGCAGGCTGCCCAGCAGTTCCCCGGGCCAGCGCAATCCAGCGTGAGCGCCCGCCAGCCGGAGGAATGCTGCAACAATCATCGCCGACGGAATCATCAGGGCAACCACCGGATATGCAGCGAACACGAGCAGATCCGTTAGCGCAAAATTAGGACCCGCGAGCCAAGAGAACAAAGCCGTAACCGCTTGAAGGTTCTCGGGAGGTTCTGCGAACGGCGCCGCCACTATTCCGGTGCCGATATAGACGAATGCAGCGAGAATCGCCACGGCAAGGGCATTCCCTGTCTTGAGCGCAGTCGAATGCGGTGCCCAGCCTTCGCCGCGGATCAGGTAGTACGTAATCCCGGGAATCAGCAGCACGACCGTCTGCCGCGCAAGACCGGCAAAGATCACTCCGGCGAGCACAACCCAGATGCGCCCGCAAGCAAGACCGTAAAGCGTTAGTGCCAACCCAAAAATAAAGAACACGTCCGGCAGCATTCCCGGTGCGACCAAATAGAATCTGAGCGAATAGTGGAATACGAACATCGCCATACAGATTGCATGAATCGATAGCGATACTCCAATGCGTAACAGGCTCGCATGCATCAGCAAAATCGCGCCTAGCAGGCACACGCCGCTTGCCAATCGGAAGATTCCGCGCACGTCGGTGCCAAGGCTGTTTGCAATCAGGCCAACAATGTACGGCCCCACCCATCTTTGCGCGCCGTGAAAAGCCAACTGTCCTGGCGGCATGGCGGGCGCTGCGAGCGCCATGGCTTCGTATGACTGCGCGTCCGAGCCGCCCAGCGCATGACCGTCGTCCCAAATGTAGTACCGCTGTGCGAACAATGCCACGGCAACCAACAGCAGCGTGACCGCGAAACGCGCGGCCGCCCGGCGTCCGTGGTTGGTCATCTCGGTTGTGACGCGCGTCGCGAGCTATACTTGACGATGCAACGGAGCACCGTCAGAGCATCGCGCCAGCCAATCTTTTTGCCCTCCGCGCGGCTCCGCGCGCGGTAGGAAATCGGCACTTCGTACAGCCGCACGCCGTCGATCTTCAACAACTTTGCGGTGATCTCCGGGTCGAAGCCGAACCGGTTTTCCCCGAGCTCGATGCGCTGGAGGATTTCGCGGCTGAAGGTTTTGAATCCCGTATTCATGTCGGTCAGGCGCTGGTTCGTGCCGAGATTGAAAAATCCGGTGATCAGCAGATTGCCCGCCGCATGCAAGCGCTGGCGGCCGGCGCCAGCGCCGTATATGTCTCGACGAGGCGCTCGAACTTGGCGCGCGGCTTCTCGTAACAGCCAACGTAATCGAGATCGGAGGCGGTGAGCCCAGCCTCCTGCAGGCAGTACTGCACCGCCCTGGTGGGAAAACGAGGATCGTGTTTCTTGCGCGTGAAGCGCTCCTCCTGGGCGGCGGCCACAATCTTGCCATCGGCAACCAGCACCGCGGCGGAGTCCTGGTACAGGGCCGAGATCCCCAGAATCATCGTGGACGGACGAGTGCCCATCAGAATGGGCGTGCCGGCCGGCCCTGGGCATCCGCGCCGGACAGGCACCATCTGATTGTCGTGTCGACGCCGGACTCAAAATCCACCAGCGGCCGCCAGCCAGCCAGGCGCCGGAACAAGCGAGCATCCACCGCGTAACTCCGCCGAGTGATCGGCTCCTGCCCTGGTGACGGCTCGACGTGCTCAACCGCGACCGTTAGGCCCAGGCGTTGCCGTACGGCCGCTGCCACCTGCCGCGCCGCCTCGGTCAGGGTGCGGCCCGCGCCCGTGCCGATGACGAAGTGCCGTCCTGCCAGCACCCCGGCCTCCCGCGCGGCCTCAACAAACGCCGACACGACGTCATCGACGAAGACATAATCTCTGACTTCGTCACCTGGCCCGTAGACACGCAACGGTGCTCCGCCAACGGCCCTTCGAATCATCTGATTGAGCACTCCCCGTTCTGCTGAGCCCGAGGCGCGGCCGGGCCCGTAGACGTTGGCGAGTCGCAACGTGACACCCCGCACGACGCCAGATGCGGAGGCCGCTTCCAAGTGCCGTTCGGCGGCGAGCTTGTGCACGTCGTAGTTCGTAATGGGCGCATCCGGCCAAGACTCGTCGATGAACGGCGCACGCACCAGCCCGGCCTGGGTCACGGTGCCCGCCAGGATCACGGCCGGTCGCCGGCCGGCACCGAGGCACTCGATGAGACGCCGCAGGCCTTCGACGTTTGCGTCATGGTCTTCCGAGGGCTGCTGCCGCGCGTACGTGAGACTGGTCTGGCCGGCCAGGTGGAACACCACCTCGACGTCGCGGGTCGCGTCGCGCAGGATCGCGGGATCACCAGACGGGTGCCCGGCGAAGTAACGCAGCATGGGCGCGGCGACGGGTGGCTGACGCGAAAGGACGCGGAGTTCGCCGCACTTGCCCGCCAACTTGGATAAGAGACGGGACGCGAGATATCCACTCCCGCCTGTTACCAGGACGGGACCGGTGAACAGTTGCGCCATGGCAGGGTCAGCGGGTCAAATCCCGCGCGCGCCTCGAATCGATGTGACCAATGCGAGCATGAAGACAGCCAAGGCCGGCGACCAGAGCGGGGGGCTTTGAGTGACAGTCCGAGCCGGTGGTTGATCCCCAGTACGACGCGCCCCTTCAGCACCCGCCAATCATGGTAGCGGGCGTCCTTGGCTTCGCCTTCAGGCGACCACACGCCAAACGACGGCACCGCGCGCGCGTCATGAACTGCAGATCCTCCTGCGCAGTCCCCGACCTCGATCACGCGATTAAAAAGGTCATAGCTTGGAACCGCATGTCGTGGCTGAGCCGAACACTCCTGCCGCCGCAGCCCGAGGACGACCATCCAGCCAAAAAAGTAAAGCTTCGCTCTCTCGATTACATCACAAGAACGTAATCTCGCAGCGTAACAGACTGCCCTCTCCTGATCGGACCAAGGGCGCGCCCGGCTACAACTCAAGGCCCAACGTGGAATCAGTCGATGATCCCGACGTGTGGCACGAAGGTAATCCACTTGCCGCCCGCGGATCGGAACGCTCGCTCTTTGGCAAAGATTTCCGTCGCATGATTCCATGCGAACAGGAGCGCATAGTCCGGCAGGTTCTGGGAAAAGGCCTCATGGGGCTTCACCGGGATGTGCGTGCCGGGCGTGAGTTTCCCCTGCTTGATCGGCGTGGTGTCGCTGATGAACTCAATCTCTTCCGGTCCGATCCCGCAGTAGTTGGTCACCGTCGTGCTCTTCGAGGTCGCGCCGTAGCCGACCACTCGTTTGCCCTGCGCTCGTAGCGTCGAGAGGAGGTCACGCAGCGCCGACCGTGACGCTTCGCAGGTTCGTCGAAACCGATCGTAGGTGGCCGGTTGATGAAGGCCCTGCTGCCGCTCCCGTTCCTGCAGGTCGGCCACGCTTCGGGCGACGCGATGACTCCCCGTTCGGGCCAGCACGTAGCGCATGGACCCACCGTGGGTGCCTTGAGGCAGGACGTCGATCAGCTCGAGGCCGTGCTGCGCGAAGGCGCAGGCGACCGACGTCGCCGAAAACATGAACACGTGCTCGTCGTAGATCTGATCGTAAGAGGCCTGGGAGATCATGTCGCCGAGGTACGGATCCTCGAACATCAGGACGCCGTCGGGCGCCAGCAAACGAGTGATACCGGCGCCGACGGCATGGATGTCTGGGATGTGACTCATGACGTTCGCAGCCACTATAGCGTCGGCATGGCCGCATTGGGTCAGGAGCTTAGCAGCAAGCGCCTGGTCGAAGAACTCGCTGATCGTCTCGATTCCCCGCGATCGCGCCAGATTGGCCACGTTGTCCGATGGCTCGATGCCCAGATGACGATAGCCGGCATCCTTCAGATGCCGAAGCATGATCCCGTCGTTGCTGCCCAGTTCCACGACGAATGGGTCGCGACGTCCGGCGAGGATTCGGCTGATGACGAGGTCCGCAAACTGCTTGAAATGCCTTTGCATGTGCAGCGACGAACTCGAGAAGAACGGATACTGGCCGTGGAACATCCGCTCCGCCGCCGGCTGTTCGAGCAGTTGGAAGGTCCCGCACTCGCTGCAGAACGCAGGCGCCAGTTCGAAGAAGTACTCAGACGGAATCTGATCCTCAGTCAGGAAGCCGTTGGCGATCGGCATTCGGCCGAACGTCATGAACGGGGCCATTCCAGCGGCGCACACCCGGCACGATCGCGGTGGTTCAGTGATGGCCATGGATCGGCTGGGTCTGGCGCAACCCGCTGAGGAGCGCGAGCGTTCGTCGGATTCCGGACCGCAGATTCCCGCGGAATTCGAAACCCTGACTCCGGAACCGCTCGGCTGAAACCGAGAGGGAGAGCGGACTCATGACCGGCGAGTCGACATACTCTACCTGGACGTCGTGAATGACCTCTCGGATGAGATCGATAACCTCGCGGACTGTGGCATTTTGCGTGAGGACGTTGTACACCGAATCGTCAAAGAGGTCGCGCCGGATCACGAAACGGATCGCCCGAACCGCGTCGTCGAGGTCCAGGTAGGGACGCACCTGATCCATCGCAGTCCGCCAGACACTGAGGGGCTGACCCAACGAAGCCTGCCAGCAGAACTTGTTGACTGCCGTATGGAACGGCATGCCAGCTGAGGTGTCGTAAATCGTGCCGCAACGCCCGACAAAGTGCCGTAGACCGCAATTCACACTCATCGTCTGCAACATCTGCTCTGCCCGGAGTTTACTGACTGCGTAGGGACTCTGCGGCCGACGGTCGGTGACGGGGCAATTCTCGTCCACGGTCCCATCCCTGACGCCGTAGACGCTGGTGCTCGACAGAAACAGCAGCTTGCACCCGGCTCGGGCACAGGCTTCCGCAATCCGCACCGTCCCTCCGAAATTGACGCCTTCGATTTCGTCACTCAGGCTGGCAGCCGCGTGGGTGACGGCGGCGAGGTGAACGACGATCGCGGCGCCGTCCAGCAGGGTGTCCAGGGCTGCGCTGCGAACATCGCCTTCGACAAATCGGAAGGGAACCGCCGTGGGGAGATCGAACAGAGAGCAGTAGCGCTGCGTGGAGAGATTGTCGAAGAGTATGACCTCTTCGAAATCGCCTGGCCGCAGGCTGTGAATCAAGCGAGAGCCAATGTGGCCCAGGGCACCGGTAATGACGATACGCATGGGTTACCGGCGTTTCCTCACCCGCCGTGACGGCCCGTCAGAAATTCGTAGATGGGCCTGAACTGGTGCGAGGAATCTCCTGCCCGCCTGGTGCGAAACTCCGTACCGCGCACCAGATCGCGAGAGACCCATCGCGTCCGGCGGTAGAGGGCCTGGGCCAGTCTTCGAATCGCACTGGTTCGAGGTCGCCGCACCAGATGTCTGACCACCTGTAACACGATCGGCATCGACGGCGTTACGCTGGGCTCCTCCAGCAGATCCCCCAGCAGCGACGGCGCAACCCACATCTTATACGACGCCACAATCTCCCGCCGCGCCTCGTCCAGGGAGATCCCATCAGCCTGCGCGAGGGCTTCGGACGAAAGATCGACGAATCGCGCGAAGTCCTCCGACCAGGTGGGAACGAGCATCCGATCGAACCAGCCTCCGAACTGTTCCTGATGCACACCGCCGCTGCTGCTCGGGGCATTCTGCTGCCGGGCGATGTACAGCATCTCCATCTGCCGCGTCTTGCCGGCAATCACCGTCAGGAAACCGACGAGTTGCTCCATGAGAAACAGGTCTCGCGGATTGAAGCTCCGGACGATGTCGAAGTGCCGCCTCAAGAGGTGGGTGCGATGGACGGCATAGAAGAAGTCGGTCGCCTCCAGCGACTGATCGCGGGTGCGCCCTCTCGCGGTGCCGGCCATCTCGGAGTGCATCGGGCTGCTGCACTTCCAGTCGACGGTCTCGCCGTAGACGGCGGCGTCGTGCCCATCCGGTTGTGGTGCCGCCACCCAAAACACGGCGCACTGGCCGCCGCACGCCACGTAGTCAGGGTTGTCCGACAGGAACTGCGCCGCGCTGTTGAGCGCGTTGACCATGAAGAAATCGTCGTTGTCGGCCAGGACGACGAATGGGGTGGTGACGCGCGCGAGCGCGTCGGCGAGCTTCGCGTAGTAGTGGGCGTAGGTCGCGTCCCATGGATAGCGACGGTATTCGACGTTGACGCGCGGGTAACGGTGCGGGTCGGCAAGGGCTCGCTCGATCGCGTCGTCCGAGCCTCCGTCGGCAATCAGGACCTTGAACGGAAAGGCGACATGGTCGGCATACGACAGCCACCGAAACGTGAACGGGACCCGGTCCTTCAGCGTCAACAGGACGGTCAGGTCATCCGCACGGCTCATGACCGATCCGGCACGGCCAGCGCCGTTCGATTGAGCGCGACGGTCAGCGATG
The DNA here is from genome assembly GCA_038919385.1 of Vicinamibacterales bacterium. Lineage (GTDB taxonomy): Bacteria > Acidobacteriota > Vicinamibacteria > Vicinamibacterales > UBA2999 > 12-FULL-67-14b. The sequence goes on along the minus strand of JBCKZH010000108.1, from coordinate 2,644 downwards.
GAAACGGCTGCAGCACCGAGATCGTCCAGCCGTGGTAGGTCCTCTGAAGGTCATCAAGGGCTGGCACGATTGGGGCCTTGTCGTATTGGCGCATCCACGCCACCTCGTCCCGATCGGCGCTGCCGCCCTCGAACAGCATCACCTGTGTGACCTTGTCCGACCACTGTTTGAAAATCCTGCGGTAGGTGTCGCCGGTGTTGGAGACATCCACGTGGAGGTAGTCCACGGAATCAAATTGCCGGTGGACCTGAAAGACGTCTGCCGTATGCAGACCGATCCATCGCCCCAACCCGGAGGCTTCGATCTGTGCCGAGACCTGCCGCTCGTCGGCGTGGCGGTAGGGGTAGGCGTCGAACAGGTCGAAGCCGTGAATCGTTCCGGCGGCGTTGTCTCTAAGCGCAGACGCCACGGTGAGCAGGCTGAAGCCCTGGAGGAGTCCGATCTCCACACAACGCGTTGGTTTGAGCAGTCGAACCAGCGCGTAGAAGATGTGCCCATAGCCGCGGCATTTGTACGACGATTGGAGCGCATCGAGAGCACCCTGGCCTTCGAACACGGGCGTGGCCGGATCGGCAGGCAGGTAGCGCAAAAGGCCCTGAAGTGTTGGATGCTCACGGAGGAGGGACGCAAAACTGGAATCCGTCCAGGCAGCGGGCACGGACGCCGGCGCATCGTGCAGCCCATTCGACGCGCGAGTGTTCACGGCGCTGATCCGGCGACGCGATACGCCTCGTGGTAGCCGAGCCACCTGGCCCTGTGGTCGTCCGTCATCCGAGCCGCGACGACACCAGGTAGGGAACGGTGGGATCGCGTTGGCCGGCCGCCACGCGTCGGTGCGATTCGATGAGCGTGATGGCCGCGGCCAGGACCGACTCGGGCTGGATTCGGGTCAGGCACTTCTTCGCCTCGTGTACGCAGTCCTCGAGCAGGCAGCCCGCGCACTCGGTTTGCTCACGCAAGGCGATGTGACCGGTGCCAAATGGCTCCCACTGCCCCGGAGAATTTCTGGCGCTGAACACCGCGACGATCGGCGTTCCAACCATCGCAGCGAGGTGCATGGGACCGGAATCGTTGCCGACAAACGTCACACATCGCGACAACACCGCGGCCGACCCGTAGACGCTCAGATGTCCCGCCAGGTTGTGCGCTCGCGGTCCCCATCCGGCGCACAGCTGATCGCACAGCGCCCGGTCTTGCTGTCCGCCGATCGCGAGCAGCACCACGTCCTTGAATCGTTCGAGCAGCGCTCGTCCGAGCGCTCCGTACCGTTCGGCAGGCCAGGTCGTGGCGGGCCGTCCCGACCCGGGGCCGATGCCGAGCCACACCTGGCCTGGCTTGACCCCGAGCTCGCTGAGCAGCCGGCGTGAGTCGGCTTGTTCGAAGGCGGGGATCGACAGTCGAAAGCTGTCGAGGGCCTCGGCGCCGGCGTTGGGATCCACGATTCTGAGCAGTCGCAGCCCTTCGCGCTCAACTCGAGGCAGCCGGACGCCCCGGTGCCTGGAGGGATTGTCCGCGCGAACGCCGGCATGGTAGTGGCGCGCGCCGATCAGGGCGCGAAAGACGCACGCGTCCCGTAGCAATTGCGTGGACGAGCGCGGCGGCGCCAGAGAGAACACGCGATCGAAGCCCCGCCGCCGCACGCGAAGCCCGTGGGCGAGAGCCCGCCACCGTTCCCTAAGAGAGACACGGTGGGGATCGTAGAAAATCACATCCTCGAACCAGCCTGTTTCCTTCAAGATGGACCAGGGGGAGACTCGTCCGGAGTCGTCCGGGTGACTGGCCGTCAGCAGCACGAGCCGATCGTTGGGATAGAGACGGCGGATGGCCGCCATCGCCGGCATCGACACCAGCGTGTCGCCCAGGGAGCCTACCCGATAGACCAAGGTTGAGGGGCTCACGCTGCGTCGACCTTTCATGGACTTTGTCGACATTATGGCGCGGGACTGACGCGTGTCAAGGATCGCGGCGGAACAGCCATCCCGAAAAGACGGGCTGCTCGGGCGCATGCTCGATGCGAGGATGTTCGTAGTCTACGAATTCGCGGAACACCGCGAGGCCTTCAGCCGCGACCGTCGCGAGGAGTTCGTCGCGATTCAACACCTGGGAGTGCGCGACCGCGCCCCGTATGCGCTGCACCGCCACGTACCCCGGCACGCCGCGGACCGTCGAGACGAACGTGATGAAGAGGCTGTCGCACGCCGATCGTGAAGCGCGTCGCACGAGCGCCCGCCACTCAGGGATATATTGCAGCACGCCACTCATGATGACGAGGTCGTATCGAGCGTCGAGGCAGGAGTCGTCGGTATGCCATGCAACTTCGGGATACAACCGCCGGCCTTCGACAGCCATGCCGGGCAACTCCTTGCAGTGGTAGTCGAAAGCGACGCCGGGGAGAGCCGCGCGCGCGATCCGGTAAAAGTAGCCGAAGTGGCCTCCGTAGTCGAGCACCTTCAGCGCCTGCCGGTGGCGCGCGGCCATGGCGAGGACATACGCATATGAAACCCACTGGTTATGCTCGGCGATCTTCTCGGCCTCGCTACCGCGCCATTCCGATCCCTGGAAGAGAAAGGGCGCACCGCCCAGCGGCTGCGATGCGGAGCGTTGCCACGCGGCGATTTCTTGCGCGATGAACTCGGGCGAGTCG
>JBCKZH010000107.1:0-12304 GCA_038919385.1 Vicinamibacterales bacterium | reverse complement strand
TGCCTTGTGCCTGCTGAGTAGTTACCTTGCGCTTTGACATGCATGGTGCTATACATGGCGCCGTGGGAGAAGTTTCGTTGCCTGGCGGGAGGAGATTCAGATGAAACGTTCACTCGCGGACGGGTGTCTTGTGCTGCGCACGGTCGTGACGGCCTGTTTGATCCTCGCGACCATCGCCGGGTCCTCGCAGGTGGCGGCCGGGCAGGGGAGCGCCAGCATCATAGGCCAAGTGACGGACGAGAGTAGGGCTGTGCTGCCGGGCGTAACGGTCACCGCCGCGAGTCCGTCTCTGCAACTGCGCGAACTCGCAGTCGTTACGGACGAACGCGGTGAGTACCGACTGACCCCGCTGCCGATCGGGACCTATGACGTGAACTACAGCCTCGACGGGTTCCGGTCGGTCAGGCGGGAAGGCATTCGTCTCACAGTTGACTTCGCGGCTCGTATCGACATTGCTCTGAAGGTCGGATCCCTGGCGGAGACGATCACGGTCTCCGGGGCAGCGCCGATCGTCGACGTCACCTCAACGAGTACGCGAACGGAACTCACGAAGGAAACGCTGGAACTGCTTCCAACCAGTCGAAACGGCATCATCGGCCTCATGGCGCAGGCCCCTGGGGTCCGGCCAAATCTCGACGTCGGCGGCAGCACGATCAACGCTGTGCCCGTATTTCGCGCGTTCGGCCAGAACGGTGAATCGTGGCAGATGATAGAAGGTGTCACGGCGATCTCGCCAAAGTCTGGGACTCAGAGCGGCCAGTTCTGGGACTACGCCTCGTTCGAAGAAGCACATATTACGACGCTCGGCCACGATGCCGAAATTCCCACGCGGGGTGTCTCGATTAACGCAATCCTCAAGACTGGCGGCAACGACTTTCACGGGACCCTCTTCTGGGCTCAGACGACGCGCGACCTGCAGAGCAACAATGTGACAGATGAGTTGAGGGCGCGGGGGCTGGCTTCCGGTAATCCACTCGACCAGCGGTGGGACGTCAGCGGGGATCTCGGCGGACGCATCCTTCGGGACCGTGTCTGGTTCTATTACTCGACTCGGGCGCGCAAGCAGGTCGACGAGGTGTTGAACGCCTTTAAGCCGGATGGAACTGCGGCGACGACTTTCAGAGGACAGACGTTCTCGACAGAGAAGGTTTCGTACCAGTTGAACCGTTCGAACCGAATCGACAGTTTCGTCCAGTGGACCCAGAAGCTCGACGTCACCGGCGTCAGTCAGTTCGTCCCTTGGAACTCGAGGAGTCGACAGATTAACGAAGCCTGGAGTGGCAAGGTTGAGTTGCAGTCGCAGCCGACCAGCTCGCTTATTACGTCGCTCCTCATTGGTGCTTGGGGATTCACGTCGACCTATACAGGCTTCTCCGACCAGGTGGCGACCGTAGACCAGCTGACATCACTTGTCAGCGGACTATCGACTGCCGCCGGACAGAGCCCAATCGAAAGGCGTCTCGAAGGCAAGGGGAGCCTGAGTTGGTTCAAGCCCGACGTACTCGGAGGCAATCACCAGATCAAGGCCGGAGCGCATTTCATGTCGGAGCGCGGCGATCGGCCATGGAAGACACGGGGCGCCGATCTCAATCACCAGCTCATCTTTCGGAACGGCGTCCCGTTCCAACTCCTCGCCTACAACTATCCGATCGACCCGAAGGACCTGAGGCACTACCTTGGGCTTTATCTGCAGGACAGCTGGACAATCGCGCGCCGACTCACACTCAATCTCGGAGCGCGGTACGCCCACGACCGAGGCTGGGTTCCTGAGCAGTGCAGGGACGCCGCCGAGGGTCCAGCCAGTGTGATTGCCCCGGCGAAGTGCCTCGATCGGATCGATTTCAATATCTGGACGCCGTTCGTCCTTCGGACTCGCGCCTCCTTCGACATATTTGGCACCGGCAGGACCGTAATCAAGGGCGGGTGGGGACAATACGCTCACATGCGGATGATGGATGAGCTGCAGCAAGCGAATCCGAACGTAGCACAGTCGATTCTTTACAACTGGCGCGATCTCAACGGCAACAAGCTCTATGAACCGGGCGAGGTGAATCTGAATCCGAACGGACCCGATTACGTCTCGACGAGTCTGCAGGTCGGGGGCTCGCCGGCCAACGGGGTCCCGAATCCGAACGAGCGCGAGCCGATGTCCGACGAAGTGTCCCTGCAATTCGAACATGAGCTGTTTCCGAACTTCGGGGTCAGGGCGACAGGTCTCTACTCACGCAACACGAACTCCTACAGGCTGCAGAACAACAAGCGCCCATATGAAGTCTTCAACTTACCTGTCAGAACGGCTGACCCAGGGCCTGATGGTCGGGCCGATACTGGGGACGAACCAGGCACCACCATCGGGTACTGGGACTATCCAGCCGCGTATGCAGGTGTGGCATTCCAGGAAGTGATGCTGATCAACGATCCGAGGCGCAACGACAGCTATCGAAGCTTTGAACTCGCGGCGAGTCGGCGGATGTCGCGGGGTTGGCAGTTCATGGTGTCTTATTCGGCGACCAAGCGGAACGAGCCGCTGGTCAACAATGCCGGCGGCGGATTGACGCTCGGCGTCAACACTTACGATCCCAACGGCGAGATCTTCGCCGCTGACAACACGTGGGAATGGCTCGGCAGGGCCTCCGGCGCCTATAACTTGCCCAAGGGAATGCTGGTGTCCGCGAACTTTGAGCATCGGAGCGGCACCCCGTTCGCCAGGACGGTATCAGTCGCGGGTGGTCAACAAATTCGCTCGCTCACGATCAGGGTGGAGCCCATTGGTGCCAGACGCCAACCGAACATCAATTTGCTCGACGTCCGCGTCGAGAAGAACTTCCGTCTCACTACTCGCCAGACTGCACTCGTCAGGCTGAACATGTACAACTTCCTGAACGTGAACACGATCACCGGCTTGACTGCGCTCTCCGGTCCCAACTTCCTTCGGCCGACTGGAATTCTGCCCCCACGCCAGTTCGAATTGAGCGCGATCTACAAGTTCTAGGGAGATCGAGGGCGCACGTCACTGGAGTGGTGGCCGGCGCGCTTCCACTGTTGCGGCGCACTAGCCTTTGCACGATCATAATGCAAAGACTGGAGGGTCCATGCCGGAAGGCCACGCGACACCTGCCGCGGTCCGTCACCTCGCTCGCGTACTGTCCGAGCCCCAGCCGATGCGCCGGGGGACCTTCTCGGTCCAGTACCTGAAGTGCCACAAGCCGGGCTGTGCCTGCGCCGAGCGGCCCGCGGCGCGGCATGGCCCCTACGACCGCGTCGTGCGGGTCGTCGGCGGCCAGACGCGATCGCGCCACGTGGCGGCCACGCACGCGGACGTGCTGCGCCAGCAGGTGGAGGCCGGCCAGACGTGTCGCACCCAGGTCGACGCCTTCTGGGACGCCTGCGAGCAGTGGGCCGACGCCCAACTGGACACGCCCGAGGCGACCTCGCAAGAGGCCGCCAACAAGGGGGCTTCCACGGGGCGTTCGACGCCGCGATCGTCGCCGCGATCGAAACGCTCGTAGGCACGGGCGCCGTCGACGATGGGGACTTCGCAGCGATCGAGACGGCCGCGCGCCGCGAGGCGTTGCGCGTGGCGGCGCGCGCCGTCGAGCACCGGATCAACGCTGACACGTCCGACCACATCGGCCCGGCTGCCGCGTGCGTCTGCGGGCAGCCGGCTCGGTACGCCGGGCGGCACGGCAAGACCTGCACCCGCGTGCTCGGACCGCTGACGCGCACACGTGCCGACGACCACTGCGCGCCGTGTCAGGCGGGCTTCTGCCCGCGCGACCGCGCGCGGCGCCTGGAAGGCTCGTCGCGGTCGCCGGGTGTGCTGCGCATGGTCGGGATGGTGGGCGCGATGGTCAGCTTCGAGGAGGGCCACGAGCTCTTGCACGAGCTCGGCGGCGTGGACGTGCCGACCACGCACGTCGAGCGGGCGGCCGAGGCGCTCGGACGCGCGGTCGCCGTCGACGAGCGGTGCGTGGTCGAGCCACCGCCGGCCGACGCGCCGGCGGCGCCGACGCTGTACCTGGGCCTGGATGGGACCGGCGTGCCGATGCGCAAGTCGGAGCGCGTCGGCCGCGACGGCCAGCAGCCCGACGGCTCGGCCAACACCCGAGAGGTCACGCTGGTCACGGTCTGGAGCGCCGACGGCCGCGACGACGAAGGCACGCCCGTACGCGACGCGGGGTCGGTCACCGACTCGGCCGCCATCGAGAGCGCGGCCACGCGTGACACGGACGAGACCTCCTCGGCGTTCGCCCAGCGTGTCGCGCGTGAGGCACAACGGCGCGGCTTCGACCAGGCCCAGCGCCGCGTCGTGCTCGGCGATGGCGCCCCGTGGATCTGGAACCGTGCCGACGAGCACGTCCCCGGCGCCATCCAGATCGTCGACCTCGACCACGCCAAGGGGCACCTCTGGACGGTCGCCAAGGCGATCGACGGCGCGGGCAGTGACCTGGGCGAAGCGTGGGCCAAGCAACGGCGCGACGAACTGGACGAAGGCACGCTCGACGCTGTCCTCAGGGCACTCGCCGTCCACGCCGAGCACAACGCCGAGGCGCGCCAATGCCTGGGCTACGTCACTCGCAACCGCAACCGTATGCACGACCCCGAGTTCCGCGACCAGGGCTTCTGCACCTCCACCGGCGTCGTCGAGGCGGGCTGTCAGGTGGCCATTGGGACGCGCGGCAAGCGCGCCGGCATGCACGGGACCGTGGCCGGAGCCGACGCGATCATCGCGCGGCGTTGCTGCAAGCTCAGCGGCCGCTTCGAGGACTTCTGGGAACGGCGATCAGCCATGAGGGCGGCGGCCGCGTGACCTCATCTCACAAATCTGACGTGCGCCCTCGCGTCAGCAGGTGCTCGATCGGGAAGCGATGGACGTGCTACCGATTGCCAATACGATGGGCGGCCAGGGAGCGCTTGTGCCCGCCGTCCGGACGACGGTCCTCGAGATCGGATCCAGAAGCGCGATGCAAGGAACGTATCTGAGCGTCTACGGAGCCAACACCCGCCAGAACACGCTCACAATCGACGGCATTTCAATCCAGTCGGCCGATTGCGACGGAGTTTGTTTCGGTTACTACAACGACCGGGCGTTCAGTGAAATCACGTTCAGCACGGCGACGGGATTGGCGGAAACGCCGCGGGGCGGCGTTCGCGTCAACATGATCCCCGAGCAAGGGGGCAATTCGTTCCACGGTACGGTCTATCTGATGGCGGCGAGCCAGGGCTGGCAGTCCAGCAATCTCAGCCCGCGACTGCGGGATCTTGGCTTGAACACGGTAGGGCGCTACACGAAAGACTACGACGTCAACGTCATGGGAGGCGGCCCGCTCATGACGAACAAGTTGTGGTTTTTCACGGCCTACCGGAACTGGGTGGTCGACGAAATCGTCGCCGACAGCTTCTATAAGCTGCCAGACGGGGACGCCCGACTTCAGCCGGCCCGGGGTCGACGACAACCGGATTCAAAGTGCCATGATGCATCTGACATGGCAGGTCAATTCCTGGAACAAGCTGAACTCACACTTCGACCGCACGTTCAAAGAACGCTTTCACGACCACGCCGCCGGCGTCGACATTGAAACGGCCTCCGTCCATCGTGTGTACCCCCAGTCGTACATCGGCCAGGTCAAGTGGACCTCCACGCCGAGCAGCCGCGTGATGATAGAGGTGGGTTCTGGAACCCGGCCCATCAGCCGCACGCACATGTATCAGGAAGGTATCCAGAAGGATCCGTTTACGCCGGAGTGGTATGCGCAGGCCAGTCGCGTGGACCGCGTCCTCGGGACGCGCACGGGAGCGAGCGCCGGGGTGGTCGGCAGCTATTAGAAGCGGTCTCTGTATCAGGCCAAGCTGTCGTATGTGACCGGCTCGCACGCCTTCAAACTCGGCTGGGAGAGTAACTGGGGGAATGTCACCAACAGCTTGGACAAGAACGGGGACCTGGACCAGGAGTATCAGAACGGCGTCCCGGCCACGGTCCTGGTATCGAACACGCCGATCTGGAACATCAATCAGACCGACAACGACAACGCGCTTTTCGTTCAGGATACCTGGACGCTGAATCGCCTGGCGATGAACGGCGGCATACGTTTCGAATGGCTCAATGCCAGTGTGCCCGCCTCGGAAATCCAGGGTGGCCGGTTCGTAGGGTTCCGAAGCTTCTCGGAACACAAAGACCTACCGAACTGGTTCGACATCTCGCCGCGATTCGGTCTGGTCTACGATGTCTTCGGCACGGGTAAGACCGCGCTCAAGTTCAGCCTCAACAAGTACACCGACGGCATCATGAGCGGGCTCGCCGAAAAGTACGCCCCGGCGGGGAGTGTCAGGTTTTCTGTGTGTGGGGCGTGGTTGAACTTCGCGACTCACCGTTCCGTTCGTCTGTCTTCTTCTCTCCTCAACACGCAGGATGGGTGTGGACGCTTGTGGGAAACCGCGTTCTGGCGGTTTTCCAAGTCCGTGTGGGCGCGTTCTGTGCGTCCACAGGGACGGCAGCGTCCATGCCCTCTTCAGTGCGCGTCTGGCCGCCGCGAGCATACTACGCCTGCGGAGCCACAAAGCGATCCTCGTAGAGAATCGCGAACTGGTTCATGGCGGGCTTCCAGGCCGGCGACGCGCGCACCCACGCGGCGGTGATGTTGCGCAGGGCCAGCCAGATCAATGTCGTGGCGGCCGCGTCGGTCGGGAAGTGCCCGCGCGTTTTGATGATCTTGCGCACACGCGCGTTCACGCTCTCGAGCGCATTGGTGGTGTCGATCACGCGTCGCACCTCGGGCGGGAACGCAAAAAATGGAATCACGTGCGTCCACGCGCGGCGCCACGACGCGACGACCGTCGGGAACTAGAGGCCCCACGGGCCGTCTGCAAACGTGTCCAGCGCGATCAGCGCGGCCTCGGCACTCACCGCGGTGTAGATCGGTCGCAGGGCCGCCGCCATCGGCTTGCGCTGCTTCCAATTCGCAAACGCCAGGCTGTGTCGCAGCAGATGCACGATGCACGTCTGCAGTGTGGTGGCGGGGAACACCGCGCCGAGCGCCTTGCTCATGCCTTTCAACCCGTCGGTGACCGCGATCAAGATCCCCCACGGCCCTGGTGGACTGCGACTCGCTTGACGATCCCAACACGTTCAGGTTCTGCAACCACGCCGGCGGACGGGACGCCGAAAGCGGCATCGACCTCAACCTCCCCTTCCGCGGTGCATATCGGGCGCAAGATTAATGTGATCTTAGGGGATTTGCCAGAAAGAAGAAAAGGTGTCCTCCTGCATTGAACGTGAGCAATCGATCGCGGGCGGCGATCGAGGAGGACACCATGGAGAGATGTACCACGCGTGAGGAATTCTGCCAAGTGGTGAACGCGTTGGCCAAGACGTTGGCCGACGAGTTGTGGAGACGGTCGTCGAGGACGGGTGCGGTGAGCAAGCGGATACATGGCTGCGCACGCGCGCGGGCGCGTTCCTGCGCGGCGCGTTGGGCGTGGCGCTCACGGCCCGGGCGGAGCACGTGGGCGTGAGGGGCTCGTGTGTGTGCGGCGGCGCGCGGGCGTTTCGGGAGCGTCGGCCGGTCCGCGTGCATACGGTGCTGCCGGGGCACGATGTCGAGACGACGGTGATCTACGGACAGTGTGGCGCGTGTCAGCGCGGGACGTGGCCGGTGCTGCGCGAGTTGGGCGTCGATGCCGAAGGGTTCACACCGGCGCTGCAGGCGCTGGCGACGTTGGCGGGCGTTGTCGATCCGTACGAGACGGCCAGCACGGAGTTGCTGGGGCGGATGGTCGGCGTCCGCGTGAGCACCGAGAAGATCCAAGCCTTGGTCCGCGACGAAGGCGCGCGCGCGACCGCGCAGCTGACGGCGGCCCCGGCCGATCCCGAACCGGCGCCTCCTGTGGCGGCGGGGCCGCTGACGGTGGGGCTTGACGGCGGGATGGTGTTCGTCGACCAGCACTGGCAGGAAGTGAAACTCGCGTGCCTCTATGACACCGCCGACCGAGTCGTGACGCCGACGCGGGGGACGCTGACCCGCCGATCGGTCGTGGCGGTCCGCGGCACGCCCGAGGCGTTGGCGGCGCAGGTGTGGCCGCAGGCGGCCGCGCTCGGGGCGGGGCACCGGCGCGTGGTCGTGCTCGGGGACGGCGCGCCGTGGATCTGGAACCTGACGGCGGCGCTGTTTCCCGACCGCGTCGAGATTCTGGATTGGTATCACGCCGACGAGCACCTCAGCGCGGTGGCACGAGGGCTCTACGGCGAGGGCACCGAGAAGGCGGCGGCCTGGCGCACGACCCAACTCGATCGCTTGGCGACCGATCGTATCGACGACGTGATTGACGGCCTCCGATTTCTGGGCAGCCATCAGCGGAGCGCGATCAAACGGCGGCTGGTCGACGACCTCGCCCGCTATCTCACCACCAATCGCGCGCGGATGCGGTACCAGACCTTCCGCGCGGCCGGGTATGCGATCGGCAGCGGCGCCGTCGAAAGCGCGGTCAGCCACGTCGTGCAACAGCGGATGAAGCGCGTCGGGATGCGGTGGCGCGCGGCCGGTGCCGACGCCATGCTGGCGTTGCGCTCGATCTACCGGACGACCGGCGCGTGGGACCGATTCTGGACCACCCGACGGGTTGCATGAACGGATGTCGGCTGCCCCCCTTCCGCGGCGTGTTCAAACTGTCGGGCACGTATCCGCTGCCCTACGGATTCAATGTCAGCACCTCGTTTCAATCCTTTGACGGCACCGCCGATCCTGTTGCCTGGGTCGTGACTCGGACGACGCGCTACCCTGGTCCCGATGTGATGGCCCGATTGGGTCTCCCTGCCTGTGTCGGATGTGAAGCCCAGGTCGGCCAGCTCGTCATCCCGCAGCTCAATCAGTCCTCGATTACGCTGCCGCTGGCGACGCCCGGCGAGCGCTTCCTCGAACGGCAGAACCTGTTGTCCGTCAGCACCAACCGGGACATCACCCTGCGCAAGGTGTCACTCCGGTTGCAGTTGGACGTGTTCAATCTGATGAACAGCGACACCGTCGAGACCGCAGTCACGACGCTCGGCACGAACTACGGCCTGCCGCGACGGGTCTTCTGGGGACGCTACGCCGAGCTGTCGACGAGAATCCGGTGGTGAGCCGGGCGTAAGATTCCGTTGGCGATGATCGGCGGCTCCTTGCCGGGAGGCTTCCGGCGAGGAGCCGCCGCTCTTCCCTTACGAAATGTGGATGATGCCGCGCTGCAAGGCCACGCGCATGGCAGCCGTCCGGTCCCGAACGCGAAGCTTGGCAAAAATATTCTTGACGTGAACCTGGGCGGTCTCCTCGCTGATGCCCAGCGCCGCGCTAATCTCCTTGTTTCGCATCCCCCGGGAAACCAATTCGACGACCTGAATCTCGCGGGCAGTCAAGGTTCGGCCTGCGGCGCGTGCCACCAGACGCGCCTTCAAATCGGAGCGAATGGCCGGCTTCTCGCCGGCATTGACTTCGCGGATCACACGAATCAAATCGCTCGACATCGTGTCGTTGAGCAAGTAAGTCACCGCCCCGGCCTGCAGCGCCCGGTGAATATCCTCATCGGCCTGCGACATCGTCAGTACAACGATGCGCGCCGCTGCGTCCTTACTCCGAATGGCGAGAATGGCCTCGACGCCGGTCATCGATCCCAAGTACAGATCCATCAGCGTCACGTCCGGACAATGCCGTCGGTACAACTCGACCGAGTCCTCACCTGTCGCTGCCGCCGCGACAACCTTCATGTCGGGCTCCCGGTCGATAATCAGCGTGATGCCTTCACGGACTAGTTGATGATCTTCGACGCACAAGATACGGATGTGCGGGAGCACGTCAGAGTCTCGTCCTGAAAGTCTCATGCCGTGGGATGCTTCGGCACCCTGGCTTCGACGTCCGTCCCACGTCCGCGGGTGCTTCTGATCCTCAAGGTGCCACCCACCGCCTCCGCCCGCTCCTTCATGCTCGTCAATCCGCAGTGACCCTCGGGTTCCTGGACGGCGTCGGCGTCGAAACCGTCGCCATTGTCGGACACCTTGAGGAGCAGCGACGTCTCCCCGTACTGCAGATCCATGCGGACTTCACTGGCCTGGCCGTGGTGGATGGCGTTGGTCAGCGCTTCCCGGCCGATGCGAACGAGATGTTCGTCCGCGGTCGCGTTTTCGAACGGCGCCCCGTTCACGGTCACCTTGAGACGCACGTTGCCGCCGCCGATGACGCGCTCTCCCGACTGCCGCAGCGCCTCAGCCAGATCGCTGCGTTTCGTCTTCGGAGAGCGCAGATCCATGATGGAACGCCGCGCTTCGCGCGCGTACTCTTCTGCCTGGTTGCGGAGCCGAAGCAGCCGCTCGCGCATCGCCGGGGCCGTCAGGGTCGCGTCGTGGGCAATGACGTCGCATTGCAGCCCTATACCACACAACCCTTGAAGGACCGTATCGTGAATTTCCCGGCTCAACCTCGCCCGCTCGCCAAGCAATACGAGAAACTGCTTGCGAACGCCCCGAAGATGGAGACGCCACATCCCGCCGACCGACAGGACCAGACCTAGAACGGCGATGGCCAGGAACCACGTGGTCTGATAGAACTTCGGCGGAATCGAGAACTCCCAGACGACACCTGACTCCGGCCACGTGCTCTCGTTGTTGGTCGCCTGCACTCGAAAGCGGTACGGCCGTGGCGGCAAGTTGGTATAGATCGCCCGTCGCGCGGTGCCTGCCTCGATCCAATCCGAGTCGAGCCCCTCGAGACGATAGCGAAACCGGGTTCGCAGCGGGTAGGTGAGATTGGGCACCGAATACTGAATCTCCAGTTGTTCCCCTTGCGACAGCGACAGCGTCTGCGATCCGACGGCGACTGCCTGGCCGGCGGCAACGACCCCATCGATACGAACGCCGCCGATCGCGCCAGGCCCCTCCGGCAGAATGCGCGGGTCGACGATCGTCACACCCCGACCGCTCAGATACCACAAACGGCCATCGTTGCTGCGCGCGACAGTACTGTTTCCGAACCAGCGCGGTGCCCCCGCAAAGCCGTCGATCTTGTCGAAAAAGGCGGATTGAATCTGGTACGACGGGTCGGCGAGCGTCTTCTCGAACTCGTGCTTCTCTATCCGGACGATGCCGGAGCCTTCCAGGCCCACCCAGAACACACCGATGTCGTCCTGAATGATCGAGATCACGTTCCCTGGCGGCAGACCGTTCGCTGCGCCAAGAGTCCCGAATCGCCCGTTTGTGCGCCAGGTTAGGCCGTCGTTGCCGCCGAACCACAAGACGCCGGCCCGATCCTCGTAGATCGCCCGGAACACATCCACGTCCAACCCGTCCGCAGATCCATAGACCCGAACGTCGCCCCCGCCGGCCAGAGTGGCAACCTGCCCGTCCGCGAACGAGAACCAGATCACGCCGCTCCTGTCCGTCAACGAGCAGACGATCTGAGCATGTTGGAGGCTCGGAGGGAGAGCGGCCGGTGCCAGGCGGCCATCCTTCCAATGAAAGAGACCATGCACGCGATCGAACAGCCAGACGCCGCCGTTGGCGTCCGAGGTCATCGATGTGATCGACGAAAGCTGCCGAGATCCAAGTCCAGACATCGGCACGACCGACCATCGGCGGTTGACGAAACGAAGCACCTCTCGGCTCGTCGCGACCCACAGGGTGCCGTCCTCACCGACATGCATCGCAGACGGAGCCGTCCCGTCGAAGTGCCGGAGCTCGCGCCGCAGCCGCACGGCGCCGTTAGGGAACTCGAGGAGAGCATTGATGCTCCCGACCCAGAGGCTCCCATCCGGCGTCGCCTCGAGGCCGTTGATGACACCGAGGTTCAGGACCGGGGTCACACGATGCGGCGTGAACCGGTTCAGACCATCGTTCGTGGCAACCCAGATGTTGCCGTCCCTGTCTTCCAGGAGCGCCATCACGCCATCTGCCGAGAGACCGGTTATCGTGGTCGTTCTCTGGATCGGTGCAGCCGTCTCCGCGACCGGCACACGCCACAGACCCTGACCGAACGTTCCCACCCAAAGGTTCCCCTTCGAGTCATACAACAGGCGAGAGCCGTTGCCTTTTTCACCGGTGGGTCGTACGGCGTCGTCGCGGCGCAGTTCCCGGAAGCCCGTCGCCGAGTCCGCCACCCATACGATTCCCGATGGGCTTTCAGCAATGCCCCGCACCGTCTGGGTGCGGCCGAGCGCGTGAAAGTGCTCCTCTCCCTGATTCCTGTAGAAGGTGCCGACGGCTGTTGCGACAAGCAAGCGTCCGACTCGATCGGTGTGGATCTCGTGAATCGTCGCCGATGGCAATCCTTTCCCCGATGCCTTC